>CANQKI010000021.1 GCA_947624355.1 uncultured Clostridia bacterium | reverse complement strand
GACCACTTGGCTGGTTATCTCCGCGTTCTTTCCTCCGGAATTACTTTACTGTCCTATTTGTTTGACAAACTTACAATTTTTGAGCGGAAGGTCTTTGATTTCACTCTGACGATACAAAAAACGCATTGTATTTGGCAATGCGTTTTGGTGGGGTCAGCGGGACTTGAACCCGCACGCTTAAAAAAGCATTAGATTTTAAGTCTAAGGTGTCTGCCGATTCCACCATGACCCCAGCGCCGTTATTATAGCCCGCTGAGGCGCTTTTTGTCAAGGCGGGAAGCCGTTTACTTTTTCAGCAGCATAATCCCCAGCGTTTTGGGCCCGCAATGGCAGGAAATGGTGCAGCCGGCGATTGCTTCCTGGATTTCGTCAAAGGAGCAGTATTTCTGAATCAGCTCGCGGGTGGAGTCCACAATGGCCTGGTCGATTTCGGAGTGAGTAATGAACACCCGGTCAAAGCGCAGGTCGGTACGGTCTTTCAGCCGATCCTTGGCGTATTTTTCCAGGCATTTTTCCAAGTGCCCCCGATATTTTTCCACCACGCCCATGGCTCCGTCCTTTACCTCAATGCAGGGCTTGATTTTCAGCAGATTGGCCCCCAGGGCCGTGGCGCTGGAGCAGCGGCCGCCCTTTTGCATATAGGCAAGCTGATCCAGAATGAAGCTGCTTTCCACCCGGCTGCGCATGGCGTTCAGTGTGGAGCAGATTTCCATAGGGCTCATGCCGGCATCCGCCAGCTGCGCCGCTTCAATCACCAAATGCCCCTGCCCGGACGAAAGGTTCATGCTGTCCACCACATAGACGTTTTTGAACTGGGCGGCGGCAATGGAGGCGTTCTGATAGCAGGCGGAGAAACCGGAGCCGATGGTGATATGGATCACGGCATCATAATCCGGCGAGAATTTGCCGAAGCATTCGCGGTAATCGTCCACAGGCACGGCCGACGTGCTGCACAGCTTTCCCCCGGCTGCCACATGGGCAAAGATATCGGCGGGGTGGATATCCACGCCGTCCCTGAACGCCTGGCCGTCCTTGATGACGTAAAGGGGCGTCAGGGAAATGTCGTAGCGCTGCAGCAATTCCGCATTCAGATCGCATGTGCTGTCGGCAGTAATCTTGATGTTCAAGTTTCTCACCTGCTTTCGGGAATAATCGTGGAATTGAACCGCAAATCAGTATAGCACAAATCGGAGAAACTGTCATTTTTTTACGGTACTTTTTTTGTTTCCGTATGCAAAAGCCGGTTCATGAGTGCTACCGCATCCTCGCCGCCGGAGGAAAGCAGCGTCACCTGTCCGTTTTCTGTTTTATCCGTCAGTTCATCGCGGGCTTCCAGCAGGTCATGCAGTCTGCGCACCGTGCCCTCGTTGCCGTCCAATAGCGGCACGCTAGGCAAATGGCGGGCCAAAGCATCTTTTAAAAACACGTAATGGGTGCAGCCCAGCACTGCCGCCTCAATTTTCCGATTCCGGTAAGGCGCAAGAAGCCGATCAAAATACGCATGCAGCGCCGGGCTGTCCATTTCCCCGCGCTCTGCGAATTCCATGAGCCCCGGGCAGGGCAGGGAAATAACGCCTTCCCCGTAACGTTTCAAAAGATCGGCGTATTTTTCGCCGCCAATGGTGCCAGGCGTCGCAAGGGACAGCACGACGCCGTCCTGATGAAACCGGGAAGCAGGTTTCAGGGCGGGCTCCATGCCGATAATGGGAAAATCATACTGCCTGCGGAGCTCTGCCGCAGCCGCGCTGGTGGCCGTGTTGCAGGCGATTACGATGGCCTTAACCTCGTACTGCAACAGGATTTCCACCACGTTCCGGGCAAGAAACAGCACATCCGCACGGTTTTTTGTGCCATAGGGGGCGTGAGCGGTATCGCCATAGAAGATAAAATCCTCGTGGGGCAATTGGTGTACGGCCTCCCTGAGCACGCTGATTCCCCCAACGCCGCTGTCAAACATGCCGATGGGCCGTTCTTTCCGTTCCATTACGCTTCTCCTGTATGCTGAAAATAAGCTTCTGCCGTCTGGGCTTCCTGCAGGTTATTCAACAGAATCCGGTGCTGGCGTGTCAGTTCGTTCAGCGTCCATTGATAGTCCGGGTTTTCGTCATACTCATCGTCGGCGCTTTTATCCAAGCTGCTCAGAGTGTCCGAAATCACGCGGGCTTTTTCAATGGGGCAATGGTGCCAGCGCTTTTCCGCTTCCTCATACCGTTTATACAGGATCCAATGCTCCAGCAGAACCATGGTATCCGTTTTCAGGATAGGCTTTTTCATTTCCCGAGCCATTTCCCGAAGAGCTTCCCTGGGTTCAGACAAGGCCAGAATTTCTTTTCCAAAGCGGGTATGATGCAAAAGGTACTTCCGCCCATGAAAATGCAGATAAATGCACCCGCACAGGCAGCCAAGCCCGGCAAAGAGGCCGACATACAGCCAATCATTCGGCGCCGTATCGTAAAAAACGAAAAGCTGCATTTCCGGGATTTGGTTCTGATACCGGGCAAGAAGCGCTTCCTGCTCATCCGGATGATCGATGCCCACTGTGAGATTCTCCCCCGCCGTTATTTCCTGTCTGCTCATCAGCAATACGGCATAATCAGCCTTTCTGAAAAGAAAAGTATGATATGTTTCTGTTACTCCGTTGGAAACAATCGTACAGTCATTGAGGGAATCCCATTCTTCAGGCACGGTCAGTTCCATGCCCCACATTTTGCCGTCGGAAGCCGCCTCCGCGTCAGTCAATGTTTCAATGGCATAAATCCCGTGGGCTGGCCCGCAGGTAGGATAGGCCCAAAAAAGACCGAGAACAGCGGCTGTCAGAAGACACATTGCGGAAAGAAGACCCCAAAACAGCAACCGAAGCCGCTTCTCTTTTCGCATCATGTTCAAGAGCGTTCTCATCCGTGCGCATCTCCCGCAAAATTTTACAAAGGGAGTATAGCACATTTTTCCGGAAAATTCAATTTTCAAGCATATCAAAATATTGGCAGATGGCCTGGGCCAGCGGTTCCATGGCCCGCAGGGCCTCAGGAAGAGTATTCGCATTGTTGCCGACCTCAATCAGCATGCTTGGCGTGGCTGCCTGCTGGTTATAGCGGCCGCTTTTATACGAAATGCCCCGGCACATATCCATTGCCAGGCTGTTTACCGCGTCCGAAATGTATTGGGCCGCCTTTCCGTTTTTCTCCCAGTCCGGTTTTTCGTCAAAACTGGTTCCGCTGCCCTGCCCGATCAGAATCAGCAGCCTGGCGGCAGGCTCCCCTTTCCAGAGGACGGTATTGGCGCCGTTTCCCTTGGAATAGGAATCCCGGTGCAGATCAATGTACAGATCGTATCCTTCCGCAGCAGCCGTTTTTAGCCCTTCCAGAGATCGCGCATAAGCCGTTGAAAGTTTAGGCGGTTCGTACGCCGTGGTATCGTGGGTTACTTCAATGCCGGCCGCCCGAAGAAAATCCGTCAGCGCCGCCCCTACACGCACCATATTATAATCTGAATCCGCCGTCCGCCAGGTTTCGGTAGCAAGATATTGGTTTTCGGAATCCATTTCGTAGGCTTCATAGGTATGGGTATGATAGAGAAAAACCCGCTGTTTTCGTCGACTCTGGGCAGTTACGCTGATTACTTCCAGGGTGAACCCGCTTTCCTGTGCGGCCGGAATGCTCAGATCGATCTCCTGGGCCTGCCCGCTGGCAGCAAAAAGCAGCAATGCCAGAAGCATGACGAAAAACCGTGTTTTCATTTCTTCTCCTCCGGATGGATTACTTCCTCCTGTGCATTATATGCACGGTCACACGCCGTCATGCGAAAGAATATGGATTTCTTCTTCCGAAAGCCGGGGCTGCAGCGCCATATTGAGCCCATCGGCAATGATCTGGGCAACCCGCCCCACAAGTTCGTCTACTTCTCTTGGGGTCACTACCAGCTCCCCCAGCCCCTGCTCGATGACTTTGCCTACCATAGCGTCCATGGCCTGCTCATGCTCATTTTCGGAAATCCCGAAATCCCGAAGGAGCAGGGACAGGGCGTCCCTGGCGATGACCGCGGCATACACCACCATAGGAACGCCGATGGCCACCACGGGAATGCCAAGCGTTTCCCGGGTGAGCCCCATGCGGTGATTCCCCACGCCGCTGCCAGGCAGAATGCCGGTATCCGTAATCTGGATGGTGGTGCAGATGCGGCAGCTTTCCCGCGCCGCCAACGCGTCAATGGCGATGACAGCTGCCGGGCGCACATGCTCCACGATGCCGTGCACTACTTCGGCCGTTTCCATGCCCGTCACACCCAATACCCCGGGGGCGACGGCGCATACGCCCCGCAGCCTGCCCTGCAGCGCGCCGTCCATCACCTGCTGCATGTGCCGGGTAATCAACAGGCTCTCCAGCACACGGCTGCCTAAGGCGTCCGCGGTAATGCGCCGGTTGCCGAGCCCCACCACCAGCAAATCGCCAAAGGGCGGCAGGATACTCCTCAATGCGTCTGCAAGCGAATGTGCCAGTTCCATCCGTTCCCTGGCATCGGCGTGAAGCAGCGCAGGATGCGACAGGGTAATATATTTACCCATCGCTTTTTGCAGGGCTTCGGCAGCTTCATCGGTTTCAATGGTCACGTGGGTTTCCTCGATATCGCCGTGTTTGAACGTTCGGGACAAAACCCCTTGAATCGCGCCTGCGCACGCACGGCTTTCCACCGCCAAATCGGTTCGAATCTGCATCAAAATCTGCCCTCCCATCCTTTTTTACTGTGCGTCAGGACAATCTATTTTATGCGGAAGCAGACAGGTGCAAAAAGAACGCGGGAAACAATTTCCGCGCGTTCTCTCGATCAAGGTTCATTCTTGGGAAATTAAAGCATTTTTTCAAGCATATCCAGCTGTTCGTCCGTCGTGGCCCAGCTGGTGGCAAAGCGCACCACGGCGCTTCCGTCCGGATGCAGCGCCCATACGCTGAATCCGACCGCTTTTTCCAGACGTTCTTTTTGCTCCCGGGTCAGAATGACGAATTGCTGATTGGTGGGCGAGTCCAGAAAAAAGCCGTATCCTTTTTCCCGCAGCATGGTTTTCAATCGGCGGGCCATTTGAATCGCGTGGCGGCTGATTTCCATATACAGATCGTCCGTAAACAGCGCATCGAACTGCACACCCACCAGCCGCCGTTTGGCGAGCAAAGCGCCGTGCTGCTTGATGCTGGTCAGAAAATGGGGCGGCGTGTTGCCGTGAGTGAATACGACCGCCTCTCCGCACAGCGCGCCCACTTTGGTGCCGCCGATGTAGAAAACATCACATAAAGCCGCAATGTCGGCCAGTGTCATGTCTTCCTGCGCCGCCAGGCCGTATCCGAGCCGTGCGCCGTCCAGATACAGGGGCATATGGTAGGCATGGCACACATCGGAAAGGGCCTGCAGCTCGGCCTTGTTGTACAGCGTGCCGTATTCCGTCGGATAAGAAATGTAAACCATGCCGGGGATGACCATATGCTCGCAGCTTTCATCCGCCCAGAACGTTTTCAGGTAGTTCTGCAGCGTTTCCGCAGCCAGTTTTCCGTCCGTCTGCGGCAGCGCCAGCACTTTATGACCTGTAAACTCAATGGCCCCGGCCTCATGCACGCTGATATGGCCCGTATCGGCGGCAATGACGCCCTGGTAACCTGCCAGCAGGCTGTCAATAACCACCTGATTGGTCTGCGTGCCGCCTACCAGCAGATGCACATCCGCATTTTCGCATTGACAGGCAGTCCTGATTTTTTCCGCAGCGCGCTGACAGTAAATATCGTCGCCGTATCCGGGCAGCTGCTCCCGATTGGTTTCGGTCAGTCGCTGCAGCACCTTTTCATGGGCTCCTTCCAGGTAATCGCAGGCAAATGACAGCATCGTTTCTTCCTCCTTCAAAATACGAACTGAACCAGCAGCATATAGCAAACCGTACCTGCCGCAATGGAAAGAAGCGTTTGCCGCTTCCACAGATGAAGCGCCGCCACAACCGCAATGGAAATCAATTCCGGCAGACCGTGACTTCCTTCCAGAACATTTACTTCTTTCAGACAGTAGACAATCAAAAGGCCAAATACAGCGGCTGGCAGCGCTTTTCCCAAATAGAGAATATAAGCGGGCGTCTGTCTCCTGGCCGGAAAAAGAACAAATGGCAGGAAACGGGTCAGCATGGTGGCAGCCGCAATCAGCAAAACGGTAATCCATTGCTGGGGAACGGTCATTATCATGCGGCGTCGCCTCCTTTTTCAATGGGCTTGCGAAGAAGCGTCAAGGTCAAAAGAATGGCCGCCATGGCGGGGAGTATAAAGTCATCCGCGCCGAAAATCAACAGGCAGATAACGGACAGTAAAACGCCGGTCATCTCCGAAATATGGGATCGATCTTTGAGCCACTGCTCCAGAAAGATGACGGTGAACATGGCGGTCATGACAAAATCCAGGCCTTCCGTGCTGAAATGCACCAGGGATCCCAGCATACCGCCCGCGGTGGACGCAACGACCCAATAAAGATAATCCAGCAGCGTCACAAATGTCAGAAACAGGCTTTTGTCCACATCCGGCGGGATTTCAGCTGAGCAATTGATGGAAAACGTCTCGTCACAGAGGCCGAAAATGAGAAACGGTTTCTTCTTGCCCGTGTCCCTGTATTTTTCCAGCATGCTGATGCCGTAAAAAAGGTGCCGCGCATTTACCATCAGCGTCAGCAAAAAGGCCTGTAAAGGATGAAATGCAGCCAGCAGGATATCCACCGCCACAAACTGCATGGATCCGGCAAAAACCAGGATGCTGATGAAAAGCGGATACCAGAAGCCAAAGCCGGATACGTTCATATACACACCGTAAGTCAGCCCCAGAAAGCCGAACCCGGCTAATACAGGAAGCGTGCAGGGGAATGCCGCCCGGAAAGCCTTCAAATAACGGTTTCTTTCATCCATATCTTCTGAATTCCTCATTTTAAGAATGTACCGCCATACTGCATGGCATTGCCATTATAACACTTTGTACCGGGCTTTGCACTTCCTGTATAGAAAAATATAAAACGGAATCAAAGAAAAAACAATCGTATTTTCTCGCGTAAAACGTGTACTAAGCTGTGTACTCGGGCAATAAAAAACCCTTGCAAGTCGTACTCTGCAAGGGTTTCTTTTGGTGCGGCCGACGAGACTTGAACTCGTACTCGGTTAAGAACACGCCCCTCAAACGTGCGCGTATGCCAATTCCGCCACGGCCGCATAAACAGCATGACGATTATATCGCATCCATATGACTTTGTCAAATGTTTTTTTAAAGAATTTCGAAATGTGTTTTCGAAAGCAAACTAAAGTCTTTAAAAATAATACACAACCCGAAATAAACAGACTAAATTTCATTATTTATACTGCGGTATGTTTTTGAAAATGAAACGTATAAGGATGTCGCTTGCATATATTCCCATTATAAATGGCATAGACAAATCAAAAACTTTATGATATAATTACAAATGGTTACGAAAGTGTTAAGCAATCATGAAGTACGTCAGGAGTTGAACGTGATGCACGGCGGCAAACGGTCATTGCAAAATCTGACAGCGGCATTATGCTGTGCCGTGCTTATTTGGTGTTGGCTGCCGCATGCGCAAGCTACGGCGCCCATTGCCGCTCCATTGACATACGGCAATACGCAAAACGGCATGGTGCGGGTCTGCTTAAGTTCCCTTGGCAATCCCTCTTCATTGAAATTCACAGTTCATGGCAGCTATACGGTAAACGGTTCCTCCTCCCGTACCTTGCAGAACGGTTCAACGGTTACCGTCCAGTTTAACAGCGGTACAGGCCGTCTTTCCTTGACGGTAAACGGCTCCGTTTCTGATATGGGCACTTCCTTCAAGCTCCGCCGCCATGCGGCTACCGGTGAAAACGGGTTGACGATTGCGCAGGGCCGCGCTCCGGCTAATTTGTACCCGGGCGATTTTCAATTTCTTGTGCGGGGGTCGGCTGGCAGTTATAAGCTTTATGTGATTGCCTATATCTATATGGAAGATTATCTTTACGGCGTCCTCCCCTATGAAATGGGCAATTCTTCCGGCCTGGAGGCGCTGAAGGCTCAGGCTGTGGCTGCGCGCACCTATACCATGCGCGCTATGAGCGCTGCGGCGTCGAACCTGTATGACGTGGTGGACACCACGTCCGATCAGGTTTATTCCGGCACGCCGTCCGGCAACGGAAACTGCAAGGCGGCTGTGGATGCCACCAAGGGCATTGTGCTCAAATACGGCGATGCTTTTACAGCCACCTACTACACAGCTTCCAATGGCGGCCAGACCGAATCCATCAAGAACGCCTGGGGCACAACCTCTTATCCTTACCTGACCGTCAAAGATGATCCTTACGATCTTGCCAATACCGCTTCCAGAAAAAATACCTTCACCGTCAACGCGTCCGGAAGCCAGAGCAATACAGTACTGGGCACGCTGCTGAATCAGAAAGCGGCGGCAAAATTCGGCACAGGGGCTTATGTGACGGGCGTTTCTGCCGTAACGCCGCATTCGCCCCGGTACGCGTCCCCCAGCCACTTGTATACGAAGCTCGATTTCAATGTTTCCTATATGCTGAACGGTGCATCCGGCGCTGGTACGTTGACATTCGACATCTTTAGCGAACTGGAGACGCCCCTGGGAATGGGCATCAACAGCGGCAATAACGAGCTTTGGTCGGTGACGCAGACGTCCACGGGCTTCACTGTGTACGCGCGCCGATACGGTCATGGCATCGGTATGAGCCAGCGTGGCGCCATGTATATGGCCCAAATGGGATATTCTTATGACCAAATTCTGGGCTTCTATTTCGAGGGCTGCACGCAGGTACAGTATACGCTGAACCGCTCCATTCTGTCAGCCGTAGTGGATGGTCAGGATAGCCAGGAACAGATTATCCCGGAGAACCCCGCCGATATTCCCGTAAATGGAGACGGTACAGCAGTTGTTCGCCCCTTCAGCGGGTCGTCTCTGCCGCTTCGATATGAAACAAGCGAAGTATCCTACCTGATTGCTGAACTGCCTGCCGGCGCGACCGTCCGGGTCTATCGGGATGCAGGTACTTATTTGCTGGTCAGCTACGGCAACCTTTGCGGTTATGCCCTGAAGGCCGGTTTAGCCGTTTCCGGCAGTATTCCCAATGACGGTACTGCTCAGCCAACGCTGCTTTACGGCCGCGGTACGGTAATCAATTCCAATGCGCTGAACCTTCGCCCCAGCCCTTCCCTGAACAGTTCGGTGCTCACCACGATTCCCGGAAATACGGTGCTGCCGGTTTTCGGAATTTCGGGCAACTGGGCTTCCGTCCAATACGGCCTGCGCACAGGGTATGTCTCTTTGGATTATCTGCGCCTGGAGATTCGACAAGGCGGCGTGGAAGCGCCTGCATCTACATCTGCCCCTTCCTCGGACGCCCAGCAGGCCCGGGTAACCACGGCCAGCGGATCGCTCAATCTGCGCTCATCGCCGTCGGATTCTGCCCGCGTGCTGCTTACAATTCCGCAATATACGGTCATTGATATTGTAAACCGTGGACCTGTCTGGTGCCAGACTACCTATAATGGTACTTCTGGTTATGTGATGACAAAATTCCTTACTTTCCTGACGGATACAGGCAATCAGACACCGCTTCCTACCATGGCGCCGAATGCAGAAAATTACCTTTACGCCAGGGTGACAACCGCCAGCGGTTCCCTGAACCTGCGCGCCGCTGTCAACGGAAAAGTGCTCCGGACGATTCCGCAAAACGAAGTAATTTCCGTTCTGGAGCAGGGTGCGGACTGGTGCAAGGTGAGCTATGAAGGCTATACAGGATTTGTCATGACCAGGTATCTGACCTTCCTCGCGTCCGGCACGCAGCAGCCGACCCCAGTGCCGACCATGCCGCCTGCGGAAAATATGCCGCTCTATGGCCGTGTCACGACAGCCCAAGGCTCCCTCAACCTTCGTGAATCCCCCAGCAGCAGCGCACATGTTTTGCGCACGATTCCGCAATATGAAACCGTTCCTGTTCTGGAGCAGGGGCCCGTTTGGTGCCGTGTGCAATACCAAACGACAGTAGGCTATGTCATGACCAGTTTTCTTACCATCCGGCCCGGGTCCGAAAGCACCGTGAACACGCCGTCCCCTGTCGTTTCCCCTGTTCCTTCACAACCCTCTTCCGATATGGCAAAAGTAGTCACCCCCAGCGGTTCACTCAATCTGCGCGAAACTGCCTGGGACAATGCCCGTATTCTCCGCACGATTCCGCAATTTGCATTCGTGACTGTGCTGCAGCGGGGAACTGACTGGTGCCGGGTGCTTTATGAAAACACTTACGGCTACGTTATGACAAAATATCTGTCTTTTGAAAACAGTGCAGCCACTCCTGTACCGACGCAGACGCCGGCCATAACCGTCCTTCCTGACGTTGTTCCGGTTGCCTATGCTTACGTCAATACGGCTGAAGGCGCCCTGAATCTCCGATCTGCCCCTGCAGATGATGCGGCGGTTTACTGCGCCATTCCGCAATATACACGCATTCCGGTTCTGCAAAAGGGCGATGTCTGGTGCGCTGCTACATATAACGGTTATACCGGATACGTAATGACACGTTACCTTGTCTTTGAAGGAGAAAACACAGCGGCCGCTCCAATGCCAACTGAAATTCCCGGATCTTCGTCCCCTAATTTGCGGCGTGACAATACACTGCGCGCATTGCAGATTCCTGTAGGCGGTAAAGTGGCTTGCCCGTCCAGCAGCCTGAACCTGCGTGCCGGATGTTCCACGGAGGCCGATATTCTGCTTGAGATTCCCAAGGAAGATTATGTCGTAATCATCGAGGCTGGCGCAACCTGGTGCAAAGTGGAGTATGAAGGAACAACGGGGTACAGTATGACACAGTATCTGGAGTTTACGCTATATGAGTGAACAGGAACTTCTGCGCCCGGGCGAGCGCATCGACGATTTACAATTAATGGGCCTTCGGGTTATCCAATCTCCGGATGCCTTCCGTTTCAGCATGGATTCCGTGCTGCTCAGCGATTTTTCCAGGGTCAAGAATCGGACCAAAATATGCGATCTTGGCACTGGCACAGGCATTCTGCCCTTGCTGCTTTATGGAAGAGCAGAGGAGATTACCTGTGACGCCATAGAGATCCAACCGGACGTTGCCGACCGTGCCCGGCGCACCATGCGCCTGAACGGCCTTGAAGGCCGGATTGCTGTTTACACGGCCGATCTTCGGAAAATAAAGAAAATACTTCCCCATGGAGCGTATCAGCTGGTCATCAGTAATCCGCCTTATAACCCATCGTCTTCGTCGCTGTGCTGCCCGAATCCGGCTCTTTGCGCGGCCAGAGAAGAAGCGTGCTGCACGCTGGACGACATTGCCGCTGCGGCCGCCTGGCTGTTGAAAAGTAGAGGCAGATTCGTTTTCATGCTGCCTGCCGCACGCCTTTCGAATGCGATAGATACGCTGCGGCAGCATCGATTGGAACCGAAACGCCTGCGCTTTGTTCACGGAAAAGCGGACAGGCCTGCGCGGCTGATGCTGATGGAAGCAATGCTGGACGTGAATCCGGGCCTTTTGGTCGAGGCCCCGCTTATTGCAAAGAATGCGGACGGAACCGACACGGATGAAGTGCGAAGAATCTATCATATGACTGATACGAAAGAAGCGAAGGAATAAATGGAATTTTTTGCAACGGCAGCCTTTGGAATTGAAGGGATTGTGCGGAATGAGCTTGAACGGCTTGATATACACGGCGTCTGCGAAAACGGCGGGGTGCGCTTTTCGGCCTCCCCCGCCCAGGCGTTTTCTGCCAATCTGTGGCTCCGTACGGCGGACAGGGTGCTCCTGATTGCAGGCGAAAAGAAGGTTTTGACTTTCGAAGAACTCTTTGAGTTTGTAACATCAATTCGCTGGGAAGAGTACCTGCCGAAAGACGCAGCGTTTCATGTGACCGGAAAATGCGCCAGGAGTAAGCTCATGAGCGTACGGGACTGCCAGGCAATCACCAAAAAGGCTATCGCGGAACGGATGAAACGAAGCTATAAAATCGCCTGGTGTCCCGAAACCGGGACGGAATATCGCGTGGATGTGGCGATTCACGGCGATGTGGCCCGGATTATCCTGGATACCAGCGGCGACGCACTCAACCGTCGGGGCTACCGGACCTGGAACGGCGAAGCGCCCCTTCGGGAAACGCTTGCCGCGGCGTTGGTGATGCTTTCCCCCTGGAACGCGAATCAGCCGCTTCATGATCCCTGCTGCGGTTCAGGTACGCTGCTTGTGGAAGCGGCCTATATCCGTGCCGACCGTGCGCCGGGCCTGACGCGCGCTTTTGCGTGCGAAAGCTGGCCTATTTTCCCGCAGAAACAAATGAAGCTGCTTCGTGAGGAGGCATGCGCAAGATTTAATCCATCTAAAATCATGGACATCAGCGGAAGCGATATCGACCCGAACGCGCTTTCCCTCTGTAAACGTCATTTGAAGCAGGCGGGTCTCGGCGGGCGCGTAACCGTATTCGAGCAGGATTTACGAACACTGCACCTGAATCATGCGCCGCTTTTTCTCTGCAATCCGCCCTATGGCGAACGACTGGGTGACCGAAAAAGCTGCGAAGCGCTGTATCGTGATCTTCGTGCTCTGCGGGACCGCCATCCAGGAAGCCGCCTGGCGGCTATTTCGGCACATCCAGGGTTTGAACGCTGCTTTGGCCAGCGTGCAGCAAAGAAAAGACGACTGTATAACGGTCGTCTGGAATGCGAATTTTTAGTATATTGAAAAAAGCGGTTGAGCGTATGGCTCAATCGCTTTTTTGATTATTCGTCCCGGTTTTTAACACCTACATAAATGACCTCTGACCGTGCCTTGCAGGTGTCCCGGCTGACAAACGTTTCGGATACAAGCTTGCCGTCTTCCCAGCGCTGCAGGTATGTCTCGTTGACATAGCCTGCCCTGGCCTTGCGGAACTCATATTCCTCGTCTTTGTAGGTTACATAATCGCCCTTGGTGTCCTTCCGGTACTCAATATCGAGCGGCGCGGGAATTTCTTCCACGGTTTCGGTGCGCAGCTTATATTCCACGCCGGCCCCCAATGTCGGCCCGTAAAAACGGACGACACACTGAAGCCTGTTTTTTCCTGCGGATTCCACATGGGCCGTAATGTATAGATTCCCGTCCGTATTGTTTTCAAAGACGAAATCAATTTTTCGATCCCGGGTATAGTACACCGTGGCATCCTGTCCGAAGGTCGTATAGCTCACTTCGTCAGAATGCGGTTCCCGCTTGACAATTTTCTGATTGGACAGCAAGGCCGCCAGGTAAACCGTGGTGCTGGCCTGGCACACACCGCCGCCGACGCCCACTACCGAATCACCGTTCGCATATTCAATGGC
The DNA here is from genome assembly GCA_947624355.1 of uncultured Clostridia bacterium. Taxonomy (GTDB): domain Bacteria; phylum Bacillota; class Clostridia; order Christensenellales; family Aristaeellaceae; genus RUG563. Next base: position 17,229 of record CANQKI010000021.1, on the reverse strand, counting down.
ATACTGGAACCCGTTTTCCAGTGTTCTTGCGCCTACTTTGCCGTTGAAACTGAACTGCTGACCGGGTTCCAGCACGGTGCCGTTGATTTTGTCAAAGGCAATACGGATATTCTGATTACGCGCTTCCGCAGAGGAGGTTGAAATAGGCGTGATTGCTTCGGCAATCAGTGTAAGTTTGGCACGTACATCAGCCGTTGTGACCGCAGGATACAACGCTTGCGGATGGAGCTCCAGCGAGCCTGACGTTCCGTCTGCAGCCATTTGCATAATCTGCGTGCGAATCGGTTCAATATCCAGATAACGGCCGTTTTGTTCACTCTGAATGCCGAAAGGATCCGCCTGATTGGGCTCAAAGTATACAAGATAGGCATCCTGAGGCTCCTGGGCAAACTGCGCCTGAATATCTGCCAGCATTTTATTCAGATATTCATCTGTCATGGCGGATTGCGTGGTAAACACTTTGTAAGGCGTCACTTTCAGGGTTTCAATATCCTGTTTGCGCTCCTGCAGCGTTCCTTCATGACCCAGAAGATATGCATCGCGCAGCAAATTATATACGGCCGTCCGATCAGTCGTAATGCCCATGTCGCTGTATGTAAGGCTGCCCAACGTGATGCCCTGATACGTCAGCGCCAACTGCCAATCATTTTGCCGGGCATCCACGGCAGCGTAGACGGTATCGATTGCCTCCTGTGCCGTCATGCCGCCCAAATGAATGCCGTCAACATAAATATTCTGCAGATATACGCCATCAACGGCCTTCACTTCGTTGACAAGATTCATGTATTTCATGCCGTAAATACCGGCAACGGTCAAGGCAATGACCACCACAGCCAGAATGCTGACAATCAGAAGCACCGGATGCCGCTTTCTGCGCCGGTTGCGCCGGTTTCCGTTCGGAAGCCGTGCCGGGCGGTTCGGCTGCACGGGCGGCTGCGGCGGCGGACGATAACCTTGGTAATACATATCTCGCATCTTCTCCTTCGGATATCGCGGGGAATAATTCCCTCCCCCATATATAAGACGATACAGAAGGCAAAAAGTTACAATACGTTACAAAAAATTACTGAACTGCGCCTTCTGCGGCAACGGCCGGCGGGTTAAGGAACTTCAGGAAATCTTCCCGTGTAACGGTTTCTTTTTCAATCAGGAGATGGGCCAGCCCGTGAAGTTGCTCCAAATGGGATGTCAGGATATCCCGAGCCTGCGCATAAGCACGGTCCAGGATGCTGCGAATCTCGTTGTCGATCAGGGCGGCCGTTTCTTCGCTGTACTCGCGGCTCTGTCCAAATTCCATACCGACGAAAATTTCCTGATCGGTACCGAGATAGACCGTACCAAGCTTATCGCTCATACCGAAACGCGTCACCATGCTGCGGGCCATATCGGTGGCCTGTTTCAGATCCATTACAGCACCCGTGGTAATATCATCCAGCGTAAGGCTCTCCGCCGCGCGGCCACCCATGCACATGGCGATTTCCTGGAGGATCTGCTGCTTGCTGCGGTGATCCAGCTCCTTGGAAGGCAGAGACAGCGTGAAACCGCCCGCCTGGCCACGGGGCACCACGGTGATTGTATGAATCTCATCGCACAGGGGCAGGAAATGCCCCACCAGCGCATGGCCGGCCTCATGGTACGCCGTCAGCCGCCGATCCTCTTCCAGCACCTTATGGCTGCGTTTTTCCGGGCCCATCTGGATGCGTTCCACGGCCTCAATGAGATGCGCCTGGGTGATCTCCTTCTGCTTTTCCCGGGCGGCCTGGATGGCACCCTCGTTCATAATATTCTCCAGGTCAGCGCCCGTCGCATACGGTGTGCGCTTGGCGATATTTTCAAGGTCCACATCCTCGGCAAGAGGCTTTCCTTTGGAATGCACTTTCAGAATGGCCACACGGCCGTTCAGATCGGGATAATTAACGGTGACCTGCCGGTCGAACCGGCCAGGGCGCAGCAGGGCCGGATCCAGGATATCGCGGCGGTTGGTGGCCGCCATGACAATTACGCCTTCGTTGGCCGTAAAGCCGTCCATTTCCACCAGCAGCTGGTTCAGAGTCTGCTCCCGCTCGTCGTGGCCTCCGCCCAGGCCAGCGCCGCGATGACGGCCCACAGCGTCGATTTCGTCAATGAATACGATGCTGGGAGCATTGCGCTTTGCCTGCTCAAACAGGTCGCGCACGCGGCTGGCGCCGACGCCGACAAACATTTCCACAAAGTCCGAACCGCTGATGGAAAAGAAAGGCACGTTCGCCTCCCCCGCCACGGCTTTGGCCAGCAGCGTTTTGCCCGTGCCGGGAGGGCCCACCAGCAAAACACCCTTGGGAATCCGCGCGCCCAGGTCGGAATACGTTTTGGGACTCTTCAGGAAATCAACAATCTCCCGCAGTTCTTCCTTTTCCTCGTCCGCCCCGGCTACATCGGCAAACGTGACCTTGTTTTTGCTGGGGTCCACCATGGAAGCCTTGCTTTTGCCAAAGGTCATCACGCCTTTGCCGCCGCCGGTCTGCTGGCGCATGATGTACCACCACATCACAAACAGCAGCACTACGGGAATCATATAGGGAATGATTTCCACGTACCACGGCGTGGTCAGCGGCTGGAGATATTCAATATCAAAGTCCAGGTCGTTGACGCTGATGGTGTCTACGTCCACGCCCCGTTGGTTCGCTGCCATTTTAATCACGGTGTCGTAAAAGTCAGCGCCGATGGTGGTTTCAAAATCATAGCCGCGGCTGGGATAATCGGCCACCGAAATCCGGCTGTTTTTCAACCTGCCCACCAGCGACGTGCCGCGAATGGATACACGATCCACTTCGCCATCTTCAATCAGGCTGAGCAGCGTAGGATACTCGATTCGCTTGCTCTCTCCGCCGATCCCGTTGGAAAGGATCACAATCAGAAAGATGAACACCGCAATCATGACCACATAGCCAAGCAGCCCGCGCGATACTCTTCTCAAAATAAAGTCCTCCTGCAATTCCTTGAGTCTTTTCGCATATTTCTGCGAAAATCCAAATTTTATTATAGCACACTTCGCGCTATTTTGGCAATGATTCAGCCTTCCTTTGTGTAAATTTTGGGGTGCAGCACACCGATATCGGGCAGATTGCGGTATTTCTCATCGTAATCCAGGCCATAGCCCACCACGAACGCGTCCGGAATATTGAAGCAGGAATACTGCACTTCCAGCGGCACCCTGCGGCGCGCGGGCTTATCCAGCAGGGTCACAATGGCAACGGAGCGGGCTTTGCGCGTTTCAAGAACTCCTTTCAGATAGGAAAGGGTCAGGCCGCTGTCCACAATATCCTCAACGACCAGCACATCCCGGCCGGAAATATCCCGGTCCAGGTCCTTCAGGATCCGTACTACGCCCGAGGATTTCGTGCTGCTGCCATAACTTGAAATGGCCATAAACTCAGTAGTCAGCGGCAGATCCATTTCCCGGACCAGGTCGGAAAAGAAAACGAACGCGCCCTTGAGAATGCAGATCATGACAGGCTCTCTGCCCTCATAATCTTTTGTAAGCCGCTGGGCCATTTCCCTGACCTTTTCCTGAATTTCCTCCCGCGTTACCAGAATCCTTTCCAGGTCCCCGTATATCCTGGCGTTCGTATCCATGTTTACATCTCTCCCGTACTTTTTTATGCGTTCATTTGTCATTCCGAAGGCTGCCGCCGCCCGGCAGCGTGCCATCATACCGTAACAGCACGGCCTCCGTACCTGCGCTGACCCTCGCTTCTTCCCCCGGCCCGATGCCGACGGCCCACACCACCTGATTCTCCATGCAAAGCAGCGGCACGTAATCCCGGAACGGGCGGTCAACCTTGCGGTCGGTAAGATAATCCTGAAGGGATTTCTCGCCTGGGCCACCTAAGGGACAAATCCGGTCGCCTGGCTGGCGAAAGCGAAGCGTGGATTTTTCCAGCACTGCCCGGGGAACCGCCTGGCTCAAAATGCCGTCTCCGGGATCGCCTTGGTACGGTTCCACCGTTAATCTTCCCGGCGAAGCGTTTTCGGATACAGGCGGCAGCAGGTGCAGCCGTTTTCCCGTAGTTTCTGCACGCCAGCCCCCCGGCAGGTTCACAATATGTCCTTCTTCGGAAAAGCGGACACGCTCGGTATCCGTAAATTCCAGAGGAACCGGGCACAAGGCCCGAATCACCCTTCGCTGCAAGGCGGGGTGCAGGGCCGTGAAGGGGGCGCGCAGTACATACCGACAGGGCGGCGAAGTGCAGCCGTTAGCCGATAAAAATGTCCTTGCCTGCTCCGCAAGGAAGTCATCTTCCGCGCTCAGAATTTCGGCAGAACGGCACAGGGTACGCTTTACGTCAGGCAGTCTGGCCTGGATTCTTGGCAGAATATCCAGCCGCAGAAAATTCCGAAGGTACTTCGGATCGCTGTTCGTTTCGTCCTCCGCCCAGGCGATATCGCGTTCCGTCAGGATGGATCGGAGGGCGGACGGCGGCGTATTCAGCAACGGCCGCCACAGCAGCATAGACCGTCCGTTTTCCATTTCCCGTCGGCTGCACGGCCGCATGGCGGCCAGCCCGGCACTGCCGCTTCCGCGAAACAGGTGCAGAAGCATTGTTTCCGCCTGATCATCCTGGTGGTGTGCCAGGGCAATGGCGTCGGCGTTCCATTCCCCGGCAACAGAGAACATTGCCGCATACCGGGCTTCCCGGGCGCCGTTTTCACCGGGCGCATCCACCTGCACATTGCATATGCGGCAGGGCACACCCAGCGCATCGCAGCGTTCTTTCGTCAGCGCGGCATCCTGCATTGCCTGGAGACGCAGGCCATGGTTGACATGACAGACAGCCAGGGAAAAATCCTCTTCTTTCCGCAAGGCTGCCAGCAATTCCAGCATCGCCAATGAGTCGGCCCCGCCCGAAACCGCAGCCAGAACCCGCTGGGGCCGTCCCGCTTCCCGATAGGAAGCCGCTACGCTGGCCATGACCGCATCCCAATCGTTCATCCGAAAATCCCATCGCTTCCGTCCGGCGCATTTTGCCATGCGCCGCAGCCGATCGCAAAACCAACCATTTTCCATTTTAACTGCTGCCTGCAAGAAACGCAAGCTTTTTCACAGATTTTTTACATTCTTTTGTCCCGAAGGAATTCATGTGGAACGCTTTCAACAAAAAACGGCTTTCAGGGCACTCTTCTGAAAGCCGTTTGCATCGTTATTCAATCCGTTTCCCCATAAATCTGAGGGGGATTTTTCCGAAATTGACCTGACGCACCGCCGCGATGATTTTCTCCCTGCGCTCTTCCGCGTCAGCCAAATCGCAGACGACGTCGTTCAGGTCATATGGTCCGTTGCGAAAATGTCCTACGGATGCACCGTGAAATTCGCCGTCGATCAAAAGATACTGCAGCGGTTCACAATCGTAAGAAAGCCCGGCCGTCCATTGCTTTGCAAGCGCTTTCAGGCGAGGCTCTTCCGCCCTGTAGAGCATATCATTCCGGTGAACGGCAAAAACGGAACGCTGCTTCTTTGGCGAATAGGAAGGAAGCGCTTCCGCATCCTGCGTCAGCATGAAGCCGTTTCCGTATGCCGTGAATACTCCTTCGCGCGTCAGAGCGTCCGTCGCCGTGCGGATTTCCTTTTCCGGGAGCCGGTAAAAGGATTTCGCCATAGCTGCATCAAACCACACCATCCGGTAAGCAAAACGCGGCAGCACGATCCGAAGGGCCTCCTGCCGGGTATAAGCGTCGCTATTCACATCCGGAAACATTTCGTCAAACCGATACCAGCCCCGTTCCCAGTCCGCCTCATATTGATCCTCATAAATCAGAAACGCTTCCTGCAGCCTGTGCAGAATGGGCGTAATCTGCTTGACCAGCATCCCCGTTTCCTCTTTGATCTGATGAATGGTCACAGGGCCCATCTGTTCGATCAGATCCAGAATCCGCTGCTGTTCAAAGCTCATAAACGCAATGGGTTTTCGGTACAGTGCAAGAAACAGCGGCATTTCTTCCGCTTCAACCCATCCCAGATTTCCCCCATCGAAGCGGCCCTTGACCAGTTTTCGGTCAAATTGCCGCCGCCTGTTGAAATCGATGTCGTCAAACGCGGCCCGAAATGATAGGGTCGGCGGCTGACCGAAACCGTTCCAATAGACGTTCCGGACAGGCTGCATATCCCGGTAAAGACAGAGATATTCATTTTCATCCGCTTTTCCGCCGAGGCATTGCCGTTCCATCCGCAGCGAAACAATCTTTTCCCGGATGGAATCCTCCTGCCATTTTTGGCATTGCGCAATCCGTGTGCCGTGGGGCGTATCGCCTTGCTCCGGATCGCTGGAATAGGCAGTCAGCAGCGCGCATGGAATTTCCGGGCACTGTCCGCAGTGCTCAAAGCCTTTTTCCTGGCAGCATATCGCAACAGGACATTCCCCATGAAAGGGATGCCCCATGGTCTCGATACATCCGCCGCAGCCGCAGGACGTTTTGTATGCACAGCCTGTACAGTGAAGCCCGCATCGGGAATCGATCATGAATAAACCGCCTCCTTTTTTCTTCAGCATATCACGGAAAACAGGACGGCGCTATGTCATGATTCATACAGGCATCCCATATTGTGCAGCGTTTTTCGCATTTTCTCCACCATTTCGGGCGGGTCAATGACCTTTACACGGTCTCCAAACCCCAGAAACCACGATACGGCGCTTTCTGTTGTGGTGAATCCCCACCGTGCAAAGAGCTTTCCATCCGGAAGCACAGTAAAGGAATACGGGCCATATTCTTCCACCAGCCTGTACTTCATTTCGGGTTCATATACGGCGGAAACCAAATAATCGTCCGTCATATTGGAACCGAATTGTTTCTTTTCCTCAGGAACGGGACGCGGCGTAAACTGCTGGTCTGTCTTTTGCAGATTCCACAACCGCCGAAGCTTATACAGGCGAAAATCCTGCCGCTCCATGCAGTAGCCAAACACATACCAGTCCGACCACCGAAAAACAATCAGGTATGGCTCGATGAGCCTGTCGCTTTCCCCTTTCGCGGTACAATAGTGAAACGTGATGCAAGTTGAATCCCTGATTGCTTTCTTGATAAGCTCAATTTTTTCCGTCAGATCGGCCTTGTAAAACGACGAAAGATCAATCAACATGAAGTCTGCCAAATGAACAGCCTCGCCCCCGATTTTCTTTGCCAGCATGCCCGCAATAGCATTGCGGGAAACACTGTCTACCGATTGCAGCCCGGCAAATACGGCCGTCAGTTCCTGTTCGGTAAACACGGTCGTATCCAGCGCGAATCCTTCCATAATGGCGATGCCGCCGTGGACGCCCCGGGTGGTCACAATGGGAATTCCGGCCATACAGAGAGTTTCAATGTCCCGGTTGATGGTGCGGCGGGATACTTCGAATTTTTTTGCAAGATATGGGGCCGTCACGGTCTTTTCCTGCTGCAGCGCGGCGATAATGCCGATGAGCCGATCTGTTTTCACAGGCAGTCCCTCCCATTTCCGATAATAAAATTGTAACATATCTTTTGCTTCTGAAAAAGCCCTGATTTCCGAATGGAAACGGCCGCATTGGGAAATACTGAAAAAAGCAAGGCCGATTTGCAAACCGGCCGCTATAAAGGAGGCAGCAGAATGTACAACATGATTCCCTTTCATGCCCGCCGCGATCTTTCTCATGGCCGCAGCGGCACATTCCTGGACGACGCGTTTTTTCGTTCCTTCTTTGATATGAATGATTGGATGGGCAACGTGGGCTTTCGCGTGGATATCCACGATGCTTCTGATCATTATGAGTTGGAAGCGGAACTTCCTGGTGTCAACGAAGAAGAAATCTCTGTCACCGTGGACGGCGATACCCTGACGATTTCCGCCGACCTTCATGCGGACAGACAGGACGACCACGCATATTACAGCGAGCGCCGGGCAGGTCATGTGTCCCGTTCTTTCAGCCTGGACGGCATTGCCCCGGACAATATCTCCGCCGATTACAAAAACGGCGTGCTGTATGTGACGCTTCCCAAGGCGGCGCCAGCTGAATCCACGTCCCAGCAGCGCCGCATTCCCATCGGCAAAAAATCAGAAATCAAATCCTGATTCAACGTCGCATATTGAACCGCCTCTGCCCATAGGATAGAGCGGAGGTGGTTTTTTATGCCCTGGCGGCGCGGGACGGACGCGGTGCGAACCCAGTGCTATCCCAACGGAAGCAGCCTGATCCTGCGCATCGCGGGGTTTGTACTGATCGGTGTCGGCGTGCTGCTGATCCTGCTCTGCGTGCCTTACTGGGCCTGGCTGGCCATTGTCGGCGCAGTGCTGATACTGATCGGTTTCCTGCTGATACGGAAATAAGGAGGGAGGGAAAACACAATGGCAATTCGCGTGATCTGCGTGCGCGCGCCAAGAGGACTCCGCGGCCTGCTCAAAAGGATGGCACATGTAAGGTTCCATGGGGCAAGCCGATAATATTGTCATCATTCGAAACAGCGCCCAGGATTATTCCGCCGGGCGCTGCTTTTCTATCCCGCGCTATGATAAACCGCTTCCCCGCGGTTTATTGATGGCATTCGGAGCAGAAAAGCCACTTACAGCCTTTTCCGCATGATGGAAAACCGTCGCACGACCCGGAAACCGGCGCGTTTGTAGATTTTCTGTGCGTGATTATCATCCCCGGTGAAAAGCGTGCTGAAGGATGCGCCTTCGTTAATGAACTCCTGCATCAGCACATTGAAAAGCACGGACGCGATTCCCCGCCGCTCGTACATCGGGTCGGTGCAGATACCCGTAAACCATCCTCTGCCGCTTTCCTGGCGGTCAACCGGGCCGGTCTGGGCCACGATATGCTTATCGCAGGTTGCCACCAGAATAGGGCGGGGACCGGCAGGCACTTTTCCGTTGGGGATAAAACGCGGATCGGTGTTTGGCACGCCGCGTTTATGACAGTCAATTTCGGAGCGAAGCACGTCGCGCCAATATTCACTGCCGACCCGGTCGCACATTTCATCAAAATCGTAATCTAAACCGGGATCATACCGGCCAACATAAATGCCTGCGTCAGCCAGCGCCTTTTTCCTCTCCTCAAGCTCGTTCCACGGGGTAAAATCGACCAGGTTCAGATACATGGCAATTTCCCGCGCCACTTCCTGATATTCCATGGTCTTCAGGAATTCATATCCAGGACATTCCGTATCCATACCGGGGGCATTGTTGTGATCGTGTCCCGGCGTTCCGGGAACAATCCAGTCAAGATTGATAGGATTATTCCCGTCACAGGATATAACGGTTTTTCCCATGGCCCGGAACGCAGCTTCCAAAGTGCGAACGAGGGCGCTGCCAATACCTTTTCCGCGTTTCTCTCTCTTTACAAAGACGCAGGTCAGGTATCCCGGTGTGTTGTCCGCATTTTCCTTGGTAAGAAATACCTTTTTGGCGATTCCGTTGATAAACCCAATAATTTCCCCGTTTTCTTCGGCTACCATGGACAGGGCGGGGTCATAATTGGGATCAGCCTCGAATTTCTTTTCAAAGTACTCCCTGGTCAATGGATAATACAGCACCTCGCCCGCCGCCGTCGCCTGATTCCAAATCGCAATGACGCCCTGCAGATCCTTTTTTCCAAATTGCCGGATTTCCACTTGCATTCCTCCATTCTTGTTACGCTGTTTTTCGATAAGCGATGGATAAACCAATGGCCTGATTGTAATTTGAATTAATTTTATAAATCGATTCAAAATTCACGTTGGAAAATGAATGATATAAAAAAGCCGGACGTTATCCGGCTTCAAATTGGAGTCAAGAACAAATGTCACTTTGTGCCAAACAGCCTGTCCCCCGCATCGCCAAGGCCGGGCATAATATAGCCATGCTCATTCAGGCATTCATCCTGTGCGGCGACGTAAATATCCACATCGGGGTGCTCCTTCTGTACGCGGGCAATCCCTTCGGGGGCAGCAATCAGGTTGACCAGCCGGATATTATTGCACCCACGTTTTTTAATGAAGGAGATGGCTGCGGAAGCGCTTCCGCCGGTGGCCAGCATGGGATCGAGCACGATGAGTTCGCGGTGCTGCGCATCCTCGGGCAGCTTGCAGTAATACTCCACGGGTTCAAGGGTTTCCGGGTCGCGGTAAAGGCCGATATGGCCGACCTTCGCATTAGGAATTAATTGCAGAATGCCGTCTACCATGCCAAGACCTGCCCGCAGGATAGGGATAATACCGATCGGCTTCCCGGCCAGCATTTTGGACTTGGTCTTGCAAATCGGCGTTTCGATTTCGACATCTTCCGTCGGCAGATCACGGGTTACTTCGAACACCATCAGCATGGAAATTTCGTCCAGCAGCGCGCGGAATTCCTTGCAGCCGGTATTCTTATCGCGCATGATGCTCAGCTTATGCTGAATGAGGGGATGTTCGAATACATGGACTTTACTCATGGAGACCGCTTCCTTTCATCCATTGAATTGGGAGCCTTGAGTACACCCACGTATGCATTATAACAAACAGTTTCCTGCTTGACAACCCCATTTTCCGGACAAATTGAAATACCTCTTCTGTCTTCATTGACCGGCACTGTACAAATCCGGATGAATGCGGTATAATAAGCACTGTGGTTTTCCGGAAATTTGGCTGTCAATCGAGGTATTCCATGGAAAAAGAACGTGGTGCAAAAGGCATTTCGCGTCGCCGTACAATGCGGCCGGAACAGGTGCTGGTAGTGGGCTTTCTTGCCCTGATCCTGGCCGGAACGGCGCTGCTTTCTCTGCCGGCCGCCAGTGCGGACGGAAAAAACGCCGGTTTCTTCGACAGCCTTTTTACCTCCACTTCCGCCGTATGCGTCACCGGGTTGGTGGCCCGGGACAGCGGTACAGGCTGGTCGCGGCTGGGGCAGATTGTGTTGCTGTGCCTCATTCAGACAGGCGGCCTTGGCTTTATGGTATTCGCAACGCTGATCATGGTCGCCCTTGGGCGGCGCATCACCCTCCGGAATAAAATCGTCATGCGGGAGGCCATGAGCGAAAATTCCTGGGCCAATCTTTCCCGGCTGATGCTGGGTTACGGGCTGATGGTGGCCCTGGTTGAGCTTATCGGAGCGGCTGTATTGTGCATCCGTTTTGTTCCCCAATACGGCTGGGGTGAAGGGATATTTCTCAGCGTTTTTCACGCCGTCAGCGCGTTTTGCAATGCCGGTTTTGATCTGTTTGGCCAATTCTCCAGCGTGACAGGGTATGCCAACGATCCCATTGTTCTGCTGACGCTGAGTGCACTTATTATCCTTGGCGGCCTTGGATTTTCGGTGATTTTTGAGTGCTTTCGCCGCCGCTTTCACTGGAAGGAATTTTCCCTGCACACCCGAATTGTGCTGCTGGCCACAGGTTTGCTGCTGCTTTTCGGCGCCGTTTTCTTCTGCCTCGCGGAATGGACGAATGACGCCACCATGGGTTCCCTTTCCCCTGCTTCCAAGGTAATGAACGGTTTTTTCCAATCAGTCACGCTGCGCACGGCAGGGTTCAACAGCATTGATCAGGCGGGGCTGCATGATGCGTCAAAGCTGATGTCCGTCATCTTTATGTTTATCGGCGCGTCCCCTGCATCCACAGGCGGCGGTGTGAAGACAACGACAATCAGCGTGCTTTTCCTGATTGTGTACAGCGTGGTGCGCGGTCAGCAGCAGGTCAATCTCATGGGCCGTCGGCTGCCCGCTGACCTGATGCGCCGGGCGCTCACCATTTTGTTCATCAGTCTCGCCATCCTGCTCGCGGGCACGATGGCGCTGACGATTCTGGAGGGCGGCGGCGTGCCGTTCCTTGATATTCTTTATGAGTGCGCTTCTGCTCTGGGCACGGCAGGCGTTACCAGCGTGGGCACGCCTAATCTGCGCCTTGCCAGCCGCGCCGTGCTGATTCCCATGATGTTCTTTGGCCGGATTGGCCCGCTGACGCTGGCCCTGGCACTTGCCAATAAGCAAAAGAATGACCAAAATCTGCTCAAGTACCCTGAAGAAAAAATTATGATTGGATAAGGAGAAGCTTTCAATGAAAGGAAAACAAACGCAATTTCTGGTGCTGGGCCTCGGCCGGTTCGGCCAAAGCGTTGCCCGGAGCCTGTACGAAATGGGCCGGGACGTGCTGGCCGTGGATAACGATCCCGCTGTGATTGAGGCCATCACGCCTTATGTCACGCAGGCTGTGGAGGCCGACGTGACGGACGAAAACGCCCTGGCTGCCCTGGGCGTTGGAGATTTTGACGCAGCCGTTGTGTCTACCGGGGACGAACGTTCTTCCATCCTGGTGGTTGTGCTTCTTAAAGAACTTGGCGTTAAAACAGTGCTTGCAAAGGCCAGCGACGATCTGCACGCCCGAGTGCTCAAAAAAGTGGGCGCGGACCGCGTTATTTTCCCCGAGCGGGAAACGGGGCGGCGGGTTGCAAAATCTTTGATTTCCCCCAACGTGATGGATCTGATGCAGCTGTCCAATGATTATCAGATTGTGGAACTTGGGCTGCCCGAGCAATGGGACGGTCACACGATCGGCTCCCTGGATGTGCGCAAGCGCTACGGCCTGAATATTGTGGCCGTCCGCAGGAGCGAAAGCTTTCTCGTAAGTCCGGCAGCCGATACGACGCTGCTGGCCGGGGATATCCTGCTTGTGCTGGGGCGGCTGGAGGATATTGAAAAACTGTCCCGATAGCCCTTGCAAAACGTGAAATTTTCCTGTATACTAAATGCAGATGACTGAAAGGGGTGGAAGGATGCGCAACGAGTAACCTGCCGTCTTTTGACAGGAACGCGCCGATGATGGAGGGATGGCCCTCCCTTTTCTGGCGCGTCCGGCAGGCGAAAAAGCGCATCCATGCGCCCCTTTTTGCGTGCGCGCTTTCTCCTGCGAACCGACTTTACGGAGGTTTTGTATGGCTTTAATATCCATTCAACATTTGACTTTCGGCTATGAAGGCAGCCCGGAACTGATTTTTGACGACGTTTCCTTTCAGCTTGATTCCGCCTGGCGGCTGGGACTCATTGGCCGCAATGGGCGTGGAAAAACCACGCTGCTGAAAATACTTGCCGGGGAATTACCGGACGGCGGTGCGGTTTCAACCCCGATTCCCATGGATTACTTTCCCTTTCCGATTCCGGATGACCGCATAACGCCGCTTTCATTGGCTGAGCAGCGGGTGGGGACGGACGAAATCTGGCGCTTCTATCGGGAAGCATCCCTACTGGATATTCCCGACGACGCACTGGAACGTCCCCTTTCCACCCTGTCCGGCGGCGAGCGGGCAAAAGTACTGCTGGCCATGCTCTTCGTCCGGGAAAACCGTTTTCTCCTCATTGACGAGCCCACCAATCACCTGGATATGCAGGGGCGGGAGCTGGTGAGCCGGTATCTTGGCACAAAGTCCGGTTTTATTCTGGTTTCCCACGACCGGCATTTTCTGGATAACTGTGTGGATCATATTCTTTCCATTAACCGGGCCAATATGGAAGTGCAGCGGGGAAATTTCTCCACCTGGGAAGAAAACAAGCGCCGTCAGGATCAGTTTGAACTGGCACAGAATGAACGCCTGCGGAGCGAAATTTCTTCCCTCAAGGCTGCTGCCCGGCAGGCCAACGATTGGGCGAATCATGCGGAAGGCATGAAAATCGGTATCCGCCCCAACGGAAGAGAAAAGAGCAAGGACGCCCGGGCGTATTACGGCGAAAAATCCAGGCGCATGCAGCAGCGAAGAAAGAACCTGGAAGCGCGAATGGAGAAAAGCATCGCAGAAAAAGAAGGGTTGCTCAAAAATATCGACCGGGCGGAGGACCTGAAGCTGTTTCCCCTGTGCCATCCGGCGGATAGAATCGTAGAATGCAAGGATATATCCATCGCTTACGGCGATAAAACCGCGGTGCACGGCCTTTCCTTCACTGTCCGCAATGGCGATACCCTGGCCCTGGTTGGGAAGAACGGCTGCGGCAAGACCAGCATCATGAAGATGATTGCGGGCAGCATATCCCCCGCTTCCGGCTTCTTTCACACGGCCAGCGGACTGATTCTTTCCGTCGTGCCTCAGGATGCGTCCCCGTCCGGCACCCTGGATGACTTCATCCGGGATAGCGGCATTGACGCCACTTTGTTCAAAACCATTCTCCGCAAGCTGGATTTTTCCCGGGAACAGTTTGAGAAGGACATGGCTTCTTACAGCGCCGGACAGAAAAAGAAGGTGCTTATCGCGCGGAGTCTGTGCCAGAGGGCACACCTGTACCTGTGGGACGAGCCCCTCAATTACATCGACGTTCTTTCCAGGATGCAGATCGAACAGCTGATCATCCGGTTCCGCCCTACAATGATTCTGGCAGAGCACGACAGGACGTTCATCGAAAAGATCGGCGCGAAGATTTTGTCGCTCAACGGATAGACAAACCGCCCGGGCGGGTGGTATAATATGGATACCAAATAACTTTGGGAGGGTTTATCGATGAAAACGCAACTGGTTGTCATGGCTGCCGGGCTGGGCAGCAGGTTCGGCGGGCTCAAACAAATGGCCCCGGTGGATGATGCCGGCCATATCATCATTGACTTTTCCATTTACGACGCCGTGCGCGCGGGCTTTGACGAAATCGTGTGCATCGTGCGGCCCGAAAACGAAGCGCAGTTTAAGGAGACCATCGGCGCGCGCATCGGCAGCAAGGCCAAGCTGACCTTCGTCCATCAGGTGCCCACCGTGCTGCCAGAAGGCTTCTCCATCCCCGAAGGCCGTGAAAAGCCCTGGGGCACGGCCCATGCCATTCTTTGCGCCAAGGACGCCATCGATTCCCCCTTCGCCGTCATCAACGCGGACGATTTCTACGGCGCTTCCGCTTTTACCACCATCCGGGATTTCCTGGTGAGCGACCATCCGGACAACGTCCACGCCATGGTGGGCTATCGCCTGGAAAACACGCTGACGGAAAACGGCACGGTGTCCCGGGGCGTATGCGTCACGGATGCCACGGGCACGTATCTTACCGATATCGCCGAGCGCACGGCCATTGAGCCCCGGGAGGGCGGCGCGGCCTTCACCGAGGACGGTGGCAAGACCTTCACTTTCCTCCCCGCCGGCACCACGGTGTCCATGAACCTGTGGGGCTACAACCCCAACATTCTCCAGGCGCTGGAAGATAATTTCGCCCCCTTTCTGCGGGAAAAGCTGCCCGTCAATCCCCTCAAGTGCGAATACCTGCTGCCCATCGTGACGGGGCAGCTGATTCACGAAAACGCCCTGCAGGTGAAAGTGCTTCCCACCCACGAAAAGTGGTTCGGCATCACCTACAAGGAGGATATGCCCAAAGTCCAGGCCGCCATCGCTGATATGAAGGCCCGGGGCGTGTATCCCGAACATCTTTGGAAATAAAGTCCCATGAATTTAAAGCGCCGCCGGAAATGCCCGACGGCGTTTTTTTGATACGAAAACTGCGTAAATCAAGTGCGAGTGATACCTTATCCCAGTGTCATGGATTCGGGATAATTGAGCCCCGGATCGTAGGACACCGCGTCAATGGGAAGATAACCGAATGTGAAGGAGCCGTCCGGCAGCGTAAACTCAACGGAAAGGTAGGCCGCTTCGGGATACACGTACTCCGAGAAAAAGCCGCCGACAGGAACCGTCTCTCCTATCGCATGACTTATCATCACCTGCGTTCCCTTGGGAACTTCCTGCCAGGCGGTTAGGTTTCCCTGGTCGGACGAATAAAGGAAAGTATCCTTTTTTGTTACGCCCTGGGTGGAAACGCTGCCCTGCGGCTTTGTTTTCACACTGTCCACGCTGATAAAGCCGTAAGCATAGCCGCAATTCGTTTCATCAAGCCAGGTTTCGCAGCGCACCTGATACCGGTCGCCAAAGCGCCCCAGGATGCAGAAAGGCGTATATAAATCGATGGTGCTGTCAAGGGGATAATCCCAAATAGCGCAGTCGTGCTCCTTCAGTTCGGCCATGGGTGCGCGCCAAGGGAAAACGCCCGCTGAACTGTAATCCAGATAATCCTCCCTCATGTATCCCACCACGCTGCCTACGCGCACTTTGTCCCAGCCATCCCCCGCCACGTGATTGTCAAATAATCTTCTCACCACCACGCCGGAAAAATATTCGCCCAGGATGGCCGCGTCCAGGCTAGGCTCCGCGCGGATGTTCACCGTTTGGCCGTTGCCATCCACCGTGGCGGTGGCATAGTTATCGCTTTCCGTGATGTCCAGGGAGGAGCCATAGCCGTAAAGTGTGCTTCCGTCCGGCTGCTCAATCAGAACATACAGCCAATCATCGTTGATGGTGCCTAAAACGTGAACGCTGCCGGATTCAGGGCCGATTGCCGTAATCTTCGCGGAGGAAACATTGGGCGCGGCGTAAAGGGGCACCCGGTCATTTTCATCGACGTAAAATGGGCTTCCGGGATTGCCCTGAAAATGCCATTGACCGTCCGAATCAGGGGCCAGAAATTCCCGCATCATATATCCTTCCAGGCCGCCGATATCCACCTTTGCCCATTCACCCGAAACGGAATGGACGGTGACCTCCACGTCGCCGAAAAACTGGCCCAAGATCTCGGAATTGGTGCTTGGGGCTTTTCGCAGCTTCAGGCGGGAGCTATCATCCTGCATGCCGGTGATATAGTAGATTTCCTCCCCATGACCGGGAAAAACAGGCGTAAGCAGGCACAGTATCATCAGGAACGCGACGCATTTCTTCATCAGGATGAACCTCCCTTTATTTGGTTTCATCTGTATAACAAAATTCCCCCATGCTTTGTTACATGGGGGAAGAGAAATTTTTCGGTTATTCAGCCTTGGGGCCGGCGGCCACCACTTCGGCGCTCATGTGGGTGTACTTCTTGAAGTTCTCCACAAAGCTCTTGGCCAGCTTCTTGCAGGCATCCTGATAGGCGGCCTTGTCTTCCCAGGTGTTTTCAGGGATGAGCAGTTCGCTGGGCACGCCCGCGATTTCGGTGGGCACGGAAACGCCGAAGGTGGGATCGGTAACGAACTTGCTCTTTTCAATTTCGCCCGTCAGCGCGGCGGTCACCATGGCGCGGGTATAGCTGAGCTTCATGCGCTTGCCGGTGCCGTTCCAGCCGGTATTGACCAGGTACACGTTCGCGCCGCTCTTTTCCACCTTTTCGGCCAGCATCTTGGCATACACGGAGGGATCCAGGGGCAGGAAGGGTTCGCCAAAGCAGGTGGAGAAGGTGGGCACGGGCTCCTTCACGCCGATTTCGGTGCCGGCTACCTTGCTGGTAAAGCCGGAAAC
>CANQKI010000020.1 GCA_947624355.1 uncultured Clostridia bacterium | reverse complement strand
AACAGCCTGCATCCCCTGATTCTGTCCTCGGTGTTTCATTACGAATTCGTGTTCAATCATCCCTTCGCGGATGGCAACGGGCGGATGGCCCGCCTGTGGCAGACGGCGCTGCTAGCAAAGTGGAATCCGGTTTTCCAGTATCTGCCGCTGGAGAGCCGCATCCGGGAATTTCAGGAAGGGTACTATGCGGCCATTGCCGCCTGCCACACCGCCGGAAACGCAGACGCTTTCCTTGAATTTATGCTGAATATGATTGACCGGACGCTGGACAGCGCATGGGCGCAGGCGTCCGGCGAAGACGCAGCCCTGCCTCTTCCGGTTCGCCGCCTGCTGAATGTCATGGAATACGACGTGCCCTATACCGCCGCGCAGCTCTTGACGGCGCTGAGCCTGAAGTCCAAAGAAAACCTGCGGAAGCTGTATCTCGGCCCCGCAATGGAAAAAGGCCTGGTGGTCATGGGCCTGCCCGATAAGCCGACCAGCCGGAACCAGACGTATCTGAAAAAGTAGCTTTCGTTATTGTAATCTTCGCCGCCGGTATGCCGCATTACAGCAATGCAAAATTCTTAAAAGGTGGGTAGCCAATATGGCAAGACGCGGGCAACGTTACTTTACAATGACGGTTCATCATCATGGATTTCTCTGGTGGTTATTGATCGGTTGGTGGTGGAGACCCCTCCTTTATATTTTTTGGGGATTCCTCTCTGGAATAACTGGCATGGGACTCAAAAAAACAATCGAACGCTGATTTTCCTGTCAACAGCATCAATAGCACTTTTTGCAGGGCGTATAGCCCAGCCGTTCCGCTTCTTCCTTTGTCATCTGCTGCGGGGATTTCATGCCCGAGCAGGTGCTGTTTTTGTGATACTTCTTTCCGCTCTTGGTGATCCATACGGTATCGCCCTGGGTTTTCGTCGCTTCGGACTGTGCCGTGTTCAGATCGGAAACGATCGCGTCCTGGCGAAGATAGGCCCGCGACCCGTCCGACAGTTTTACAACGTACCATTCCGTCCCGTCCCGGCCGGTTTCGCTTCCTGTTACCGTCAGCGTTTCCCCGTTTTTCAGCGCCAGGAAGGAGCCGGCCCCCAATCCGCCCAGGGGAACGGCGCAGAACAGAAACACAAGCACACAGAACAGGATTGCAAGCTTTTTCGTCATCTCGTTTTTTCACCCTTCCGGCTTAGTCCTCTTTTAGTGTCTTTTCCGTTTTGCCGCGGCCTCCATGCCGAACACGGCAAGGGCGGCGTTGACCTTTTTTCGGTCTCCACCCCTTTGAAACGGTTCACTTTCATCTTATACCCCATTGGGCACAATGTCAAATAATTGAATGCAATTATACCTATTCGGGTGTTTCTCCCTGTGCAACACACGTAATATTTGCACATCCTGATACGAAACCACCCAATCGATGCATTGATCCTGAGGTGGTTTTGTATGCTCAGTTTTGCCATCGCCGTAGACTTGCAAAAGTCCCGCCCGGTGAATCCTTTCCTTTTCCATCGTGCATATGCATTGATCCTGTTGATAACCGTTGGCGGGAAAAACGCCAACACCTCCCCGCTCAGCAGCGCCCCTGGCAGGCAGCGGGTATTTCGTTCCGTTCCGTATCCATCTTTCCGTAAAAAGCCCAAATTGCCTGCTCAATAAATTCGGCGGTTCCTTCTCCGTACTGATTGTCCGTTTTGGATTTTGTCGGTTCGGAATTCTGAAACCATGCCAGATATCTCATCATGCCTGTTTCGTCCTTCACCTGGGTCATCTGCTTCATGACGAACCCATATTCGCCGATCAGCTGTTTCACCTCGAAAGAATCCGGCGGGCAGTTCCTCTTTTCGGCAAGTTTTTGAAAGATCGTCTCGACCCGCCTGGCATAGCTTTTTTCCACATCTTTCCCGATTGGATGGGCAGAAGCGTCTTTGTATCCATCTTTCCCGCCGTACCATTCCACCACTTTCGCATACATTTTCTGCATTTTTTCTGACGATACAACATCCGTAAAATGCTTCTTCCATTCTTCAACGCTGCCAAATTCGTCTACGGCAAGCTGCCGCATGTTTTCCGGCATACGGTTATAGGTCAGTCGGAACATTTCCTCCACCTCCGTCCTGTCAAAAACCGCAAAATCCATTTTGTTTTCTCCTTGCAGAATTTCATCAATGCCGGCAATCAGGCGTTCCAGCCGCTCCTTTTTTGTCTCCAGCATCTCCCTTTGCAGCTGCAAAATCCGATTGCGGTCAAAAGCAGGGTCTTCCATGACGGCTTTGATTTCCTTCAGAGAAATATCAAATTCACGGAAAAACAAAATCTGCTGCAGTGTTTCCAATGCCTGATCGTCATAAAGCCGGTATCCTGCTTCACTTTTCTCTGTCGGTTTCAAAAGACCGATTTCATCATAGTAGTGAAGCGTGCGCACGCTGATACCTGTCAAATCCGATATTTCCTTTACTGTCCTCATTGCTGTCAGCCTCCTGTTTCTGATATACCTACTTTAATCTATCACGCACCGTGAGAGTCAACCGTTTTTTTCACAAAAATTCTTTGAGTATATCCTCTTTTCCTCCATAATTAGAAGAAACAGCTTTGAACTTTTCATTCGTTCAATATAAACGCCGGTCTTGCCTTCTTCCGGCAGAAAAATTTGGCTTGAAATATGTTTACTGGTTCATCAGGCATGACATTTTTGATAAACGCAAGAAATCCGAACCCATTTCCTACCGGAATCAGGTTCGGATTTCTCAAGTATGGTGGAGCATAGGAGACTCGAACTCCTGACCCCAACACTGCCAGTGTTGTGCGCTACCAACTGCGCTAATGCCCCATCGGCGAAAGCCATTATAACACAGAATCCGCGCCTTGTAAAGCCCCAATTTGAAAAAAATCGGGGCGTTTTTTATTTTTCCTTGGGGGCGGCCGGGGCGGGCTTGTTCCGGGGCACAAAGCCGGAAAAGGCGGTGGCGGCATCGTCGCTCTGCACGGTCAGGTCGCCGCCGGCGGCGCGAAGGGTTTCCCGGGCGATGTAGAGGCCCATGCCCCGGCCCTCGCCCTTGCCCGAAAAGCCCGCCTCGAAGATGGCGGACTGTTTGTCCGCGGGGATGGCGGGGCCGTTGTTTTCCACCCGGAAGGAATAGCCTTTCACGTCCTCCGCCAGGGTAACGGTGACGCGGGCCCCGGCCCGGCCCTCCAGGGCGTCCATGGCGTTGTCGATCAGATTGGACAGCACCCGGCACATTTCCCAGGCGGGCAGGGGCAGATCCTTCCACGCGGCGCTGATGACCGTATCCATGCGGACATTCCGCCGTTCGGCCTCGGCGGTTTTGGCCCGGAGCAGGGCGTTGACGGGGGCGCAGGCGGTTTTCAGGGACTTGCTCACCGCCTGAATATCCCCGTACACCTGCTCGATATAATGATTGGCCTCCTCGTGCTCGCCCATTTCAATCAGGCTGTAGACCACCTGCAGATGGTTGAGGAAATCGTGCCGCTGGGCCCGGAGGGCGTGGTTGAGATCGGTCATCTGCGTCACGGTTTCGTCCAGGCCGTGGAGCTTGACGGTCATTTTCATGGCGGCCAGGGCCTCCCGGATATCCACCGCCGCCCCCCAGATCACCACCGCCGCCAGCAGCAGCACCAGCAGATCCCCCAGCACGCCGCTGAGGGCGGTATTCATATCGTCCACCAGGATATACAGCGCCAGCGCGGCCATGGCCGCAATCTGCAGCGCGTTGATGACCACCGCGTACAGCGCGGCCTTCCGGAGCACGAACTGCCGGGTCCCGATCCTCATACCTTCCCCTCCATTTCCGTCTGGAGGGCGGCCAGGATCCGCCGCTCCATCCGGGATATCTGCATCTGCGTCATGTTCATTTTCGCCGCCGCTTCCCGCTGGCTCATTTGGTCCCGATACCGAAGGGCCAGCAACCGCCGCTCTTTTTCGGTCAGCCCCGCCAGGGCTTTTCTTAAATCCGCCCGGTTTTCCGCCCGCTCAAAGCCCGCTTCCGTGCCCGAAATCCTTTCGCCCAGCGTCAGCCCATCCTCGTCCCGCCGGTCCAGGGACGCCACCTGCATCGCCTCCCGGGCAGACAGGGCCCGCATGACGCGCCGCAGATCCCACTCCAGCTTCTCCGCCAGCTCCCGGGGGGTGGGCTCCTCGTGATACGTCCGCAGAAAATCCTCCCGGGCGGCGTTCAGATGAATCATGTCCTCCCGGGCGCTCCGGGCGGTGTGGAGCAGATTGCCCTTATCCCGGATATAATTGCGCACGGAACCTATCACGCTGGGCGTGACGAAGGTGGTGAATTTCAATCCGCGCTCGGGCTCAAAGTTCCGGATGGCCGCGACGCAGGCCAGGCAGGCCACCTGATACAGGTCTTCATACTCCACCCCGCGGCCCGAAAAGCGCCGGGCTGCCATGGCGCACAGCGGCAGCGCCTCCTCCAGCGCCAGGTTCAGCGCTTCCTCCGTCCGGGCGCGGGCGAACCGGCACGCAAGCTCGTGCATCCTTCCCGCATCCATGGGGGCTACTCCTTCCGGGGCAGCGTCATGCGCACGCCGTAAACCCCCGACGCGTCCCGTTCCAGTTCGGCGTGAGTCACCAGGGTGTTGAGGATGGCCTCGGCAATTTCAGGATCCATGTCCTCCCCGGGGGCGGCGGGGGCCCGGTCCCGGGCGGTGAGGCACACATGCAGCCCTTCCTCGTCCGCAAAGCTGCTCATTTCCACCTGCCCCGGCCGCGCCGGCTGGTGGGTCAACAGATCGAGACTCTCGTCGATGGCCACCCCCAGATCGTCCATCACGTCCAGGGCCAGATCATACAGCGCCCCCACGCCGGAGGCCGCCATGCGCAGCACCAGCGCCCATTCCTCCGTGGCCGGCACCGTCAGCACCGCTTCCCGTTTCATTTCCGCACCACCTTCATATCCGCTTTGTCCAGCATGCTTTCCAGATCCCGGCAGGTTTCCTCCGCCTCCCGCACCCACAGCTCCCGGGGGCAAAGGAGGGTGATTTTTTCCTCGGGCAGATTGATATAGACGGGCGTATCCCCCTTGTCCAGCCCCAGAATCCACTGCACCCCGTCCATCTGTTCCCGCTTGATGCGCAGGTACAGCTTCACCGGGGCGTCCTTGGCCCGTTCCGCGTCGGTGCGCGTATCGGGAGGCGGGGGAGCTTCGGTTTTCGCGGCGGCCTGCCCGGCGGTCAGGGGTTCGATGGTGTCCACGATGAGCTTGGGGTCCTCGTCCTCCCGGATGGACAGGCGGCCCGTCAGCAGGGCGGGCATATCCTCGTAAATCATGTGGCTGTACTGCTCGTATACCCGGGGGAAGAGGAGGCATTCCACCTGCCCGGTCTGATCCTCCAATGTGATAAAGCCCATCAGCGCGCCTTTTTTCGTGGCCTTGCTGTGGGTTTCGGCAATGAGGCCCCCCATGGCGACCCGGCGGCCGTCCTGGGCGATGCCCTTATCCTCCCGCTCGGCCAGCTCCTGAAGGTAAGCCGTGTTGACAGGCAGCCTGTTCAGGGTCTCGGCAAATTCGTCCAGGGGGTGGGCGCTGCAGTAAATGCCCGTCATTTCCTTTTCCTGGGACAGAAGCTCCTTGAGGGGGTATTCGGGCAGATCGGGATAGGTTTCCTCCATGCGCATGGATTCGGCGGGCTGGCCCAGATCAAAGAGGGACACCTGGCCCGTGACGTTCTGCTTTTTCTGGTTGGTCTGGGCGTCGATGGCGCTTTCGTACACCGCCATGCACTGCACCCGCCTGGCCCCCAGGCCGTCAAAGCAGCCCGCCTTGATGAGGCTTTCCACCGCCCGCTTGTTCACGTCTTCGCCGGCCACCCGGCGGCAGAAATCGAAAATATCCCGGTAGGGGCCGCCGGCCTCCCGCTCCCGCACGATGGTGTCGATGGCCTTGTCTCCCACGTTCTTGACCCCGCCCATGCCGAACCGGATGCCGGGGTTGCCCTTCGCGTCCAGATCGACGGTGAACTGCCGCAGGGAGGAATTGATGCTGGGGGGCAGGATGGGGATATTGTGCTGGCGACAATAATAAATATACCCCGCCACCTTGCCCGTGTTGCCCGTGAAGGAATTCATCATGGCGGCCATGAATTCGGCGGGGTAATGGCATTTTAAGTACCCCGTCCGCAGGGCCACCACGGCGTAGCAGGCGGCGTGGGGCTTATTGAAGGCATAGGAAGCGAAGGCGGTCATTTCGTCAAAAATGCTCTCGGCCACGTCGGCGGGCACGCCGTTGCGGACGGCCCCGGGAATGTGGTCCTTTTCGGAGCCGTTGACGAAGATTTCCCGCTCCTTGGCCATGACGTCCTTTTTCTTCTTGGCCATGGCCCGGCGCACCAGGTCGCTGCGGCCGTAGGAATAGCCCGCCAGGTCCCGCACGATCTGCATCACCTGCTCCTGGTACACCATGCAGCCGTAGGTCACGTCCAGGATGGGGCCCAGCAGGGGCGTTTTGTACTGCACCGTTTCCGGGTGCTGCTTGCCCCGGATGTACCGGGGAATGGATTCCATGGGGCCCGGGCGGTAAAGGGAAATGGCGGCGATGATGTCCTCAAAATTCCGGGGGCGCATGTTGGTAAGGAACGTGCGCATCCCGCCGCCTTCCAGCTGGAACACCCCGTCCGTGTCCCCGTCGCAGATCATGTCGAACACGGCCTCGTCGTCCAGGGGAATTTTTTCGGGGTCCAGGTCGATGCCCCGCTTTTTCAGCATGTCCAGGGTGTCCCGGATCACCGTCAGGGTGCGAAGACCCAGGAAATCCATTTTCAGCAGCCCCAGCTTTTCGATGACGCCCATGGGGTACTGGGTGGTGATCACGTCGTCGTTCCGCTGCAGGGGCACGTACTGGGTGACGGGGTCCCGGGTGATGAGCACGCCGGCGGCGTGGGTGGAGGCGTGGCGGGGCATGCCCTCCAGGGTCATGGCGGTGTCGATGAGCCGGGTGATCCGGGGGTCGTTTTCGTACATGTCCCGCAAATCCTTGCTTTGGCTCATGGCCTTTTCCAGGGTCATGTCCAGGGCCATGGGCACGGCCTTCGCCACCTGGTCCACTTCGGCGTAGGAATAGCCCAGCACCCGGCCCACGTCCCGGATGACGCCCCGGGCGGCCATGGTGCCGAAGGTGATGATCTGGCACACATGGTCGGCCCCGTACTTCCGGGCCACATAGTCGATCACCTCCTGCCGCCGCTCATAGCAGAAGTCCACGTCGATATCGGGCATGGACACCCGCTCAGGGTTCAGGAAGCGCTCAAAGAGCAGGTTATATTTCAGGGGGTCCAGCATGGTGATGTTCAGGCAGTAGGCCACGATGCTGCCCGCGCCGCTGCCCCGGCCGGGACCCACCATGATGCCGTGATCCTTGGCATACTTGATGAAATCCCACACGATGAGGAAGTAATCCACATAGCCCATCTTTTCAATGACGGACAGTTCGTAATTAAGCCTTTCCCGGGCCTCCCGGTCGTCCCCGGGATAGCGCTGCCGCAGCCCTTCCTCGCAGAGTCTGCGCAGCATGGAAGCGCTGGTTTCCCCTTCCGGCACGTCGAACCGGGGGAGGTGCACCCGGGAAAAATCGAATTCCACCTGGCAGCGCATGGCGATTTCGTGGGCCCGCTCCACCGCGTCCTCGTGCCCCGGAAACAGCTGCTTCATTTCCGCTTCGGATTTCACGTACAATTCCCGCGTGGTCATGCGCATGCGGGCGTCGTCCTCCAGGGTCTTGCCCGTCTGGATGCACATGAGCACCTCCTGGGCGTCGGCGTCCTTTTTCTGCTCGTAATGGCAGTCGTTGGTGGCGACGAGGGGGATGCCCGTTTTTTCGCTCATTTCGATGAGGCGGGGCAGCACGGTCTTTTCCTCCGGAATACCGTGATCCATAATTTCGATGTAATAATGATCCGGGCCGAAGGTTTCCGCCATGTCCCGGACGTACTTTTCCGCGTCGTTGTACCTCTCGTCCAGCAGCATTTTGGGCAAATCGCCGGACAGGCAGGCGGACAGGCAGATGAGCCCCTCGTGGTGGGCCTTCAATAACCGGTAATCGATGCGCGGCTTATAGTAATAGCCCCGGGTGAAGGCCTCGCTCACCAGGAACATGAGGTTTTTGTACCCCGTTTCGTTTTCGCACAGCAGAATCAGGTGGCTGTATTCCTTGGTCAGGGCCCGCTTTTCGTCCATGTCCTGGCAGATGTACACCTCGCAGCCAATGACGGGATGAATGCCGTTTTCCTTGCAGGCGGTGTAAAAATCGATGGCCCCGTACAGCACCCCGTGATCGGTGACGGCGCAGGCATCCAGGCCCAGGTCCTTCAGCCGCTTCATCAGCGGCTTGATCCGGCACGCCCCGTCCAGCAGGCTGTATTCCGTATGCAGATGCAGGTGCGCAAACGCCATGCTCCATCCTCCCGATTTCCTGTTTTTTCAGGTTCATTATACCCCAACTGGTGTCGAAAAACAAGTTTTCGACACCTTCGGTGCAGGAACGTTTCCACGTTCCTGCATCGACTACATCATTTTCTTGTTCGCTTCGCTCACGGCCAGAAAATGATATAGGTAGAAGTCATTCTGACTTCTCCTCGGGGCGGCAAACCCGCCCCTGCGGATTGAAAATGAAGGGGGCTGCGGCCCCCTTCATACATCCCCCAAAGTTATAAATTGAGGGCATCAGCCACGAAAACATGGCCGATGCCCTTTTCAAGCTGCCGGTTAAACCAGCTCCAGCACCACCATCTCGGCGGCGTCGCCCCGGCGGGGGCCCAGCTTGTAGATGCGGGTGTAGCCGCCCTTGCGGTCCTTATACTTGGGGCCGTACTCCCGGAACAGCTTCTCCACCACGGGATGCTTGTTGTCCTTGGTGCGCTCTTTGTAATCGGACTTGCTTTCGTCGTCCTTCTTGGTCTCCTGAATGTCGTACAGGTAAGCCATCATCAGGCGGCGGGCATGCAGCTTGGAGGGCAGATCGTTCACGAAAGTTTCCTTCACGATCTGCTTCTTGTCGTTGTAGAATTCCTTCTCCACTTCCACGGTATTCTCATACTCGCGGACGGCGAGGGTGATCATTTTATCCGCGATGCTGCGCACTTCCTTGGCCTTCGCCTCGGTGGTTTCGATGCGGCCGTACCACAGCAGGTTCGTGGTCAGGTTCCGGAGCATCGCCTTGCGCTGGCTCGCGGTGCGGCCCAGCTTGCGCTTCGTTGCCATGGGATTTTCCTCCTATCACTCATCGGTCGGGCGCAGGCCCAGGCCCAGGGCCTGCAGCTTCTGCTCGACTTCTTCCAGACTCTTCTTGCCCAGGTTGCGCACCTTCATCATGTCCTCCTGGTTCCGCTGAACCAGCTCGGCCACGGTGTTGATGCCGGCGCGCTTGAGGCAGTTGTATGCACGGACGGAGAGATCCAGATCCTCGATGGTCATCTCCATCACCTTTTCCATCTTGTCGTCCTCGGGCTCGGCCGTGCTCATGGGCATGGTCTGGTCGGTCAGGCCGATGAAGAGGGAAAGCTGCTCGGTCAGGATCCGGGCGGACATGGCAATGGCCTCGTCCGGCGCCACGGAGCCGTCCGTCCATACTTCCAAGGTCAGTTTATCGTAGTTGGTGATCTGCCCCACACGGGTATCTTCCACCGCGTAATTGACCTTGCGGATGGGCGTGTAAATGGAATCGATGGGAATCACGCCGATGGGCATCTGGGGCGTTTTGTTCATTTCGGAGGCCACATAGCCGCGGCCCCGGTCCATGGTCAGCCACATATGCAGCTTGGCGCCCTCGCCCAGGGTGGCGATGTGCAGATCGGGATTCACGATCTCCACTTCGTCGTCCACGCGGATATCGGCCGCCGTGATTTCGCAGGGGCCCGCCGCGTTCACCTCCAGGGACTTGGGCTGATCCGTATGCAGCTTCAGCGCCAGCTCCTTGAGGTTCAGGATGATTTCCGTCACGTCTTCCTTTACGCCCGGAACGGTCGAAAATTCGTGCTGCACGCCGTCAATGCTCACGCTGGTCACGGCGGCGCCGGGCAGAGAATTAATCAGCACACGGCGCAGCGCATTGCCCAGGGTGTGGCCGAAGCCGCGCTCAAGCGGCTCGATGACGAACTTGCCGTAGGAATTGTTCGCCGCTGCTTCCACGCACTCGATGTGCGCTTTTTCGATTTCGACGATCACGTTTTTCTTCCCTCCTAAAGATTTCCGTCGGTTGAGGGGATTTCAGGCGGCCAGGAACATTACCGGGAATAAAATTCGACGATCATGTTTTCCTGCAGAGAGAAATCAATATCTTCGCGGGCGGGGAGGGCGGCAACGGTGGCCGTCAGTTCATCGGCGTTCACGGTGAGCCACTTGGGCACCACGCGGGAAGAGCCTTCCCGGGCGGCCTTGAAGAGCTCCAGTTCCTTGCTCTTCTGCTTCACGCTGATTACGTCGTTCTGGTCCACTTCGTAGGAGGGGATATCCACCTTCTTGCCGTTCACCTGGAAGTGGCCGTGCAGCACCAGCTGCCGGGCCTGGGGCCGGGAAGCGGCAAAGCCGGCGCGGTACACCACGTTATCGATGCGCCGCTCCAGCAGGGACAGCAGGTTTTCACCCGTAACGCCCTTCATATTGGAAGCGCGCTCATAGGTGCGGTAGAACTGGCCTTCCAGCAGGCCATAGGCGCGGCGAGCCTTCTGCTTTTCACGCAGCTGCAGGCCGTATTCACTGGGTTTCCGCTGACGTGCCTGGCCATGCTGGCCGGGAGGGGTGGGCCGCTTGCTGACGGCGCACTTATTGGAGAAGCACTTTTCGCCCTTGAGGAAGAGCTTGGTGCCCTCGCGGCGGCACAGACGGCATACAGAGTCTGTATATCTTGCCATTTTCGGGTTTCCTCCTATTACACTCTTCTACGCTTGGGCGGACGGCATCCGTTGTGAGGAATGGGGGTCACGTCCTTGATCATGGTCACATCCAGGCCGGCGGTCTGCAGGGCGCGGATGGCGGCTTCACGGCCGGAGCCGGGGCCTTTCACAAACACGTCCACGGACTTGAGGCCGAATTCCTGGCTGGACTTGGCGGCCGATTCGGCGGCCATCTGAGCGGCGAAGGGCGTGGACTTTTTGTTGCCGCGGAAGCCCATGCCGCCGGCGGAAGCCCAGGCCAAGGCGTTGCCCTGCACGTCGGTGATGGTTACGATGGTATTGTTGAAGGAAGAACTGATATGCGCCACGCCGCGCTCAACGAGCTTTTTTTCACGGCGCTTGCGCGATACCTTCTTCAGCGCAGTTTTTTTCGGTGCCATTCTTTATCCCTCCGAACCCCTTTTCGGGGCGTCCTTTTGGATGATGGTTTTTATGTTGTTCGGGGCAGAAGATCATACCGTTTCAGGCAGGCGAAAATGCCGCCCTTTTTCCGGCTTACTTCTTCTTGCCCACCTGGGTGCGCTTGGGGCCCTTCCGGGTGCGGGCGTTCTGCTTGGTATTCTGGCCGCGCACGGGCAGGTTGCGGCGATGGCGGACGCCGCGGTAGCAGCCGATTTCCACCAGGCGCTTGATATTCAGGGAAACTTCGCGGCGCAGATCGCCCTCCACCTTCAGGTGGTGTTCGATGTATTCGCGCAGCTTGCTGATTTCGTTTTCGGAGAGATCCTTCACGCGCGTGTCAGGATTCACTTCGGTCACTTCGAGGATCTGCTTGCTCACCGTCGGGCCAATGCCGAAGATGTAGGTCAGGCCGACTTCGACGCGTTTTTCTCTCGGCAGGTCAACACCCGCAATACGTGCCATGTGTTGGTTACACCTCCAAATGATTCTGTGGTGGGGAAGCGCTTTGCCCGCGCGTTGGCCAAGGCGTAGATAACTTGGCCCCGTTCCGGGGGCGCTTTTTACCGTGGCGGGTTTTTCCCCGCCCTTCCGCCCGCAACCCAGGCGGAATTTTCCGCGGCCTGCCCATGTCAGGTCCCGCCGCAAAGGCGGCGGGCAGCCGCCCCAACAGGGCGAGCCGCTATTTTGGGATTCCTTGGCCGGTATACGGCCATGGGAACGCCGTGCTGAACGTCCGACAACCTGCGATGCAGGATCGCTTTCGCGTTCCTGCATCGATCACATCATTTTCCTGTTCGCTACGCTCACGGCCGGAAAATGATAGCGGTAGAAGTCATTCTGACTTCTCCTCGGACCGGGAAACCCGGTCCTGCGGATTACATATGAAGGGGCACGGCCCCTTCATGCATCCCCGAAAATTGGATGCACCTTTTTTGACAGACTGATTTCTTTTCCTTTCGGGCCCTCAGTACGGCGCTCCCGGGGAGCGAACGCGGAA
Organism: uncultured Clostridia bacterium; assembly: GCA_947624355.1. Lineage (GTDB taxonomy): Bacteria > Bacillota > Clostridia > Christensenellales > Aristaeellaceae > RUG563. The sequence goes on along the minus strand of CANQKI010000020.1, from coordinate 19,530 downwards.
AGCTTTGGGTCAGGAAGCCCCCGCGGCGTCTCTTTCGGTTTGGAATGGGGATGGGCGCATTTCCGCGCCCTGCCCGTTTGCCGGGCGTCCCCGGGGCATTTCCCCGGGTCAAGGCGCGGCGCACCGGCGAAAGGGTTTTCCCTTCGCCGCCCCTGCCTCGGGCTCAGCCCTGGCGCTGCTTATGCTTGGGGTTTTCGCAGATGACCATCACGCGGCCCTTGCGCTTGATGATCTTGCACTTTTCGCAGATGGGTTTCACAGAAGGACGGACTTTCATGGGTTAAACCTCCTCAGAGTGAATCAATTCTTGCTGCGCCACGTAATGCGGCCGCGGGTCAAATCGTAGGGAGAGAGCTCGATGGTGACTTTATCCCCCGGATAAATGCGGATGAAGTTCATGCGCATTTTGCCGGAGATATGGGCCATGATACGGTGCCCGTTGGGCAGTTCAACCTGGAACATGGCATTGGGCAGCGCTTCGATGACCTTGCCTTCCATTTCGATCACATCGTCCTTGGACAAAGCGGTTCATCCCTCCTGAGATTCCGGCGCTTCCGCGCCAACGGTTTTGATTGGATAGAGTACGCGCCTGACATCGCTGTCCTTGAGCTGATTTTTTCCAAACAGCGTAACCAGCTCCGGGGCTTCCTGGGGGCAGGCGGCCAGGTGCTTGCGGCGCTTTTTCTTGAGGTGATCCAGCTTCCGGGTCTCCCCATCGCAGATCATCACAAAATCAGCGTCTACCGTATATAATACCACAAAGTACCTGCCTTTGTCACGCCCTTTTTTTGAAAAAACGACGCGGCCCGGTTCAACGGTCGGTTTCACGCCTGGGCCCCCTTCCAGTCATGGCCCGGAAGCGTCAGGATTTCGGGGTACCCCTGGGGCGTGATGGCCACAGTGTGCTCGTAATGGGCGCTGGGCTGGTGGTCGTTGGTGACGATGGTCCAGCCGTCGGCCAGTTGGTGCACGGGCCACTTGCCCAAAGTGATCATGGGCTCGATGCAGATGGTCATGCCCGGGCGGAGGCGGGGGCCATGCCCCGGTTCGCCGTAATTGGGCACGGCGGGGTCTTCATGCATGTGCCGGCCGATGCCGTGCCCCGTCAAGGCGCGGACGCTGTTGCAGCCGTTGCTTTCGGCGTGGCGCTGCACCGCAAAGCCGATATCGCCGATGCGGTTGCCGCTGAGGGCGGCCCGGGCACCCTGCCAGAAGCATTCCTCCGTGACGCGGATCAGCTTTTCCTTTTGCTCGCTGACCTTGCCCACCGGCGCGGTGAACGCGCTGTCGGCCTGCCAGCCGTCCAGGGCCAGCGTCACATCCACGGACAGGATCATGCCTTCCTCCAGCCGCACTTCGGGGGACGGGATGCCGTGCACCACTTCGTCGTCAATGGAGGCGCATACCGAGGCGGGATACCCTTCGTATCCCAATTCCGTGGGGATGCCGCCGCCCTTGCGGATCAGTTCATCCGTGTAGGCGTTCACGTCCATGGTGGTCATGCCCGGGCGGATGAAGGCGCGCACCTGGGCCAGCACGTCGTGAAGCAGGTGCCCCGCGCTGCGCATTTTGGCCAGCTGATCGGGATTCTTCAGGATAATCATGCAAGCTCCAGGGCCCTGCGCACGGCCCGGTAGTTTTCCTCCACCGTGCTTTCGCACTTCACGGTCCGCAGCAGGCCTTTTTCCTGGTAATAGTCGATGAGGGGCGCGGTCTGGGCGGCATAGACGTTCAGGCGGTTCTGGATGGTTTCCGCGCTGTCGTCCTTGCGCTGCACCAGCTTGTCGCCGCACTTTTCGCAGTCTTCCCGGCCGTTCAGGGCGCTGATGTGATAGGTCGCGCCGCACTTGAGGCAGACCCGGCGGCCCGACAGGCGGTTGATGATGATCTCGTCCGACAAGGCGAGGTTCAGCACCACGTCGATCTTGGCAAACTGGGCCAGGGCCTCGGCCTGCTTCACCGTCCGGGGGAAGCCGTCCAGGATGTAGCCCTTCTGGCAATCCGGGGCCTGCAGCCGCTCCTTCACGATGCCGATGACCACTTCATCGGGCACCAGCTCGCCCTTTTCCACGTACGCTTTGGCGGACAGGCCCAGGGGCGTTCCGTCCTTCATGGCCTGGCGCAGCATATCGCCGGTGGAAATCTGGGGGATGCCCAGGTCCCGCATGAGCAGCTGGGCGTGGGTGCCCTTGCCCGCGCCGGGAGGGCCCAGAAAAATCAGGTTCATACTGTCTTACCCCTTTCGCGGTTCGGTGAAAGCGGAAGAAAATGCCCTTCCCTTTCGCGGTTCAGCATAGGCGAAGAATTGTGCGGCCCTTTGCGCAAAAGGCGGAATGCGCCCCCGCGGGGAAAAACCGCGGGGGGACATTCCTTCCGTTCCGTGGGCCTCAGCCCAGGAAGCCTTTGTAGTTGCGCATCACCATCTGGCTCTCCACCTGGCGCACGGTCTCGATGGCCACGCTGACGGCAATCAGAATGGACGAGGCGCCGAAGGGGATCTGCACCCGCTGCCACACGGTCAGCAAGGAGGGGATGGTGGACAGGATGGCCAGGAACAGAGCGGCGAACAGGGTCAGGCGGTTGGACGTCCTGGCAAGGAACTCGACCGTCTTCTGGCCGGTGCGGATGCCGGGAATATGGCCGCCCTGCTGCTGCACGTTCTTGGCGATATCCTGGGGATTAAAGGTGATGGAAGTGTAGAAGTAGCTGAACGCGATGATCAGCAGCGCACACACGATCATGTACCAGGGGGAGGTCTGGTTCATGTACTTGCTCCACCACTGGTAGGCCCCGGAATCGGTGCCGAAGAAGGCGAAGATGGTGCCCGGGAACGCCATGAAGGAATAGGCGAAGATCAGGGGCAGCACGCCGACGCTCAGCAGCTTCAGGGGGATGTGGGTGCTCTGGCCGCCGTACATCTTCCGGCCCACTACGCGCTTGGCGTACTGGACGGGGATGCGGCGCTCGGCCATATCCACGAAGGTGACGACCACCAGGATCACCAGCGTCGTCAGCACGATGACGAGCAGGTTGCCCACCGTGCTGGTGCCGTTGAAGATGCCCTGGGTGGTGGTGACCACACCGTTGAACAGGTTGCTCACGATGCCGGCAAAGATCAGCAGGGAGACGCCGTTGCCGATGCCGTTCTTGGTGATTCTTTCGCCGATCCACATGGCCAGGGCGGTGCCGCCGGCCATGACGATGCCGATGGTCATGTAGCCGAAGAAGTTCTTATAGCCGCTCTCGATGGCCTGGAGGCCGCCGATGATACCGATGGCCTGCACAGCGGCCAGGCCCACGGTGACGTACCGGGTGATGCGGTTGATCTTCTGCTTGCCCTCTTCGCCGCCGTCCTTCTGCAGCCGCTCCAGGGCCGGGATGGCGATGGTGAGCAGCTGCATGATGATGGAAGCGTTGATGTAGGGCGAAATACCCATGGCCATGATGGTGGACTGAGAGAAGGCGGAACCGGTCATCATGTTGACCAGGCCCAGCATGTCATAGGTGCCCATCGCGCTCTGGATGGCGGCCTGATCCACGCCGGGAGCCGGAATCACGCTGACCAGACGGAAAATCAGCAGCATGAAGAACGTGTAGAGCACTTTTTTGCGCAGTTCCGGAACCCGCCAGACATTACGCAGCGTTTCCCACATCGTTACTTCACCTCAACTTTCCCGCCGTTCGCCTCGATCTTCTCCTTTGCGGAAGCCGTGACCTTGTCGACCGAAACGGTAAGCTTCTTCTGCAGCTCGCCGCCGCCCAGCACCTTCACGCCGTCCAGGGGTTTTTTAATCAGCCCCTTTTCCATCAGCGCTTCGGGGGTCACGGTGGTGCCGTCTTCAAAAGCGTTGAGCGCCGAAACGTTCACAATGGCGTATTCCTTCGCAAAAATGTTGGTAAAGCCGCGCTTGGGGATACGGCGGGTCAGGGGCATCTGGCCACCCTCGAAGCCGGGGCGCTTGCCGCCGCCCGAGCGCGCCTTGGCGCCCTTGTGGCCTTTACCGGAGGTTTTGCCCAGCTGAGAGCCTACGCCTCTGCCGAGGCGCTTCGGGGCAGTCGTCGAGCCGGGAGCCGGCTGCAACTCTTGCAATTTCATGGGGTTCTCCTCCCTTATTCGTTATTCGTTGACTTCCTCGACCTTGACCATGTGCTTCACGCAGAAGATCTGGCCGCGGACGCAGGGATTGTCTTCCTTGACCACCGTCTGCCCCACCTTGTGCAGGCCCAGGGCTTTCACGGTGTCAATGTGCTTCTGCAGGCAGGCAATGGGGGATTTGGTCAATGTAATCTTCAGCTTCATTTTCCTTATCCTCCTTAACCGATGATTTCTTCAACGGTCTTGCCGCGCATCTTGGCCACGGTCTCGGCGTTCCGCAGGGCCTTGAGGCCTTCCAGGGTCGCCTTGACGGTGTTGATGCGGTTGTTGGTGCCGAAGGTCTTGGTGCGGATATCCTTGATACCGGCCAGCTCCAGCACGGCACGGGCCCCGCCGCCGGCGATCACGCCGGCGCCCTCTTCGGCAGGCAGCAGCACCACTTTGGCGGTGCCGTACAGGCCGTCGATGGCGTGGGGGATGGTGGTGCCTTCGATGGGCACGGTCACCAGGTGCTTCTGGGCGGCTTCCTTGGCCTTGCGGATGGCCTCGGGCACTTCCTTGGCCTTGCCGATGGCGGCGCCCACCCGGCCGTTCTCGTCGCCGATGACGACCAGCGCGGCAAAGCGGAAGTTCTTGCCGCCCTTAACGACCTTGGTCACACGGTTGAGGGCGACCAGGCGCTCTTTGAATTCGCTGACGGGCTCTTCCCGGTCCCGCCGTTCGCGGCGATCATTGCGGCGGTCATCGCGGCGATCCTCGCGGCGTTCGTCGCTGCGTTCATTCATAGGCATGCGTTCTGTCCCTCCTTAGAAATTCAGTCCGGCTTCGCGGGCTGCCGCGGCCAGGGCGGCCACGCGCCCGGTGTAGAGGTAGCCGCCGCGGTCAAAGACCACGTCTTTGATACCGGCGTTGAGCGCACGCTCGGCCACCAGCTTGCCCACCATCTGAGCCGCGCCGGTCTTGGTCTGCTCGTCCAGCTGGCCGCGGATGGCCGGGTCGATGGTGGAAGCGGATACCAGGGTCACGCCCTTGGTATCGTCAATGACCTGCGCATAAATGGATTTGTTGCTGCGATAGACGCACAGGCGCGGCATTTCGGGGGTGCCGCTGATCTTTTTGCGCACGCGGGCGTGACGGATCACGCGCACTTCATTACGGTCGCGCTTTTTGAACATTTGCGTTCACTCCCTTTCTTACTTCTTGCCGGCCTTGCCTTCCTTGCGGCGGATATGCTCGCCCTCGTACTTGATGCCCTTGCCCAGGTAGGGTTCGGGCTTCCGGATGGCGCGGATATCGGCGGCAAGGTTGCCGACCTGCTGTTTGTCGATGCCCTTGACCACGATCTTGGTCTGCACCGGCGTTTCAAAGGTGATGTTTTCGGGGGCGTCCAGGATAACGGGATGGGAGAAGCCGATGCTGATGTTCAGCTTCTTGCCGTTTTCCTCGGCGGCGGCGCGGTAGCCCGTGCCCACCATTTCCAGCGCCACGGCGAAGCCGTCCGTCACGCCCACCACCATGTTGTGGATCAGGGCGCGGTAGAGGCCGTGGAGGGCGCGGTGGTTCTTGTCGTCCGAGGGACGGGTGAGCAGGAGCTCGTTGCCTTCCTGCTTCACGGTGATATCGGGATTGACCTGCTGGGTCAACGTGCCCTTGGGGCCTTTGACAGTGACCAGATTGCTTTCATCAATGGTAACCGTCACGCCCGCGGGAACGGCAATCGGGAGCCTTCCGATACGAGACATAGCTTTTTACCTCCTGACGTGATGATTACCAGACGTAGCAGAGCACTTCGCCGCCCACGTTTTCCTTGCGGGCAGCCTTATCGGTCATCAGACCCTTGGAAGTGGACACGATGGCGATGCCCAGGCCGCCGAGGACCTTCGGCAGCTCCTCGCAGGTGGCGTACACCCGCAGGCCGGGCTTGGAAATGCGCTTGAGACCCACGATGACGGGCTGCTTTTTGTCCAGGTACTTGAGGGTGATCTTCAAATTGCCCTGCAGGCCGTCATTGATGTTTTCAACGGATTTGATATACCCCTCGTCCAGAAGGATCTTGGCGATGGCCTTCTTCATGTTGCTGGCGGGAATCAGCACGCTGTCGTGGCGGGCGATCTGCGCGTTGCGGATGCGGGTGAGCATATCGGCAATGGGATCATTCACAACCATGATGGTACCTCCTTTTCCTTACCAGCTCGCCTTGCGGACGCCGGGGATTTGGCCCTTGTAGGCCAGTTCGCGGAAGCAGATACGGCAGATGCCGTAGCGCCGCAGCACGGAATGGGGACGGCCGCACAGGCGGCACCGGGTATAGGCGCGGGTAGAGAACTTCGCGGGCCGCGCCTGACGAACCTTCATACTAGTCTTGGCCATTTTTCATTCTCCTCCCTTAACGCTCGAACGGCATGCCCAGCAGGGCCAGAAGCTCTTTGGCTTCCTCGTCGGTCTGGGCGGTGGTGACGAAAATCATTTCCATGCCCCGGATCTTTTCCACCTTGTCGTAGTCGATTTCGGGGAAGATCAATTGTTCCTTGATGCCCAGGGCGTAGTTGCCGCGGCCGTCGAAGGCCTTGGCGGAAACGCCGCGGAAGTCGCGCACCCGGGGGAGAGCGATGTTCACGAGCTTATCCATGAACTCTTCCATCCGGGAGCCGCGCAGCGTTACTTTCGCGCCCACGTTCATGCCCTGGCGGAGCTTGAAGTTGGCGACGCTCTTCTTGGCCTTGGTGACCAGGGGCTTCTGGCCGGCAATCTGGGTGAGCTCGCTCACGGCGGATTCCAGGGCCTTGGCGTTGTCCTTGCAGTCGCCCAGGCCCATGTTGATGATGATCTTTTCCAGGCGCGGGATCTGCATCACGTTCTTATAGCCGAATTTCTGCTGCAAGGCAGGCACAGCTTCGGCCAGATACTTTTCCTTGATACGGGTAGCCATTTGCCTGTGTCCTCCTTATCAGTCGATCTGGGCGCCGCACTTCTTGCAGGCGCGCACGTTCTTGAGGGCGGTCTTGCCGTCCTTGCCCTTGACCTCCACGGTCATGTGGCCCACGCGGGTGGGCTTGCCGCACTTGGGGCAGACCACCATCACGTTGGAAGCGTCGATGAAGGCTTCCTTCTTGATGATGCCGCCGGGCTGGCCCTGCTGGCGGGACTTCTGGTGCTTGGTCACCATGGCCACGCCCTCCACGATGACCTTGCCGGTCTTGGGGGCGGCGGTGATGACCTTACCCTTGGCGCCCTTGTCCTTGCCGGAGATGACAACGACCTGATCCTTGGATTTTACAAACATCTTTCATTGTCCTCCTTACAGCACTTCGGGGGCGAGGGACACGATCTTCATGTAGTCCTTCTCGCGCAGTTCGCGGGCAACCGGCCCAAAGATACGGGTGCCGCGGGGCATTTTATCCGCGCCGATGATGACGGCGGCGTTATCGTCGAAACGGATGTAGCTGCCGTCGGGGCGGCGCTGGGGCTGATGGACCCGGACGATGACGGCCTTGACCACATCGCCCTTTTTGACCTGTCCGCCGGGGGTCGCGGTCTTGACCGAAGCGACGATCACGTCGCCGATCGAACCGGTACGGCGGAAGGAGCCACCCAGCACGCGGATGCACATGATTTCCTTGGCGCCGGAATTATCGGCCACCTTGAGTCGCGTTTGCGGCTGAATCATAGGGTTTCCTCCTTTATTGCTTCCGCTTCATGGCAGGTGCTTTGCCTCCATGAGCGGTCGGATACTGTGCCGCCGGCGTTATATAATAGGAAGAAATGCTTCCATTCCGCCGGCTTTGCCCGGCCCGGAGAAATCGTCGCCTGGGGCCTTCCTTTGGCCCCGCCCGGCGCGGCCCTCCCGGCCGGCCCTGGTTACTTCGCCTTCTCGACGATTCTTACCAGCCGCCAATGCTTATCCTTGGACAGGGGACGGCATTCCATGATTTCCACGGTGTCGCCCACGCCGCAGGTGTTTTCCTCGTCATGGGCCTTCACCTTGCTGGTGCGGGTAATGAACTTGCCGTACAGCGGATGCCGCACGCGGGTGGACATGGAAACCACCACCGTCTTATCCATCTTATCGCTGACGACCACGCCAATGCGGGTCTTGCGGATGCCTCTTACTTCAGACATGGTATTGACTCCTTTCACGGCTTATCGGTCACGCCTTGCGCTGCTGCTGGGTCTGCACGGTCATCGCACGGGCGATATCGCGCTTGACGGCAGTGATCTGCATGGTGTTCTCCAGCTGACCGGTGGCAAGCCGGAAACGAAGGTTGAAGAGCTCTTCCTTGAGCTCGGCGATCTTCGCGGTCAATTCCTCAGGCTTCATGGCTGCGAATTCCTTGGCCTTCATTTGCTTTCACCACCCGCTTCAATTTCGTTGGGATTGGGGGCGTCTTCGCGCCGCACAATCTTGGTTTTGAGGGGCAGCTTGCCGGCCGCCAGGCGCAGGGCCTCGCGGGCGACGGCTTCGTCAATGCCGCCGATCTCAAAGAGCACACGGCCGGGCTTCACCACGGCCACCCAGTATTCCGGCGTGCCCTTGCCGGAACCCATGCGGGTCTCGGCGGGCTTTTCGGTCACGGGCTTATCGGGGAAAATCTTGATCCACACCTGGCCGCCGCGCTTGGTGTAGCGGGTGAGCGCCACACGGGCCGCCTCGATCTGCTGGGAAGTGACCCAGCAGGGCTCCATGGCCATCAGGCCCACATCGCCGTAGGCGACGAAGTTGCCGCGATGGGCAGTGCCCTTCATGCGGCCGCGGAACTGCTTGCGGTGCTTAACTCTCTTGGGCATCAGCATAGGATTACTTGCCTCCTTCGATAGCGGCAGCGGGCTGCGCGGCCTTCTTGGGCTTGGGCAGGACCTGCCCCTTGTACACCCACACCTTCACGCCCAGGCGGCCGTAAGTGGTCTTGGCTTCGGCAAAGCCGTAGTCAATGTTGGCGCGCAGGGTCTGCAGGGGGATGGAGCCCTCGTGATAGTGCTCGGTGCGGGCGATGTCGGCGCCGCCCAGGCGGCCCGAAATGGCGATCTTCACGCCCTTGGCGCCCGCCTTGTTGGCCCGCAGAATGCTCTGCTTCATGGCGCGGCGGAAAGCGATGCGCTTTTCCAGCTGCTGGGCGATGTTCTCGGCGATGAGCTGCGCGTCGGCGTCCGGGGTCTTCACGTCCACCACTTTGATGTTCACGGCGTGGCCCACGAACTTTTCCAAGTCAGCCTTCAGATCCTCGATGCCCTTGCCGCTGCGGCCGATGATCATGCCGGGCTTGCCGGAGAACAGGGTGACCGTCATGCGGGAAGCGCTGCGCTCGATATCGATGCGGGAGATGCCGGTGGAGTAGAACTTTTCCTTGAGCATCTTGCGCAGGTTGAAATCCTCGATGAGGTTGTTGGCAAAGTCTTTTTTGCCGGCGTACCAGCGGGTGCTCCAGTCATAAATGACGCCCACGCGCGCGCCGTGCGGATTAACTTTCTGACCCATTTTTTATCCTCCCTTACTTCTTCTGGTCGAGCACCACGCTGATGTGGCAGGTGCGCTTGAGCATGGGGGAAGCGCTGCCGCGGCTGCGGGCTACGTAGCGCTTGAGGGTCGGGCCGGGATTGGCGTAGCACTCGGCGACGTAGAGGGTGCTGCGGTCCATATCCTGATTGTTGACGGCGTTGGCGATGGCGCTGGAGAGCACCTTATGAATCACAGGGGACGCCGCCTTGGGGGTGAATTCCAGAATGGCCAGCGCCTGGTCCGCATTCTTGCCCCGGATCAGGTCAAGAACGATCTTGGCCTTGCGGGAGGACAGGCGGATATTTTTGGCGTGGGCCTGGGGGCGCTTGTCACGGCTTTCGGCACGGGCCGCGCCCTTTTCACGGGTACGAGTTGCCATTTTTTATTCGCTCCTTCCCTTACTTACGGCCAGTGGCCTTTTCACCCGCGTGGCCTCTGAAGGTGCGGGTGGGGGCGAACTCGCCCAGCTTGTGACCGACCATGTCCTCAGTGATGTACACCGGCACATGCTTGCGGCCATCGTGCACCGCGATGGTGTGGCCGACGAATTCGGGGAAGATGGTCGAGGCGCGGCTCCAGGTCTTGAGAACCTGCTTGGCGCCGGTTTTGTTCATATCCACGATGCGCTTATACAGCGCTTCCTGTACAAACGGGCCTTTCTTTACGGAACGGCTCATAATGAGGTTGCCTCCTTCCTAAATGCGCCGGGCTTACTTCTTGCTGGCACGTTTTACGATCAGATTGTTGGAATACTTCTTGTGCTTGCGGGTCTTGAGGCCCAGGGCCGGCTTGCCCCACGGGGTCACAGGGGCGGGCATGCCAACGGGGCTCTTGCCTTCGCCGCCGCCATGGGGATGGTCGCAGGGGTTCATGACCACGCCGCGGACGGTGGGACGGACGCCCATGTGGCGCTTGCGGCCCGCTTTGCCGATGCGCACGTTGCTGTGATCGGTGTTGCCCACGGTGCCGATGGTGGCCATGGCGTTCATGGGGATCTTGCGGAACTCGCCGGAGGGCATACGCACCTGGCAGTAATTGTCCTCCTTGCCCATGAGCTGGGCATAGGCGCCGGCGGAACGCACCATCTGGCCGCCCTTGCCGGGCTTGATCTCGATGTTGTGAATCAGGGTGCCCACGGGGATGTTCTTCATGGGCAGGGCGTTGCCGGGCTTAATGTCGGCGTTCTCGCCGGCCACCACGGTGTCGCCCACCTTCAGGTCCAGGGGCGCCAGGATGTAGCGCTTTTCGCCGTCCGCATAGTGCAGCAGGGCGATGAAGGCGGAACGGTTGGGGTCGTACTCGATGGCGGCCACCTTGGCGGGCACGTCCTTCTTGTCGCGCTTGAAGTCGATGATGCGGTACTTGACCTTGTTGCCGCCGCCCTGATGACGGACGGTGATCTTGCCCTGCTTGTTGCGGCCCGCGTGCTTCTTGAGGTACTCGGTCAGGCCCTTTTCGGGGGTCTTCTTGGTGATTTCTTCATACGTCAGCACGGACATGAACCGGCGGGCGGACGAAGTGGGCTTATAAACTCGAATGGCCATCTTTCTTCTCCTCCCTTACACCATACCCTCGAAGAACTCGATGGGCTTGGAATCTTCCGTCAGGGTGACGTAGGCTTTCTTGATTTCGGGGGTGCGGCCGGAATGGACGCCCTGGCGCTTGATCTTGCCCAGGGTGCGCAGGGTGTTCACCTTGGCTACTTTAATAGGAAACACCGCTTCCAGCGCCTTCTTGATTTCGATCTTGTTGGCGTCCGGGGCAACCTCGAACACGTACTTTTTGTCCGCGATGCCGTCGTAGCCCTTTTCGGTCAGGACGGGGCGCAGGATAATGTCATGGGGGTTTTTCATGCGTACACCTCCTGAATGCTTTCCATGGCCGCCTTGAGCACGATGATCTTATCGGCGCTGAGCAGGTCATACACATTGATGGTGTTCACGTAGGCGTCCTTGAGGGCGGGGATGTTCTTGCCCGCGCGGATGACGGTTTCGTCCCGCTCGGGAAGCACCAGCAGCGCCTTGGGGCCCGCGTCGATGGCCTTGAGCACCTGGGCCATGAGCTTCGTTTTGGCGTCGGCCAGCTTGATTTCGTCCACCACGATGATCTTGCCTTCGTTGAACTTGGACGTGAGGGCGCTCTTCATGGCGAGGCGGCGCACCTTCTTGGGCACCTTCACCACATAGTCCCGGGGCTGGGGCGCGAACACCACGCCGCCGTGGCGGAACTGGGGCGCGCGGTTGCCATGGTGCCGGGCGTTGCCGGTGCCCTTCTGGCGGTAAATCTTCCGGCCGCCGCCGCGGACCATGCCGCGGGTCAGGGCGCTCTGGGTGCCCTGGCGCTTGTTGGCTAAAATGGAACGGACGACCAGGTGCATGGCGGGCACGTTCACGGGAGCGGCGAAGATTTCCTCGCTCAGCTCCATGCTGCCCACCTTCTTGCCCTGCATGTCGATGACGTCAATATTCGGCATAAGTTTCAGTCCTCCTTACATCAGGCCTTGCAGGTGTTGCGGATGAGCAGCAGGCCTTCCTTGGGGCCGGGCACCGCGCCGTGCACCAGCAGCAGGCTGCGCTCGGCGTCCACCTGAACGATCTCCAGGTTCTGCACCGTCACGCGCTCCACGCCGTAGTGGCCGGGCATGTGCTTGTTCTTGAACACGCGGGAGGGGTCGGAGTTGGCGCTCATGGAGCCCACGCCGCGATGATACTTGGAACCGTGGGCCATGGGGCCGGTGTGCTGGTTCCAGCGGTAAATGGCGCCGGTGAACCCGCGGCCCTTCGTCACGCCGGAAATGTCCACCTTTTCGCCGGCTTCGAACACGTCGGCCTTGATCTCCTGGCCGATTTCGTAGGAAGCGCTGTCGTCCAGGCGGAATTCCCGCAGGCGGCGCATGGGGGCCACGCCCGCCTTCTTGAAGTGCCCGGCGTCGGGCTTGTTCACCAGCTTCTGAACCCGGTTCTCGGGAACCTGGTCAAAGCCGAACTGCACGGCCTCGTAGCCGTCCTTTTCCACGGTCTTCTTCTGCACCACGGTGCAGGGGCCGGCATGGATCACCGTCACGGGGACCAGACGGCCGTCGGGCAGGAAAATCTGGGTCATGCCCAGCTTTTTGCCGATGATTGCTTTCTTCATGTTGCCCTCCTGCTTACAGCTTGATTTCGATCTCGACGCCGGCGGGCAGATCGAGCTTCATCATGGCGTCCACGGTACGGGGATTGGGGTTGTGCACGTCGATCAGGCGCTTGTGGGTGCGGCGCTCGAACTGCTCGCGGCTGTCCTTATACTTGTGGGGCGCGCGCAGGATCGTGACGATCTCCTTTTCGGTGGGCAGCGGGATGGGGCCGGAAACCCGGGCGCCCGTGCGCTTGGCGGCTTCCACAATGCGCTCGGCGGACTGATCGATCAGGTTGTGTTCATACGCCTTGAGCTTGATGCGGATTTTCTGGTTGGCCATTTGGTTTTCCTCCTTGATTTCGTACTCACGGCGATCGGGGGGAGCTTTCCGGCGGGGGGCCGCGCTTCGCAGGGGGCGCGCCGATCCTTGGGAAACCCGTCGCCTTCCGCGGCTTTTCCGCGGCACGAGTCCGTTCGTCGGGGTCTTTGCCCCGGCTGGTCCACGATAATTACCCGCTCCGGCCAGAACGGCAACTTACCGCTTCATCCCATAAACAGACAACACTCGAATTATACCAGACATCTTTCCGAAATGCAACACTTTTTTGCCCCAATTTCAAAATTTTTTTGCGTTTTTTCCGCCGCGTTCGGGCAGAAACCGCCCGATTTCCGCGGCTTCCGAAAAATATCAATGGCAACGCTTCCGGGTGTGTCATAGAGTGCCTTTCCGCTGTGCGCCGCGGCGTTTCTTTCCGCAAAAAAAACGGGGCAGAACGCCCCGCTTTCGCTTATTTTGTAGTGCGGCTTTACTCGGCCACAGGATCTTGTTGTTCGTCGGTCACAGGATCTTGTTGTTCACCGGCCGCGCTGATTACGGCGTGCATGCCGTACAAGAGGTCCTCCGTGCTGTCGGGCAGAACGGTGACGGTAAACCAGCTTTCTTCGGAATCGGCTTCGTCGGCGTTTTCCCCGCCCGCCGCGGCCACCCGCTCCACCGTGCCGTCCACCGCGTATTCGCCGTTCGCCATGTAGGGAATTTCAATTCTGACACGCGCGCCCACGGGAAAATCGGCCAGGTCGGTTTCTGAAACCAGGGCCTCGATGCGCAGGGCGCTGTCCGGGTAAAATTCGGCCGCCGCGCCGCCGCTGGTCACCGCCGCGCCGCCGCCCGCCGCCACGGACGAAATCACGCCGTCCTTTTCGGCAATGATGGCGGCCAGGTTTTCCCCGACGCCTTCAAAGGCGGCCTCCACCGTTTCAAACAGTGCGTCGCCCTTTTTCACATGGGCGCCCGAAGCCACGGGGAACGCCGCGATCACCCCCGTGCCGGTATAGGCGACGGGATCGGCATGGGCCACCGTGCCCCGGCCGATGCGGGATGCGGCCGCGAAATCGCTTTGCCGGTAAACGTATACCGATTCGTCCGTATCAAAGCTGCCTGCCGCTACTTCCACCGTGTAGGAAGTGCCGGAAACGGCCGTTACCAGCCCTTCCCCCGTTTTTTTCGTGTTTTCCAGCGACCGCAGATACACCTTTTCGCTCGGATGGATCAGGCGGTTTTCCTCCGCGTCGTAAGCGTTCTTCGTGGTGGCCGAAACGGTATACTGCACGTCCGGCTCCACAAACGCCACCGCGCCGTACCGGGCGGCCACGCTTTCCGCGCTGTCCCCCGTTTCGCCGAAAAGACGCACCGTGCCGCTCTCCAGGGCGTACACCTTCTGGGTGTCCAGCGTCATGAGCACATCCCCTGCCCGCACCCGGTCGCCCGCGGCCACGAGCACCTTTTCCACCGTGCCCGTCACCTTTGCCGCGATTGTTTCGGGCCGCACGTTCACCACCGTGCCGGTAACGGCCGCCGATTGGGCCAGGGCGGGCGCGGAAAGGCAGCTCATGGTCAGCGCCGCCGCCAGGAAAAGAGTAAGCTGTTTTTTCATTGCGGTTTCCCTCCTCAATTGATTTTGTTTTACATGGCGCGCAGGGCGTCAATGGGGTTCAGGCGGCTGGCTTTCCGGGCGGGCGCCCAGCCGAACAGGATGCCCACCGCCGCCGAAAAGCCGACGCCCAGGGCGATGGCGCTCAGGGAGAACGTGAACGTCATGCCCATGACCTGGCACAGGGCGAAGGACAGAATCAGCCCCACCGCAATCCCCAGCAGCCCGCCGATCACCGACAGCAGGAAGGACTCGATCAGAAACTGAATCTGAATCTGCCAGGGGATGGCCCCAAGCGCCTTTTTCAGGCCGATTTCCATGGTGCGCTCCGTCACGGTGGTGAGCATCATGTTCATAATGCCGATGCCGCCCACCACCAGCGCAATGGACGCAATCCCCGCCAGCAGCGTGCTCACCATGGACAGCATGCTCTCCATGGTGTCCTCGATGCCGGACATGGTGGTAACGGTGAAGCAGTCCTCCTCAAAGCTGAACATGGCGTCCATTTTTTCTTCCAGCGCCGCGGAGGCGTTTTCCGAATCCTCCCCTTCGGCCAGATACACCGTAAAGGACGTGACCACGTTCTCATTGTTCATTTTCAGGGCGGTGGTATACGGAATCACGATATCGCTTCCGCCGCTGAGAAGGCTTAAAATGCTGTCGCTGTCCGCGTCGGACAGAATGCCGATCACCCGGAAAGGCGTCCCGTCGATATACAGCGTTTCGCCCACGGGATCAACGCCGTAAAAGAAGGTTTCCATCATTTCCTGGGTGATGAGGCACACGAAGGTGCTGTTTTCCTCATCGGTCGGGTGCACGGCCCGACCCCGCTGCACAAGCTCCGCGTCCCGGTAGAAGTAATAGGCGTTCTTGCCCGATACGGACACGTTGGTTTCGTAATTTCCGCCCCGGGAAACCCGGCTGCGGAGGCTCACGTTGGGCGTGATGCCCTCTACTTCGTCCATTTCGGAAATTTCTTTCAGATCGTCCGCCGTCATGCCGCTTTTCAGGTCGCTTCCCGTCACGCTCACCGACAGCGTGCCCGCCCCCATGCTCATAAACGAGGAAGACAAAGTGCCCGAAAACCCGGACACCGTGGTAATCAGCGCGATCACCGCCGCAACGCCGATCAGGATGCCCAGCACCGTCAGGAAGGAACGCACCCGGTTTCCCAAAATATTGCTCAGGGACATGCTGAAGCATTCCTTCAGCATCACCAGCGTTTTGCGCACGCTTTTAAGCATTTTCCCGGTCGCCCCCTTCCGTCAGTTCCCCGTCGATGATATGCACGCACCGCCGGGCATAGGCCGCGATATTGGGGTCGTGGGTAATCATCACGATGGTGTGGCCTTCCCTGTTCAGTTCCTGAAACAGGGCCATCACCTGCCGCCCCGTTTTCTGGTCCAGGGCGCCGGTGGGCTCGTCGGCCAGAAGCAGGGAGGGGTTCCCCACCATGGCCCGGGCGATGGCCACCCGCTGCTGCTGCCCGCCCGAAAGCTGGTTGGGGTAATGGTCCATCCGGTCGGAAAGCCCTACTTTTTCCAGCATCTCCCGGGCGCGGCGGCGGCGCTCCCGGGGAGGCACCCCCGCGTAAATGAGGGGCAGTTCCACATTCTTCCGGGCGGAAAGCCGGGGCAGCAGCTGGGAATTCTGGAACACGAACCCCACTTCCATGGAGCGGATGGCGGCCAGTTCCCCTTCCGTCAGTTCATTGATTTCCCGGCCCGCCAGGGTATATGTTCCCGACGTGGCCGTGTCCAGGCAGCCGATGATGTTCATCAGCGTACTCTTTCCGCTGCCGGACGGCCCCAGCACGGACAGGTATTCGCCTTTTTTCACCGTCAGGTCAATGTCCTTCAGGATGTGGGCCATTTCCTCGCCCATGGGATAAAATTTATTGATCCCGCGCATTTCAAGCAGCGTTTCATCGCTCATTGTCTGCCACCGCCGCCGTTAAAACTGGGCATATTGCCGCCGCCGAAACTTGGCATATTGCCGTTGTTCGTGTTCTGGAACTGCCGGTTGCGGTTTTGGTTCATATTGAACTGCTGCCCGCCGAACAGGGTGGCAAGCAGGCTGGTTTCTTCCGTGGCGGCCGCCTCAACGTACACGGTGTCGCCGTTTTGCAGCCCGCTCTTGATTTCCACATAATTTCCGTTGCTGACCCCCGTTTCCACATAGACCGTTTCCAGCTGTTCCTGGTCGTTCATCATGTAGACGAAGGCCCGGTTGGTCATATCAAAGCTGACGGCGTCTTCCTTGAGGATGACCACGTCGGCGGCCTCCTCCTGGGGAATCGTCACCGTCACCTGCATGCCGGGATACACGCCCCCGGGCACATCCACATAGGCCGTGGCCGTATAATAGGCCACCGATCCCGTGGAGGCCGAGACATAATTGATGTCGTCGATCACCGAATCAAAGGCGTTTTCGGTGGCCGTGGCCGTCACATGGCAGAGGTCGCCCTCATGCACGGAGGAAATATCGTATTCGTCCACCCGGATGGACACCTTCATGTGCGCAAAATCCACCACCTGCGCCAGGGTATCGCCGGCGGCCACCTCGTCCCCTTCCTTCACCGGCAGCTGGTTCACCGTGCCGTCGCACCCAGCCTCGATGGTTTTGCCGTTGGACATACGGATGAGGGTGTCCCCTTCCTTTACTTCCTGACCCTTTTGCACATACACGTTCCGCACCGTGCCGGAAGAGGGCGCGGTGTACGTTTCGTTATCCACCGGCTGCAATGTGCCGCTGAAGGAAAGGGCGTTGGATATGGTGCCGACGGACGCCGTATACGAATCGTAGGTCACGGTGTATTCCTGTTTAAGATGCATATAACCCAAAAAGGCCGCCCCGGCCAATACCAGAATCAGCAGCAGCCAGAGCACGATTTTCCGGATGATCCTCTTTTTTCTTCCGGGCCGGGCCTTTTTGCGGATGACCGCTTCGCCCGCTCCCATCGCCTGTTCTCCCATTTGCATCCCTCCTGTTCTTTTTCCGGGGAAGATTTTCGGGTGTCAAAAAAAGTTTTTTGACACCCTGCGATGCAGGAACGAGGAAACGTTCCTGCATCGACTGCATCATTTTCCTGTGATGCTTCGCATCACGGTCGGAAAATGATATAGGTAGAAGTCATTCTGACTTCTCCTCGAACCGGCAAAGCCGGTTCTGCGGATTCAAAATGAAGGGGCGCAGCCCCTTCAAACATCCCCCAAGTTACGATGCAGCTTTTTGACGGGCTGACAGGGTTTATCTTATCAACCAACTGTGAACAAAAATGAAAGGACATTTTAACAAAATTGAAATAAAAAATGGCAAAAAAATAACGGGCTATCTGCCCTCAGAATATCAAAAAACGAGTTTTCGGCGCCCATGCGATGCCACAGCTTCACACGTCTGAGTCTGCGGCGTTTCAGCAACGCAGCACGAAAGCAATGAAGAACACCCACGCAGGCCCAGGGCACGGCGGCGGAACGCCGCCAGCCCGGACAGGCTTGCCTGGACGGGGAAAAGGCAGGCGAACCGCACGGGAGAAAGCTTGCTTTCTCTCCGTCAGGTTCCCTGCCTTTTCGGGGTGCCCTGGGGCCGTCATGCTGCCGCGTTCCCAAAAGCTCCAGCGGCACATTGTTTGAAAAGCAACCGCCAACCCTGTTCCGCGGGAGTGGGGTCCAGGGGATTCAATCCCCTGGCGGGTGGGTCCGGGAGGCGCGGAGCCTCCCGGGGGCCCCGGGACGCGTCACATATTTTCCCGTTCAATCATTTGCGCGATCCGGTCCAGCTCGCTTACCAGTTCCTCGGCGGTCATCTGCCCGAAGACAAAGCGCGCCCTTAATTGCTCAAAAGTCTTTGCCTGCTCCGCTTCGTTGGGGTGGAAAACGCCGGGCATGGGCACATACAGAGAATCGGTGAAGGAACGGTAGGCATCCAATTCCTCCTGGGTCACCACCCACTTGTTGTCCTCTCTTGCGATTTGCTCCTGCAGGTCTTCCTCCCGCCGCTTTAACTCCTCTTCCAGTTCGTACCGGTCTGCGGCGGACAGGTTCTCCTTGGCCAGCGCGCTCTTTACCCGATCCAGGTGCCGCTGGGATGTGGCGACGTTTTCATCATGCGCCGTGCGGGCATTGACCGCGACCAGGCCAAGGTAAACCTCAATCAGCTTGGGCTGATCTTCATTCAGCCGCAGGTACAGAATCGCGGAACTGTCATCCGACGAGAATCTGAGCGAACTGCCAATCATGATGTACTTATTGGCGAGCCAGGGCGACGGCTCGTTCAAATCCAGTTCGTGGCCCAGCTCATAACAGCGCTCGAGCAGCTCCACCATGCCCGGTTCGTTAAAGCGCAGCGGTTCCCCGGCAAAGGATTTTTGCAGGATATGGTTGTCCAGCAGATATTCCACCAGGTAGTACGTGTGGCCGCCGATCCGGTTAAAATCCGCCTCGTCTATCCAGAACTCCGTACCCATCAGCCCAATATCGCCGGGATCATCCCGCATATGCTTGTTCCATGCCTCCACAAAATCCAGAAATTCCGGGAAGGTGTCGGGAATCTCCATGTCGCCCATGCCTGCTTCGGCCAGCCGATCGGTATTTATGCTCTTGTAATGCAATTGACCCATGGTGGGAACGGCGTAAATTTTGCCGTCCATCACGCACTGATCGGCATACACGGGATACAGATTCTCTATGGCGTTTTGAATAATTTCGCTGCCGGACAAATCCAGTAAATAGCCTTTTTCCATGATGGAGCGGTAATCGTAGGAATTGCTGATGTAAAACACATCCGAATCAAAGGCGCCCAGCAGCATTTCGGTGGTCATCTCGCCCGTGTTTTCGTAGTAATGATGTTCGTTCGTAATGACGACGTCGGGATGCGCCGCGACAAAGCTGTCC
>CANQKI010000019.1 GCA_947624355.1 uncultured Clostridia bacterium | reverse complement strand
ACGCCCGGTCATTCGCCCGGACACTGCTGTTTCTATGAGCAGGACAGAGGGTGGCTGTATTCCGGGGATTTGATTTATCAAGGGTGCTTGGATGCCTTTTATCCGACGACCGACCCGCTTGCGTTTATGTATTCTGCCCAGAAGGTGAAAACGTTAAATCTTCAACGAATATTTCCGGCGCATCATTCGCTGGATATTCCCGCTTCGCTGGCTTGTGAAATTGCAGACGCTTTTGCGTCTTTGTATCAGCAGGGCGAACTGCAACAGAACAAAGGAATATTTGATTTCGGAAAGTTTCAAATACATATCTGAATGATAAAAGGAATTAACGATTAGGAACTAAATACGGAAAGGCTGCTGACGCACCGGCTCCCCGGTGAAAGAGCCAGCGGTCTTTTTTATCCCCAAACGCTCCAAATTGGCGTATGGCTGCAACTGAATACGAATACATATAGGTCAAACAGACGGCAGCGTCAAGCATTTTCGCCCGTCGGCATAAAGAAAAGAACAACGAAAAAGGCTCACTTTCGCAGCGAGCCTTTTTTCAGCCGGGTGTCGGCAAATGTGGCACCCCCAATGGGATTCGAACCCATGTTTCCGCCTTGAGAGGGCGGCGTCCTAGGCCTCTAGACAATGGAGGCAAATGGCTGGGGAACTAGGATTTGAACCTAGACAATACGAGTCAGAGTCGTAGGTGCTGCCATTACACCATTCCCCAATGCCCGCAACGGGAAGTGTTTCCCAATTGCGAAGTATATTATACGGGATACGGCGGAGTTTGTCAACCCCTTTTTTCGAAAAAATTTGCGTTTACGAAAGGAAGGAAGACGGTACAAAGATGATGTAGCCAATTGCGGAAATTTGTGTTATGATGAAAGCGGTTTTCAGAAAAAAGCGGGAGGGGCTGTGCGTGCGGGGCGTCAATCCGATTCTTTATGCCGATTATCCCGACCCGGACGTGATCCGGGCCGGAGACGCGTGGTACATGATTTCCACCACTATGCACATGTTTCCGGGCGGGCAGATTCTGCGATCCTATGATCTGATGCATTGGGAACACTGCGCCTATGTATTCGACCGGCTGGACGATACCCCGGCCCAGCGGCTGGAGAATGGGAACATTTACGGAAAGGGCATGTGGGCGGCCAGCCTGCGGTACCATGACGGCGTGTTCCATGTGCTGTTTACCAGCAACGACATGCAGAAAAGCTGCCATTACACGGCGGCGCGGCCCGAAGGCCCGTGGACGCGGCACGAAATTGCCGGGTTTTATTACGACCCTTCCATCCTGTTCGATGACGACGGCCGGGTCTACATCGCCTCGGGCAACCGGGAAATCCGCGTGACCGAAATGGAGAGCGACCTCTCCGGCCCTAAACCCAACGGGCTGAACCGCGTGGTTTTCCGGGACGACACGGAGGGCCTGGGCTGGGAGGGCAGCCATTTTTACAAAATCGACGGGCGGTATTACCTGTTCAATATCCACTGGCCCAGGGGCGGCCTCCGGGCTATGGGCTGCCATGCGGCGGAAAAGCTGACGGACGATTTCACGGGCGGCCCGTTTATGGAGCTGGATTTCCAGGGCCGTCATGCCGGGGTGGCCCAGGGTGGGCCGGTGCAGCTGCCGGACGGGCGGTGGGCCCTGTTCCTTTTCCAGGATCATGGGGCGGTGGGCCGCATTCCGGTGCTTGTGCCCATGACGTGGGAACAGGGGATGCCGAAGGTGGACACCGTTCCCGAAACGCTGGAGCTGCCCAGTTTCCGGCCTGATTACGTGTATGCGCCGCTGTATGCGTCCGATGCCCTGCGGGGCGGCCTGTCGCCCCTGTGGCAGTGGAACCATGTGCCGGACGCCGCTCATTACCGGATCACGGAAGAAGGGCTGCGGCTGACGGCGGGGCGCACGGCGAAAACCCTGGAGGATGCGCCCAACACCCTGACCCAGCGCTGCTTCGGCCCCCAATGCCGGATGGAAGTGACGGTGACGGGGAGCGATATGCGTCCGGGGGATTGCGCCGGGCTCTGCGCCCTCCAGGGGCGGCACGGGGAAATTGCCCTGGTGCGGGAGGAAAAGGGCTTTGCCCTGGCGATGAAGGCCAAGGAAGCGGACGGCCTGCGGGCGCGGGTTCCCTGGCCGGAAGACCGGGCGCGCCTGCAGGTACAGTTTGACTTTGACCGGGACGAAGCCGCTTTCTTCTACTGGGACGGCGCCTGGACGCTTCTTGGCGGGGTGCATCCCCTGGTTTACGCCCTGGATCACTTTATGGGCTGCCGGGTGGGGTTGTTTCTGTACGCAAAGGACGCGCCGGGCGGCAGCGCGGTATTTTCCGATTTTGTATATTCTGCGGCGACGGACCGCTGAAAGGGGTTTTAACCGATGAAAAAGATACTCGTTTTCCTGCTCGTGCTGATGCTGGCGCTGCCCTGCGCCGCTGCCCAGGCCGAGACCATGACCTACGTATCCGATTTTTCGGCGGGTACGGATGGCTGGTATGCCCGGTCGGCGGGCGGCGCGGCCATCGAGGTGACCGACGAGGGGTTGCTCACCACCGGGCGCACGGCCACATGGAATTCGCCCGGCCGGGCCTTTGACCTGGTGCCAGGGGAAACGTACAAAATCAGTGTGGAACTCAAGCAGGACATGCTGGCATCCGGACGGTTCATCCTGTCGGTGGAGCACAGCGTGAACGGCCAGACCAGCTATGAGAATCTGAACACCCAGACGGCGAAAAAGGGCGAATGGGTGACGCTCTCGGCCAATTACCTGGCGGGGGAATACGAAACCTTCGTGCTGTACGTGGAGGGCGGCGAGGCGGATACAGAATACACCATCCGCAATTTCACCCTGACGGGCGCGGCCCCGGAGAAAAAGGAAACGGCCTACACCCCCTTCTTCATTCCCACAAGCGAACAGGAGCTGATGAATATTTTTACCCGCATGACGCCCCGGACAAGCGTGAAACAGCCGACGGAAAACAATCCCCTCTTTACCCAGCGGTTCGGGGCCGACCCAGGCGTGCTGGTGTGGAACGACCGGCTGTACGTCTATACCACCAACGACATCATTGAATATGACGCGGACGGGAAAGTAAAGGAAAATTCCTACAGCCTGGTGAAGACCATTAACTGTATTTCCTCTTCCGACCTGGTGAACTGGACCGATCATGGGGCCATTCCCGTGGCGGGGCGGGACGGCATTGCCAAGTGGGCGTCCAATTCCTGGGCCCCTTGCGCCGCCCATAAGACCATTGATGGCCAGGAGAAATTCTTCCTGTACTTCTGCAACGGCGGCAACGGCGTCAGCGTTCTCACGGCGGACGACCCCGCCGGCCCCTGGACCGATCCTTTGGGTCACGGCCTGATCACCCGGGACGTGCCCAACTGCGCCAACGTCCTTTGGCTCTTCGACCCGGCGGTGTTCGTGGACGAGGACGGCACGGGCTATCTCTACTTCGGCGGCGGCGTGCCGACCGGCCAGCAGGCCAGCCCCAAAACGGGCCGGGTGGTGCAGCTGGGGGAGGACATGATCAGCATCGTGGGCACACCCGAGACCATCGACGCTCCGTACTTCTTTGAAGATTCGGGCATGAACCGCATCGGTGACACCTATTATTACACCTACTGTTCCAACTGGAATACGGATGGAAACAGCCTGGGGATCACGAACGGCGCCATCGAATACATGACCGCCGACAGCCCCATGGGCCCCTTCACCTACGGCGGCGAGCTGTTCCCCAACGAGGGGCGCTTCTTCGGCCTGTACGGAAACAACCACCACAGCATCGTGGAGTTCCGGGATCAATTGTACCTGGTTTACCACAATCGGCCGGTTGAAAAGGCCATGGGCATTACGGGCAATTACCGCAGCCCCCAGATGGATAAACTGTCGGTCAACGAAGACGGCTCCATTGTGTCGGTAGTTGGCACCATGAAGGGCCCGGACGCCCAGGGCACACTGAACCCCTATGAATCCGTTCCTGCGGCCACCATGGCCCGGGAAGCGGGCATGGAGGTGATCGGGTACGGCCCCGAGGCATACACCCTGGCCGCCACGGGGGACTGGATGCAGGTGAAAAACGCCGATTTTGCTTCCGGCGCGGCGAAGCTCACCCTGCGCATGGCGTCCCCCACAGGCGGCGCGGTGAAGGTGTGCCTGGGGGATGAAAAGGGAGAAGCCATTGCGTATATTATGCTGCCCGCCTGGGATGAAATGGCCGATTACACGGCGGATGTGGATGTGCCCGCGGGCGTGCAGGACGTGACCTTTGTGTTCGCCGGCAACGTGCGGGCCGAAAGCTGGCAGTTCACGGCGAAATAGGCAGACAAAAGTTTTACGGTACTGTGGGCAATAAGCCGGAATGCCGTGAAACGATACAATTCTATGCGAAACGGCGCGGCTTCGGCTGCGCCGTTTCTGTTTGCCTCAAAGACAGGATGTTGCCGCATGCCCAAAAGCTGCAGCGGCACATTGTTTAAAGCGAACATCAACACTGTTCCGCAAAGGCGGGGTCCGGGGAATCATCCCCCTGGCAGGGGCCGGGGGCAGTGCCCCCGGAAATCTCATCAGTCGTTTACTCCGGCAGCTTGATGGTGACACCCGCGCAGAAATCCTCGGGGGCGAGGCAGGGGTTGGCCCGGAGCAGGGCGGCCACGGGCAGATTGTATGTTATGGCCACGGATTCCAGGGTGTCATCCTCCTTGAGGGTATGGCACTTGGGCACGGGGCAGGGGGTATTGGTTTCAGGAATGCAGAGCACGTCGCCGCCCTGAATCTTTTCCAGGTCGGTATCGGCGTTGGCGGCCTGGAGGGTGTAATAGCTCAGGCCGTAGCGAAGCTGCAGGTCCCCCGCCGTCTGGCCATTCTGCACGACGGTGCGCCGGTTGGCGGGGCAGGCGGGCTCGGGTTTTGCGGGGACTTCGGGCTCGGCCGGGGTTTCGGGTTCCGCGGGTTCGGCAGGCTGCTGAGGTTCGGCAGGGGTCTGGTCGCCGGCGGGCTGCTGCACGTCCTCGCCATAGGGCACGCAGAGCACGTCGCCCACGGTGAGGCGGGACGGGGGAATGGCCGGATTGGCGGCCAGCAGGTCCCGCAGCTGCACGCCCAGCCGATGGGCGATGAGGTAATAGCTGTCGCCGCGTTTCACGGTGTATTGATAAGCGCATTTCTCAGAGGTCTGATCCATATGAAGCACGCTCCTTTCCTGGTCTCTTCATCATTTTATGCGGCCGGGAGCGGGGCGTGCGGAAAATTTCCGTATGCGGCAGGAATGCGGCAAACCGCGCAGAATCCATGAAGGACGCACGAAAGAAACGGGGGGATGCGCGTGGCGACGCTGCACCAGGTACTGATCCTGTTCCTGATGGGCGGCATCGGGTTTACGCTGGCCAAGGTGAAAATCTGGCAGGACCGGGATATTGCGGCCTTCACGTCCATGGTGATCTGGGTGGCCAACCCCTGCCTGAATTTTTCCAAGCTGGAGCGGCTGGAATCCGGCTCCCTGACGGCGGACTGGCTGCTGGTTTTCTGCTTTTCGCTGGCGCTGCTGTGCGCGCTGCTGGGGGCGGGCACGCTGATTTTCCGTGGCGCGCCCCGGGACAGGCGCGCGGTGTACGCGCAAATGCTGGCCCTGTCCAACTGCGGCTTCATGGGCTATCCGGTGATGGAGGCCGCGCTGGGCCCCCAGGCGGTAGGGTATGGCGTGGCGTTCGTGTCGGCGTTTAACCTGGTGAGCTGGTCGGTGGCGCTGGCGCTGTTCTGCAGCAATTGGAAGACAGGCCTTCGGAAGATGGTCAACCCGGGCATGATCGCCATTGTGCTGGGTCTGCTGGTGCAGATGGCAGGCGTGCATTTGCCCGGGCTTCTGGCCGATACGGTGGTGACGCTGGGTAACCTGGCCACGCCCCTTTCCATGATGATTACCGGGGCCTACCTGGCCCGGGTCACGGGGGCGCTGTTCCGGGACAGGCGGTTCCTGCCCGCCTGCGCCCTGCGGCTGATTGCCGCGCCGCTGATCGCTGCTGCAGCGCTGAAAATATTCGGCTTGCAAGGGGACATGGCCGGGGCGGTGTATGTGGCCTGCGCCATGCCCGCCTGTACCAATATGATGGTGCAGGCCTCGGCCTACAGCACGGAAGACGCCCGCATTCTGGCCACAGGCGGCGTGGCGGTGACCACGGCGCTGTCCGTGGCGACGATTCCGGTCATGACGCTGCTTTTGCAAATTTTCGCTTGACAGCGGGGCCCGGACGCGCTATACTGATTTCTGAACTGAATACCTTATCCAGAGCGGCGGAGGGACTGGCCCGATGAAGCCCGGCAACCGGCGGCACGCCCGCAAGGTGCCAATTCCAGCAGCGCGGCGACGCGCTGGCAGATAAGGCGCAAAACACGGAAAATTCTGCACGCTTGTCTGTTGACGGACAAGCGTTTTTTTGCGGCTCGATAGGGTTCGGTATCATCACAAAAGGAGAGGAAAACCCATGCGAACACTCTTTACCTCTGAATCCGTCACCGAGGGCCATCCCGATAAGATGTGCGACCAGATTTCAGACGCGATTCTGGATGCCCTGCTGGAGCAGGATCCTTATGCCCGGGTGGCCTGCGAAACCTGCGCCACCACGGGTCTGGTGCTGGTAATGGGGGAAGTGACCACCACCGGTTACGCCCCCGTGGCGGACATTGTGCGCAAGGTCGTGAACGATATCGGCTACGACCGGGCGAAAAAGGGCTTTGACGGCGCTTCCTGCGCGGTGCTGACGGCGCTGCACGACCAGTCCCCGGACATTGCCCAGGGGGTCAACGCGGCCCTGGAAACCCGGAACGCGGCGAGAAACGAGACCGGCGCGGGGGATCAGGGCATGATGTTCGGCTTTGCCTGCGACGAAACCCCTGAAATGATGCCCATGCCCATCGCCCTGGCCCATCGGCTGACAAGGCGTATGGCCTATGTGCGGAAGTCCGGCCTTTGCCCCTGGATGCGGCCGGACGGCAAGGCGCAGGTGACCGTGGCGTACGAGGACGGCCGGCCCGTGGCCGTGGACGCCGTGGTGATTTCCACCCAGCACGACGAAACGGTTTCCCATGAAGAAATCGAAAAAGCCATGATGGAGCATGTGATCCGCCACGAGATTCCCGAAACGCTGCTGCATGCAGGCACGAAATACTTCATCAACCCCACGGGGCGGTTCGTGGTGGGCGGCCCGGCGGGGGACAGCGGACTGACCGGGCGCAAGATCATCGTGGACACCTACGGCGGCTATGCCCCCCACGGCGGCGGCGCGTTCTCCGGCAAGGACCCCACGAAAGTCGACCGCTCCGCCGCGTACGCCGCCCGGCACGCCGCGAAAAATATCGTGGCTGCCGGGCTGGCAAAGCAGTGCCAGATCGCCCTGGCGTACGCTATCGGCGTGGCCAAGCCCGTGTCCTTCCAGGTGGATACCCGGGGAACAGGGGTGATTCCCGATGCGGAAATTGCCCGGCTGGTGGAAAAGCACTTTGATATGCGGCCCGACGCCATCATCGAGCGGCTGAACCTGCGCCGCCCCATTTACCGGCAGACGGCGGCTTACGGTCATTTCGGCCGCACGGATATCGACCTGCCCTGGGAGCACACCGACCTGGCGGAAGCCCTCCGGAAGGACGCCGGGCTGTAATCCGGAAAACCAACCCTTTTCCGGCTTTTGTGCGGTTTCACGGACGGGGCGGGCCGTTCGGCCCTGCTCCGTTTTTATGTTTGGTTCCTGTTATTCTCTGAACATTTTGAAGGAAACTTTGCATACTTTCTGTATTTCCGAAAACCGCCTGAATCCACGGCGCATGGATGGCTATCCAGCGAGGTTCTACCGTTTTTCGACAGTGCAAATATTGACAATGTTTTACACTGCCTTATATAATGATGGTGCAAAGGAGGGAAGGAAAAATGAATGATTATCCGTTCGGAAATTTCATTCTTGAACGGCGCAGGATGGCCGGGCTTTCCCAAACCCAGCTGGCCGAGAAAATCGGTGTGACGAATAAAGCGGTTTCCAAGTGGGAAAACGGCGCGGCAAAACCGACCACGGCGGCGATGCGCAAGCTGGCAGCTCTCTTCGAAATTCCGATCGACATGCTTTTACAGCTTCAGGAGGCGAAATCCAAGGTGCAGATCACAAAAATCGTCATTACGGGCGGCCCGTGCGCCGGGAAAACCACGGCCATGAGCTGGGTGCAGAACGCCTTTACCCAGCTTGGCTATACCGTCCTTTTCGTTCCGGAAACGGCGACCGAGCTCATTACCGGCGGCGTCGCCCCGTGGACCTGCGGCACAAACGAGGACTACCAGAAATGCCAGATGCGCCTGCAGGCGGAGAAGGAAGCGGTCTTTGAACAGGCGGCCGCCACAATGCCGGTCGAAAAGGTGCTGATTGTTTGCGACCGCGGTGCGCTGGACAACAAGGCCTATATGAGCGAACTGGAATTCTCCTGCGTCCTTTCCGCCCTTGGCGCCACTGAGGTGGAGCTGCGGGACGGGTACGACGCCGTCTTTCATCTTGTGACCGCCGCAAAGGGCGCGGAAGCCTTCTATACCACGGCGAACAATAACGCCCGCACCGAAACGCCGGAAGAGGCCGCGGCGCTGGACGATAAACTGATTGCCGCGTGGACAGGTCATCCGCATTTCCGCATCATTGACAATACCACCGATTTTGAAGATAAAATGAAGCGGCTCATTGCAGAAATTTCCATGTTCCTTGGCGAGCCGGAGCCCTATGAGATCGAACGCAAATTCCTGATCGAATACCCGGATATCCAGTGGCTGGAAAGTCTGCCAAACTGCCGCCGGGTAGAAATTATCCAAACCTACCTGAACGCGCCCGAGGGGGATGAAATCCGGGTGCGCCAACGGGGCGGAAACGGCAGCTACATCTATTTCCAGACGACCAAACGCCGGGTTTCCGACCTGAAACGGGTGGAAATCGAGCGGCGGCTCTCCAAGGACGAATACCTCAGCCTGCTGATGGACGCAGATACCACTATGCGGCAGATCCGCAAGACCAGGTATTGCCTCACTTACGAAAATCAATATTTCGAGATCGATGTGTATCCCTTCTGGCAGGACAAAGCCATTGCCGAGATTGAACTGACCGACGAAAACGCCGAAATAGTCTTTCCGAAGCAGATCAAGGTGATTCGGGAAGTCACCGAAGACGAAAGCTACAAAAACGCCGCGCTTGCGAAAATCAAGGAGTGAGCAGTTTGGAAAGAAAGATCGGCTGGCGCACAGGATGCTTTGACGAAATCGAACTGGTCTATGAGAAAGCGGAAAAGGACGAAAGCATCGCGGAGCTCCTTTCGGAAATCGAAACAATGGCGTTATCCGAAGCGAAAAAAATCGCTGGGTGCTGGCATTTTATGACGCGCCTGCAATGAACCGTTCCCTGAATGACCAGGATATAAAGGGCATCATCTGTCATCTTGCGGACTTCGGACTGCTGGAATTCATCCCTTCTTCGGAAGAACCTGTCATCACGGTGATCTTTTCTGAAGTCATTCAGGAGCTTCTTGGCTGCGCGATGTTTTCCCTGCTGAACCGGCTTGAAAAACTGGACGGAGCTTATAATCAGGTTCTTTTCCCGAAAGCAACCCTGAAGCTTCAGGTGCCTTTGGACTGCAGAAGCGGAATGATGAAATGCGGTATGCTGATTATGAAGCTGTACCCCTGGCTGTCCGTGTCAGAAACCACAGTCAATGCGGTCCCCAAAAGGCAGGAGTAGAAGCTGCCGCGGAGTCACCTGCCCGCAAAACGGATCACAGGAAGGTTTCGTCTGCGTTCTGTGATTCGATGTGCGTTTCTATATCATGTGCATCATGAAAATAATGCATCCGTCCGAAAGGGTGGATGCATTGCTGTTTTTTTCGTTTCTGGAGAATCAGGCGCCTGCTCCTTCGCCGCAGCGGAAGAGGACGGATTTGCGCAGCGTCAGTTCGGTGCTGACGATCTGCATCTGCCCTTCTGCCTTGGGGTCCGCCATCAGGCGCACGGCCTCGCTTACGGCCAGGCCGGTGAACTGGTGCAGGTCATAGCCCACGGTGGTCAGGGGCGGGTCGCAGGCGTCCACGTCGATATCGTCAAACCCCAGCACGCTCACGTCCTTGGGCACGGCATAGTTCAGGTCCCGCAGGGCCTGAATGCAGCCGAGGGCCATTTCGTCGTTGGCGCAGAGCACGGCGTCGGGCGGATCGCCATGCCCCATAAGCATCATCTGATAGACGCAGTTATAGGCCAGCCGCCGGGAAAAAAGCCCGTCCATGATCAGATTTTCGTCCACGGGCAGCCCGGCCCTGGCCATGGCCTGGCGGAAAGCCTCCTCCCGGGCGCGGCCGTCGTGGTTATTCAGCCCCCGAAGGTAGGCCACACGCTTGTGACCGGTATGGTTCAGGTAGGCCACTTCCTGCTCCACCCCGTGCCGGTTATCCAGCATGACGCAGCCGACGCCCTGGCCGCAGACGGGCCTGTCCATGAAAATCAGGGGCAGCCCGCGGTCGGTCAGCATGGGAATATCTTCGTTTTTCAGGCGGTCGTTCAGCACGATGGCCGCGTCGATATTGCAGGAAAGGATATTGGCCGCGGTGCGGCGGCTGCTGGATTCCCGGGCCACATGGGCCACCAGGGCATAATTGTGCTCGGTGCAGGCGTGATAGATTTCCTGCATCAGCGCGGGATAAAATGGCCCGTCGATATAGGGCAGAAACAGGCCGATATTCCCCGTTTTGCGGGATTTGAGCAGGCTGGCGTTGATGTTCGGCACGTAGCCCAACTGGTTTACGGCGTCCAGCACGGCGGCCCGCTTATCGGGGCTGACGCCCCGCCGTCCGCTCAGGGTATTGGACACGGTGGAAATGGATACGCCCGCCAGCCGGGCGACGTCCTTGATTTTGACGTTCATTTTATCTCCCGTAAATCGTTTTTATTCATCCAGAACACTTTGACAGAAAAAGACCCGGCCGAAAAGGTAATCGCCGCTGTTCCATTCGCCGATGCTTACTTCCGTAAGGCAGGAAAGGTCAACCTCCGGGAACAGGGAAAGGGGCGCGTCAATGCGTTTCCATTCCCCGTGCACCGACGGGATATCCACCCAGACGCTCACCACTTCGCCCTTTTCGTCCCGCAGCGTGACCCGGTGAGTGTTTGCCCCCTGCAGATCCCTGATCTGAAAGGACAAATAAGAATACGACGTCACATCGGTTTTTTCCTGCAAAGGAAACGCGACGGCATTGGCCGCGCTTCCGGGATCGCCGGATTTTTCCACGGTCAGGCGGAGATATTTGTTTTCCTTCGTCAGAACGGCGCCTTTTCCCACGGCGGCGTCCGGGGAAAGCGCCAGCACGGGCATTCCGCTCTCGTGCTCCGGTTCCTCCGGCAGGGTAACGGGCTTGCCTGCCAGCGCGTCGGCCACAACCTGGCAAAGGGCGTCGTTTCTGCGCAGCTCTCCCTGTTCGCGCCACTTACGTTCGATTTCCTCGGCAGAATCATTGTAGATATCTGCCTTTTCACCGAAAACGTTATACAGACCCCAGGTGCTGCTGCCAGTCACTTTATAGGTCCAGATGGTCCAGCTCACGCCCGCCTGGGAATAGGCGTCCAGGGCGTAGCGCCAGGCGTCCATGCTCTGGAACAGCGTAAATTCCCCCACGAAGGAGGGCACGGGATAATCCGCCTGGTTCAGTTTGAACAGCTTTACGTCCGTAAACAGCTTCTGGGCGGCATAATCGTTATCGGCGTTCCATTTATAATAATGATACTGGTACATGACGTTTTCCCAGCCATACCGGTCCGGGGCGGGAAGCCCTTCAGGCTCCCAGCAGCTTTCCATCATGATGACGTGGTCGGGGTCGACGGCGCGGATGGCCTTGTACAGCCGGTCAAAAAATTCCCACTGCATAAAGGAAGTGGCGTTCATTTTGCCTCCCGGCTCATTGAGCAGATCGTAGGCGGCCACGGCGGTACGGCCCCTGAAATGCTCCGCCACCGCTTCCCAAATTGTCACCGTCATGTCCTGAAAACGTTCTTCGTCCCACAGGCGGCAGCCCGAAATATCGCCCGAATGGTCGTTGCCGTTCTGGGAACCTGGGGCAGCGTGCAGATCCAGCACCACATACAGCCCCCGCGCTTCGCAGCAGTCAATGAACCAATCCAGCCGTTCAAAGCCCTCCGGGCGCAGGCTGCCGTCCTCATCCATCAGCCCCCACCACACGAAGGGCAGCCGGATCACGTTCATGCCCAGGGCCTTCACGTTGTCGAAATCCGATTCGTGCCAGTAATTGTCCTCATACACGGAAAAGAGTCTTTCCCGGGTTTCCTGGCCGAAGCGCTCATCCAGCACCTGAAAGGCCTCCATTTGGCTGGGCGCGTTGGTGAGGCACATCCAGGACTCCTGCACCAGCCAGCCCCCGGCGTTGACGCCCCGGAGCAGCACCGGGTTTCCGTTGGCGTCCACCAGCGTTTTTCCTTCGGCACGCAGGGGAGACAGGGCGGCCTCTTCCGCATAGGCCGCGACGGGGAGGAGCGGGGCGCAAAGCAGCAGACAGAGAATCAGGGCGAGGCATTTCATGGACAGAACTCCCTTCAAAGTAAAATATTTTATAACGAATCGACCGATACGGTAAATTATTTTTCATGATTATGGTATCATATTTATATAAATCGGTCAATTATTTTCCAAAAAAATATTTTTTGAGAAAATACTTGAAAAACGTTTTTAGATATGCTATACTGAACGCAGGAAACAGATTGTTTGCACTGCTGGAATCGTTCACCCGCGGTCAATGGAGGGGATTGCCGCCGATGCGGGGATTGTTTCCTCCATGGCTGTGAAGGAGAGAGAAAATTCATGGACGCGCATTTTCGGCAATTGTGCCGCGGCGGCGAAAAGCGATGGAAGGCCGCCCTTCGGTCCCGGACAGACCGCGATGAATTCTTTGTGGTGAATCTGTACGACCGGGAGCCCGGCCCCGTGTTCCAGGGCCTGGGCGGGGCCGCCACCGAAGCGGCAGCGCATGTGTTTTTTTCCATGCCGAAGGATAAGCGGGAGGAGCTGCTGAGCTGCTATTTCGGCGGCGGCGCGGATTACCGCTTTCTTCGCGTGTCCATCGACAGCTGTGATTTTTCCCTGGGCCACTACGAGGCCATGAGCGATCCGGAGGATACCGGTTTCCGGTCTTTCAGCCTTGCCCGGGACGAAAAGGAAATCATTCCGTT
Source organism: uncultured Clostridia bacterium (assembly GCA_947624355.1). Lineage (GTDB taxonomy): Bacteria > Bacillota > Clostridia > Christensenellales > Aristaeellaceae > RUG563. Next base: position 19,412 of record CANQKI010000019.1, on the reverse strand, counting down.
TATCAAGCTGGCGGAAAAAAAGGCGGGTCGGCCGCTGCCCCTGCTGCTGTCCCCCTGGAGCCCGCCGGCCTTCATGAAAACCACGGGGGAGAGGAATCACGGCGGCAGCCTGAAGCCTGAATTCAGGGATATGTGGGCGGAATACATCTGCCGCTACATTGAAGGGTATCAGGCCCACGGCCTCACCGTGCGGTTCGTGACCGTGCAGAACGAGCCCAATGCCACCCAGATCTGGGATTCCTGCCGCTATACCGCGGAGGAGGAAAGGCAGTTTGTGCGGGATCACCTGGCCCCGGCCCTCCGGCGGCACGGGCTGGATACGGGCATTTATATCTGGGATCACAACAAGGAGCGGCTGTATGAGCGGGCGGTGGACGTGCTCGCCCCCGACACCCGGGACCTGGTTGAAGGGGTCGCCTTCCATTTCTATACGGGGGATCATTTCGAGGCGCTGGACCTGGTATCCAGGCATTTCCCGGAAAAAACCCTGATGTTTACGGAAGGCTGCATGGAATTCAACCGCGAAGACGTGGGCGCCGATCCCTGGCAGCACGCCCTGCGTTATGCCCACGAATACATCGGCGATATTGCCCACGGCGCGGCCATTCTGCTGGACTGGAACCTGTACCTGGATCAGCAGGGCGGGCCCAATCATGTGCAAAACTTCTGCTCCGCGCCGGTGATGTGCAATGTGAACACGAAGGAAATCACGGTGAACCCCTCCCAGCGCGCCATCGCCCTGATCAGCGGCGCGGCCGTGCCGGGCAGCGTCCGGATTGCGGGCAGCGCCTGGCATCCGGATATCGAAACGGCGGCCTTCGCCCTGGAAAAGGGCGGCGCGTCCATGGTGCTGCTTAACCGCGGGCCGCTGGAGCTGCCCGTCCGGGCGGTGTGGAAGGGGCAGGTGGCCGAGTGCAAACTGGCTCCGGAATCCGTGACGTCCCTCATTATTGAAGGAGGAGAGAATCCATGAGCATTTCTGCCTTGCCGGCCGGGAAAACGGCCGGCCTGCGGCGAACCAGCCCCCGGGCCTGGATCTGCCTGGCCGTCATGGCCGTGCTGCTGGCCGTGGGCATCGCTGTACGGCTGCAAAGCGGCGATACCGCCCGGACTACCGAATTGACCGCCCAGGCTTCCGCCCTGACCTCTGCTCAGGAGCAGCTGGACACCCTGCAGACCCGCTTTGAACGCCGGGAAACACAGCTGGCGGAGGCTAAAGCCGCCCTGGAGGCCGCGCCGGACGACGAATCCCTCCTTTCCAAGCTGGACCGCGCCCAAGGCGAGTATGACAAGGCCCTGCGGAACCGCGATCAGCAATCGGCCAAGGTGGAAGCGATGCCCACCATCGAAACGATCAACGGCGAAATCAACGACCTGAAGGAAAGCAGCGCCCGCAGTGCCCTGCTGGCCAACGGGCTGACGCTGCTCGCCATCCTGGCCGCCGCGCTGGCCATTGCGTACCTGGTCCGCACAGCGGACGGCAAGGTGCTCCTCGGCATCGGCGGCTTGGCGCTGGCCGGCGCGCTGATCGTGGCCGCCATATACCGCAATGACCTGCATCCCGTCACGGCGGCGGGGCAGACGGCGCCGGGCACCCTCATGATTGCCGTCGGCATCGGCATTGCCGCCCTGGCCCATATCCTGTACTGGTGCTTTTTGACCAAGGCAAGAGTTGATTTCAAGCTGGGCCTTGGCGCGGTGCTGATTGCCGTGGCTGCCGGGCTGTTTATCGTGGGGCTGATGAAGAACAACGCCCCCGACGCCGCCAGCAAGTACATTAATTCCATGAGCCCCGGGTTCATGAATCTCTTCGTGGGCGCGGTGCTGCTCATCGTCGGGTCGCTGATTCTGGCCCTGCCCATGACCCGCATCCGCTATGACCTGCGCAAGAATCCCATGCTCATGCTCATGGCCCTGCCCAGCATCGTTTATTTCCTGATTACTTCTTACCTTCCCATGGTGGGCGTCTATTTCGCCTTTACCAGCTACCAGTTCACCAAGGATTTCTTTTCCACCCTCTTCGGCAGTAAATTCGTGGGGCTGAGCAATTTCGCCTACCTCTTCTCATCCGGCCTTGCCTGGCGGATGACGTTCAACACCGTGGTGTACAACTTCATCTTCATCGTGGGCGGTACGGTGCTGAAGGTGGGCATCGCCATCATGTTCTCCGAAATTGCCGGCAAGTACTACAAGAAATTCGTGCAGACCGCCACTTTCCTTCCCCACTTCATTTCCATGGTTATGGTGGGCACCTTCGCCTACAATATCCTCAATTACAGCAGCGGTATTCTCAATAACGCCCTGGTGCATCTGGGTCTGCAGCGGATAGACGTTTATTCCATCCCCGGCGCGTGGTATGTGATTCTGCCGCTGGTGGATTTCTGGAAGGGCGTGGGGTACGGCTCCATCATCTACGTGTCGGCCATTACGGGTATCAGCGAAGAGCTTTACGAGGCTGCCGACCTGGACGGGGCGAACTTCATGCAGGAGATCCGGCATATCACTATTCCCTCCATTCGCCCCACCATCATCATCCTGACGCTCATGTCCCTGGGCAGCATCATGAAGGGCAATTTCGATCTGTTCTACCAGCTGGTGGGCGAATCGGGCCAGCTGATGGAAACCACTGAAATCATCGATACCTATGTGTGGCGCTCCCTGCGGCAGAACGTGCAGATCGGCATGGGCTCGGCGGCCGGCCTGTATCAGTCCTTTGTGGGCATGGTGCTGGTGGTGCTGGTGAACACCATCGTGAAAAAGATCGAGCCCGACTACGCAATCTTTTAAGAAAGGGGGAACGGATTTATGGAAATGCGCCGGAAAATCAACCGGGGATACCGTATCTTCAATATCGTCAGCAAGATCCTGCTGGGCGTCTTCGCGGCCCTGTGCCTGCTGCCCTTTATCCTGATGGTCATCGGCTCCTTTACCGATAACGGCGAGGTTATCCGGGAGGGGTACTCCCTGTTCCCCAAGAAGTGGTCCACGGCGGCTTACGATATGCTCTTTTCCTACCCGGACAACATCATCCGCGCTTACCGCAACACCATCATCCAGACGGTGGTGGGCACGGCCATCAGTCTGTTCTGCGTTTCCATGACGGGCTATGTGCTTTCCAGGCAGGATTTTCAGAGCCGTAACGTCATCGCTTTCTTCTTCTACTTTACCATGCTCTTTGGCGGCGGCCTGATTCCCTGGTATATCGTCATGAAGCAGGTGCTGCACCTGGAGAACACCCTCTGGGCCATTATGGTGCCATCCTTCTTCGGGGCGTACAATATCTTCCTCATGCGCAATTTCATCAAGCAGGGCGTGCCGTCCGAGCTGTTTGAATGCTCCAAGCTGGATGGGGCGGGGGATATGCGCATTTTCCTGCAGATTGTACTGCCCCTTTCCATCCCGTCCCTGGCCACCATCGGCCTCTTCATCGCCCTGGGCCTGTGGAATGACTGGTACCTGTGCATGCTGTTCATTTCGGATTCCGAAAAGCAGTCCCTGCAGTATTACCTGTACAGCATGCTCAATTCCGCAAAGGCCCTGCGGGAAATCCAGGCCCGCAGCGGCATCGTGCTGGATGTGGACCTGCCCAGCGAGACGTCCAAGCTGGCCATGTCCATGGTGGCCACCGGGCCCATCCTGCTGGTGTATCCTTTCATTCAGCGTTACTTTATCAAGGGCCTCACCGTGGGCGCGGTGAAGGGCTGATCTGACACTGTTCTCAAAGGCACGGTTTGCCTTGAATAAAAAAGGAGGTTTTCCCATGAAAAAACTGCTGTCCCTGCTGCTTGCGCTGCTGATGCTGATGAGCGTTCTGCCCATGGCGTCCGCTGAAGAAGCGCTGCCTGAAATCGTGGTCTATATGATGGGCGATAAGCCCACGGACTGCGATATGGTCATGGAAAAGGTGAATGAGATCCTCAAGGAAAAGCTCGGCTGCACCATGTCCATGAACTTCGTCGGCTGGGCTGATTGGGGCACGGCCTATCAGCTCCTGCTCACCGGCGGCAACAAGATCGACCTCATCTATACCGCGAACTGGGCTTCCGACACGGATTATGCCCGCAAAGGCGCTTTCCTGGACCTGACCGACCTGGTGGAAGAAGCGGCCCCCGAACTGTGGGATATGATCCCCATGGAAGCCTGGGACTTCGCCACCCTGCCCACCGAGAAGGGCGACATCATCTACTGCATCCCCACCGCGTATGTCACCTATACCTCCGGCGGCGTGCTGTATCGCCAGGACCTGTGCGAAAAGTATGACCTGCCCGCTCCCGATTCCGTGGAGAATGCCCGTATCTACCAGCAGGGCATCAAGGATAACTGCCCCGAAATGTACGCCAATATGGACGGCGGCACCCGCAGCTGGGAAATCATGCGGCTGGACAACTTCTTCCTCAATTATGACGAAGGCACCGGCGTCATGATCGGCTCCGTCAAGGAAGAGGGCGAAAAGCCCAGCTGGGCCAAGGTGGAAAAATACATTTCCCCCGACAACGAATGGTTCATTCAGGAACTCAAAACCGCCAAGGAATGGGCCGACGCCGGCTTCTGGGATCGCAACCTGGCTGCCAACCCCAGCGATGACGTGGGCGGCTACTTCAACCAGGGCATGGTGTCCGTTTCCTACAACGGCCTGAACATCGACAAGTTCTCGGGCACCGTTGGCACCGTGGCCACCGATCATCCCGATTGGAAGGTTGGCTTTGTGCCCTATGGCCTCAAGCAGGGCTATGTGTTCTATTCCTCTCCCACCCAGGACGCCACCGCCATCACCATCAATTCCGCCCATCCCGAGCTGGCGCTCCAGGTGATGCAGGAAATCTACACCAACGAAGAGCTCATGCAGCTGATTTCCTACGGCATTCCGGGCGTGCACTATGACCTGGATGAAAACGGCGCCTACAAGGATAACGACGGCACCGCCAATTTCGGCCAGTACGCCATGAACACCTGGGCCTGGAAGCGCACCGACTTCATGCTGGACGGCGCTGCTTCCGAAACGGGCGCGGTGGTGGATGAAGTGAGGGCCAAGATGGACGAGGCCACCCCCATCATGCCCACCGGCTTTGCCTTCGACTCCACCAGCGTGGAAGCCGAAATGGCCGCCGTGCAGCAGGTCATCAGCCAGTACCTGACTCCCCTGCGCTACGGCATCACCAACGACCTGGACGCCGATCTGGCCACCTTCTTCGAGAAAGCGGAAGCCGCCGGCCTGTCCAAGGTGCAGGATGAATACATCCGCCAGTACACCGAATACTGCGAGCTGAACGGCGTCGACTAATCTGTTTTAACGCGAAAGCAATATCGCTAAACCGAGAAAGGCCCGGGCATGGTTTCCATGCCCGGGCCCGATTTATATAATTGGCATTTTGTCAACTTTCGACGCCGTCCAGTTCATCGGTTTTTTCTTTCATTTTTTTGTGCCCGGCCAGGCAGATAACCGCGCCTGCCGCGGCGGCGAAGATGAACAGAGCGAACACCGCCGTCCACCCGAAAATATCGGATGCTTTTCCCACGACGGCGCTGGAGGCGGCGGCCGCGGCGTAAGAGAAACTGTTGAGCATCCCCGTCACTGTGGATGCCCGGCCGATCCGGCCAAAGTGCAGGGGAATGAAGGTGAGCAGCATGGTGTTCGCCCCCAGCATGGAAGCACCGGACAGGGCCAGCAGCACGGTAACAAAAACGGCCAGGGGTACGCCGCTTTCTGCCGGGGTACGGCGGATGAAAACTGCGGCCACCGATAGGGCCAGGACGCTGATAAGGAACATGACGCCGCAGGTCGTCAGCTCGTCCAGGCGAAAGCGGCGAAACAAATCCCTTGCCGCGTAGGCCCCGAAGATATGGATGACCGGAAGGATGGTGCAGATCAGGGACACGGCAGAGGGCGACGGAATGAATTTTTCCGAAAGCACGGTGGGAATCCAAAGGTCGAGCCCGTCCTTCAGCATGCCGTTAAAGAGAATGCCGCCGGCGGTGAAAAGGAGCCCGGCGCACAGAATCCGCGTTTTCGGGCGGGATGTCCCGGAAACGGTATCGGCAGGGGACGGAGTGGAAGGGGCGGCCATATGGAACCGGAGCGCCCGCAGCAGCAGGAACACCGCCGCATCCAGCACAAGAAGCGTTCCGCCGCAGAGAAAGAACGCCGTCCGCCATCCGCCCAGCCGCAGCCCTGCCGCGCAGATCAGGTAGCACAGAATGGAACCGACGGGAATCGCGGCGGTCAGGCTGGCGGCCGCCGTCTGGCTGATTTCCTTCGTGGTCCAGGTGGAAACGGCCCGCAGAATGGGCGACCAGAGCATGGAGCAGCAAAAGCCGCAGCATCCCCAGATCGGGATGAACTGCCAGGAGTGAGCGGCGGCTCCCATGAGGAGATTCATGATGCCTGCCAGGAAAAGGCCGGAAACAATCATTTTCCGGGGATGAACGCGGTCGCCCAGCCAGCCGTTGATAAACTGCCCCGCGGCGTAGCATATCATGAAGCAGGTGCCCGTGATTCCGCCGGCGGCCTTATCCGTTACGCCGGCGGCAATCATGCCCGGCAGGCACACCGACAGGTTCTTGCGCCCGATATAGACCGTGGTGTAGGCGATCAGGCACGTCCATACCAGCCGCCACGCCTTTTTTTCGTATTCCGATTTCATTTTCATTGGCTTTCTTCCAAACTATAGTCCGTTGTGGAGGCGGGGCGGAGCCACGCCGGAACGCAGCCAAGGAATTTTCCTAAGTAGCGCGGATGAGCCGCAGGCTCAGACGTGCGGAGTTATGTGGAGGCGGGGCGAAGCCACGCCGGAACGCGGCCAAGGAATTTTCCTAAGTAGCGCGGATGAGCCGACCGATGAAAACGGTATGCGCTTGCGGAAACGGCTTTAGCCGTTGGAGCAGCAGTCAAGTAATTTACTTGAAAGAGCGTTACGGCCCGGAGGGCCGGAATGCGATGAAACACCGGAGGCTCAGACATGCGGAGTTATGCGGAGGCGGGGCGAAGCCACGCCGGAACGCGGCCAAGGAATTTTCCTAAGTAGCGCGGATGAGCCGCAGGCTCAGACGCGCGGAGCAGAAAGGAAAATAGGGTTCGTCCACGCAGTGCGGCCTTTCTCGTCGGTGACGGCGGCGCGGATATACTGGCGGTAATCGCCCTTCAGCGGCACTTCCACATGGGTGATGGGCGCACTGTCCGCCCGGAAAATGCGGGTGGGGTGCCGCTCGCTGATCAGGCGCACCAGGGAGGCGGGGCCGCAGTCCAGCACGGCAACGTCGTTTTCCACGTAAAAATTGTGAATCACGGGTCCGCAGCTGGAATAAAACGCGCCTTGGCGCAGGGCCTCCAGAATGGCGCTTACGTTGTTTTCGGCCCGCACCATTACCCAGCCGTGGCAGTGCTGGTTCCTGCCGTGGCCGTCGTCCGTGGCGCAGCCGAAAATGCGGATGCCCTGGCCCAGCAGCTCGTCCCAATAGGCGGCGTCCTTGTCCATGTCGTTATCCATCACGCAGCCGCTGTTCCAGATTTCCATGGCAAAATTGCCCTGAAGCCGGTCGAAATAGCGGGCGGGCGTGCCGCTCCATTCCGGGTGGCAGTACAATGTCAGGTTCCCCTTTTTGTGGAGCATATCCAGGTAACGCTGCATTTCCGCCTGATCCCGGGCCGTGCCGCTGGGGATCGGTTCATCCTGGGAAAAGCCGTTGCCCGCGTCCTTTTCTGGCCCGACGGCCACGATGTGATAGGTGCGGAAGCCGTCGCCCGTAAAGAATGTGTTGTCGAATTCAAAGCCGGGAAGAATGGTAAGGCCGCTGTCCGGGGCAAAATTCCGGAAATTGTAGCAGCGATGATCGGTAATGGCCAGGAAATCATAGCCGTTTTCCCGATGAAGGCGAATCACTTCCTCCGGCGTGCACGCGCCGTCCGAGCGGGTGGTATGGCAGTGCAAGCCACCCTTCAGCATCCGTTGGTTTCCCATGAAAGCCGCCTGCTGGATCATGCTGATTCCTCCGTTTTTTGTGGCATTTTTGTCATCATAGCATGGCCGGACGAAGGTTGTCAATATCCGCGGCCGCGCGGCGCGTCTTTCCTTTGGCAAAAAATCCGTTTCGGAAAGGAAACGGTGCGGGTACGGCGAATATTTTTAAGGAAAAAGACAGGATATGCTGAGGGAGGGCCATTCATGAAGTACGTCGAGCGGCAGGGAAACGATGTGATTTTTCGCAGCAACGGGGAAACCATCCGGATTACCCCCTGGGGAAGGGACAGCCTGCGGGTGCGCGCGGCGCAGATGGCCGAAATCCGGAACGACCGGTTTGCGCTGCTGGACGCGGATACCGACGCAAACGATATCGAAATCCGTTTGGAAGATGAGCGCGCCGTTCTTCGCAACGGCAAAATCACCGCCGTGGTGGAAGTGTCCGGCTGGAAGCGGAACGGGCGGCTGAGCTTTTACAATCAGAAGGGCGAACTGCTTCTGCGGGAAACGGACGGCGGCAACGCCCTGGCCCTGACGCCCCGGGAATATCTGCCCCAGACGGGCGGGGATTTTGCCCTGAACGTAACCTTTGAGGGGCAGGAGGGCGAACGGCTGTACGGCATGGGCCAGTATCAGGAAGAGCAGGTGGACTGGAAGGGCTGTACGCTGGAACTCAAGCACCGTAACTCCCAGGCCAGCGTGCCCTTTGTGATATCCAGCCGGGGTTATGGCTTTTTGTGGCATAATCCCGCCCTGGGCTTTGTTTCCTTCGGCAAAAACCGCACCACCTGGCACGCCGATGCCACCAAACAGATGGACTACTGGATCACCGCCGGGGACAGGCCCGCGGACATCAGCCGCAATTATGCGGACGCTGCCGGGCATGTGCCCATGATGCCTGAATATGGCCTGGGCTTCTGGCAGTGCAAACTGCGCTACTGGAACCAGGAGCAGCTTCTGCAGGTGGCCCGGGAATACAAAAAGCGTAATCTGCCCATCGACGTCATCGTCATTGACTTTTTCCATTGGCCCCACATGGGAGATTACCGCTTCGACCCCGAATTTTTCCCGGATCCCGCCGCCATGGTGAAAGAGCTCAGGAAAATGGGCATCGAGCTGATGGTGAGCGTGTGGCCGCAAGTGGCCCTGACCAGCGAAAATTACGGGGAAATGAACCAGCAGGGGCTGCTGATGCGGGCGGATTACGGGGAACAGATCGGCATGCGGTTCGTGGAGGACAGCATGTTCTGGGACGCCACCAATCCCCGGGCCCGGGAATACGTGTGGAATAAGTGCAAACAGAATTATTACGATTACGGCATCCGCATTTTCTGGCTGGACGAAGCGGAGCCCGAACTGGGCACCTATGATTTCCGGCATTTCCGTTTCCACGCGGGCAACGGCCAGGAGGTCGGCAACATCTATCCTCAGCTGTATTCCCGGGCGTTTTACGACGGCATGCAGGCGGCGGGCCAGGAAAATCCCGTCAACCTGGTGCGCTGCGCCTGGGCGGGCAGCCAGCGCTACGGGGCCCTGGTGTGGAGCGGCGATATTATGAGCGACTGGACGTACTTCCGCCGCCAGGTCTGCGCGGGCCTGAGCATGGGCGCGGCGGGCATTCCCTGGTGGACCACGGACATTGGCGGTTTCCACGGGGGAAATCCGCAAAACCCCGAATTCCGGGAGCTGCTCATCCGCTGGTTTGAGTGGGGATGCTACTGCCCCGTCATGCGCCTGCACGGCGACCGTCAGCCCGCCCAGCCCGTGTACCGAAAGGACGGTTCCCGGGCGCTGAACTCGGGCAGCGACAACGAGGTGTGGAGCTTTGGGGAAGAAGCCTATCCCATTTTGGAAAAATATCTGCGCCGCCGGGAAGAACTGCGGCCCTATGTGCGGGCCCTGATGCAGGAGGCCCACGAGAACGGCACGCCGCTGCTGCGGGGCATGTACTATGAATTCCCGGAGGATGAAAACTGCAATTTGCTCCGGGATCAGTACATGTTCGGCGGGAAATACCTGGCGGCCCCGGTAATGGAAATGGGGGCCCGGGAAAGAAGCGTGTATTTCCCAGTGGGCACGGCATGGAGGAATGTGGACACCCATGAAATCATCCAGGGCGGCCGGCGGTTGACCGTGCCCGCGCCACTGCATGTGATTCCCGTATTTGAACGGTTGTAAAGGTGGTTCGGAGTCATTTGGCCGTGTGAACGGATACCTGGGCGGCGTTTGGGTGCTGCTTGGGCATTTTACCGGATAGGAAATAAAAAAGCCCTTGAAAATCAAGGGCTGAGGGTGTCAAAAACCTGTTTTTAGACACCATGGGCTCCCCTGCGGCTGCGGAGGAGCTTTTGCGTGGACGCATTTCCGGATTTTATTTTTCAAAAGGCTTGGCCAGAATATCGCCCGCGGGAACGCTCAGCGCGCCGGTGGGGCAGACCTGGAAGCAGTATCCGCAGCCGATACACCGGTCTGTCTTATACGCTTTGCGGTCCCGGATCTCGATGCCTTCGTGCCAGCACACGTCCTCGCAGCGGCCGCAGCCGACGCACTTGGCCGCGTCTGCCTGGGCCGCTTTGTACGCAGCGCCCAGGGCGTTCTGCCGCGCTTTGGCAAAATCCTCGGGCATCCGATAGAGCTTGAGGGCGTCTCCCTTCAGGCTTTCCATATCCGGGTAGCCCGCTTCGTCCATCCATTTTTCCAGGTCGGCGATGAGCTTTTTGCAGGCCATGGTTCCGCCCGAGCAGGCCAGCGCGCCTAATTGCACGCAGTCGCTGCCCGCCATAATGAGCCTGGCCGCCTGGTCAAAGGAGAATACGCCGCCCCCCGCGTACATGGGCAGGGTAATGCCGTTTACGCGGCCCTCGGCCACGGCCTGGCACACAATGGGCGTGGCCTGGGTGCCGCCATAGCCCGCGCCGGGCCGGGGCTGGGTGCGCCGCCAGTCCAGATCCATGCAGAAAGCCTTCCAGCGGGCCGTGGGGCCCACCGCGTCGGCCCCGGCGGCCTGGGCGGTGCGCATGGAGGTCAGCACGTCGCAGCCCTCCACTGCCAGCTTCACCATCACCTTCATATCGCCCACCGCGGCCTTAATCATGGCCGTGCAGTGGCGCACGAGCTCATAATAATTGAAAATGCGGTCCTTGGCCACTGCCACGCCGGGGGTGTTGAAATGCAGCTCCACCGCGTCGGCCCCGGCCAGCTTCAGTTCCTTGGCCTGTTCGACCCAGCTTTTTTCCCACGCGCCGCCCGCCGCGATGTCGCTGTAATGGCCCACGGACACCCACAGCTGAATATCGTTGTCCAGGCCGCGCCGGGCGGTGCGGACCTCTTCACAGTATTTTTCCAGGGAATCGACGCTGTCCTTAATCTGCGTGCCCACGGCGTGGCTGTGGTAACACTGGGCGCCGGAATAGGCCGCCGCCGCGCTGGGGCCGAAGTAGCTGCCGCCCCCCGCGCCGTGGCCGAAATTGCGCAGCACCAGCGCGCCGGGCCGCATTTTCGCGCTCTTGAGCACGTTGCGGGCCCCCTGGGTCGCGGGGCTGGAGGCTACCACAAAAGGATTAATCATGTTAAGGCTCCTGACGGTTAAATCAGCCATTGTTTTCATCTCCTTCGTCTTCAATCAGCCTGATGAGCCGGGCAGCGTCCTGGGCGAACTGCGCGGGGTCGTCGTCCCGCACGAATTCGAGCAGCGCGTAATGGCTGCCGCCGCAAGCCGCCGCGTCGAAATAAAGCTTCCATTCGGCGGCGTTGAGGGGGCCGCGCTTGCCGTCCGGCCAGGAATATACATGCATGTTTGCCAGCCTGTCGCCCAGCAGCCGGATGCCTTCGGTCCGCTGCCTGGGGGAGAGGGCCACCGTGGGCTGCCAGAGGCATTTGAGGTTGGGGTGATTCGCCGCCGCCAGCAGCGCCATGGAGGATTCATTGGTGTCGGTCAGGGTGTTTTTGTGCCATTCGAAAGCGACGGCGACGCCCTCCCGGGCGGCCAGGCCGGCAATCAGCCGGGCCTCCTCCGAAAGCCGGGCGCGATAGGCCGTGTCCGCGTCGGCAGAAGCCCTGGTTCCAGCCCACACCCGGAGAACGGGGGCCCCCAGGGCGGCGGCGCTGACCAGGCTTTTGCGGAAAACCGCTTCGGCGTCCGCCTGCTCCCCCAGCCGGTAATAGGAGCCGTAGGCCGCCACGGCAAGCCCCGCCTTTTCGGTTTCCCTGCGCAGGGCGGCCGCGCCCGCGGGGTCATCCGGCTGAACGTGAGCGTTTTCGGACCATTCCACTGCTTTCAATCCGTTTTCGGCGGCCAGGCGGATCACTTCCGCCGCCGGACGGGCGCGGAAGGTGGCCGAAACCACGCCGGGAATCCAGTTCGTTTTCACAGCCGGAGAACCCCTTCCCACACGCTTTCCTCCACCGGAATTCCGTTTTTCAGGTTGTCCAGGCGGGTGCGCATCATGTTTTTACCCGGGTAATACACGGGCCGGGCGGGGTCCACGGGGGCGGAGGTTTCAAGATCGGCCAGGGTGTCCCGGACCCGGCGGGCAAAATCCTCCCCGTCGGGCAGCCGGTTCACGTCGATGGCGATGAATACCTGGCTGAGCTCCGTTTCGGTGGGCAGTTCGCCCACCTGCCGGGCAGTACGGCCGCCGGAGAGGGCGGAGGCGACCAGATCCAGCATCAGCGAAAGCCCCGAGCCTTTCCAATAGCCGATGGGCAGGCACTGATGGGTTTCCAGGATGTCGGCGGCGTTGCGGGTAATATGCTGATCCCGGTCGAAGCCGCCGTCCACGGGCAGTTCTTTTCCCTGCCGGGCGTAGCTTTCCAGCTTACCGTAGGAGAACATGGACATGGCCACGTCCAGCAGCACGGGGGTATCGCCGTTGGGCACGGCGAAGACGATGGGATTGTTGCCCAGCCGCGCTTCCCTGCCGCCCCAGGGGGGCATATTGGGCACGGTGTTCGTCCACAGAATGCCGATACAGCCCGCTTCCACGGCCATCAGGCCGTAATTGCCCGGGCGCATCCAATGGTTGGTATTGGAGAGGGCCACCGTGCCGATGGTGTTTTCATGGGCCAGTTCGATGGCGCGGCGCATGCAAAGATAGGCGTTCAGGTTGCCCGGGCCGCGGTGGCCGTCCCAGCGTTCCAGCATGCCCAGCCGCTGGGAGACGGAAGCCCGTGCCTTCACATCCACCGAGCCGTTTTCAATGGACTTGATGAATTTTGGAAAGCGGTTCAGGCCGTGGGTGTAAATGCCGTCCCGGCTGGCGTCCGCGAAAAGGCGGGCGGACAGGGCCGCGTCGTCGCCGGTGATTCCGTATTTTTCCAGTACGCGGCGGAATTCCGCCTGCATGGTTTCATAGGGTACGCGCATGGGATTCTCCTTTCGTCAGCCCTTGACAGCGCCCACCATAATGCCCTTGACGAAGTACTTCTGAATGAAGGGATACACGCACAGAATGGGCACGGTGGCCACGATGATGGTGGCGAATTTAATGGTTTCGCTCATGAAGAAGGCTTCGTCGCCGGTGGAGGAGGCGGCCAGGTCGTTGAGGATGATGATTTCCCGCAGGATCATCTGCAGCGGATACATGGAGCGCTTTTTGATAAACAGCATGGCGTTGAACCAGCTGTTCCAGTGGGCCACGGCATAGTACAGGCAAATGACGGCCACCGTGGGCTTGATAAGCGGCGTGATGATCCTGAAGAGAATGGTCAGGTGCCCCGCGCCGTCCAGCTCGGCGGATTCCTCCAGGCTGTCCGGCACGCCCTCCATGGCCGTGCGGACAATCACCAGGTTAAACACGTTGATCAGCGCGGGCAGAATCAGCGACCAGATGGAATTGTACAGCCCGACGCCGCGCACAACCAGGAAGAAGGGAATCATGCCGCCGGAAAAGTACATGCTGAACACCACCAGCAAATTGAAGAACCGCTTGAGCATGTACGCCCGCCGGGAAAGCACATAGGCGGCCACCAGGGAAAAGATAATGTTCAGCGTTGTGCCCACCACGACGATGAACAGGGTGTTCAAATAGCCCGTCCAGATATTGTGGTTCTGCATGACGGCCCTGTAAGCGTCCAGGTTGAAATCCAGGGGCCAGAACAGAAGGCCCACATGCGCCATGTATTTGTTGCCGTCGCTGAAGGAACCGGCGACCACATGAATCAGCGGAATCAGGATGATGACGCAGATCAGGATCAGCAGCACGCTGTCGGCCGCATAGAAGATGCGTTCCCCAAGCGGTATCTTGATCCGGTTCCGGTTGGTTTCTTTTGCATGAATCGTGCTCATCTTGCGCCTCCTTTCTCACCACAGGCTGTTGCCGTTGGCGCGGCGGGTGATGTAATTGGTGAAGAATACCAGGGAGAAGCACACCACCGAGTTGAACAGCCCCACAGCTGTGGAATAGCTCCACTGCTGCTGCTCCATGCCGCGGCGATAGACGTAGGTGTTGATGACGTCGGCCGTTTCATAGGTCAGCGGGTTGTAGAGCAGCATGATTTTTTCGTAACCCACGTCGAACATCTTGCCTACCTTCAGGATGAACATGATGATGATGGTGGGCACCAGGCAGGGAATTGTCACATGCACCAGCTGGTTCCATTTGTTGGCCCCGTCCACCCGGGCGGCCTCGTACAGCTCCTGGTCGATGGAGGTCAGGGCGGAGAGGTAAACGATGGAGTTCCAGCCGATGGACTGCCAGATGTCCGTGCCGATGTAGATGGGGATGAAATAGCCCGGTTCCAGCAGCATATTGGTGGGCTCCATGCCGAACAGGGTGCTCAGCAGCATGGTGATGCCGCCTGTCCGCCCCACCAGCTGGCGGATGATGCCGCAGATAACCACGGTGGAAATGAAGTGGGGGATGTAGCTGATGGTCTGCACCGTCCGGGACAGGCGGCGGGACTGCAGCTCGTTAATCATGATGGCCAGCAGAATGGCGGAGGGGAAAGAGAAAATCAGCGTACACAGGCTGATGGTAATCGTGTTGCGCAGCAGGCGGAAGAAATAGGGGTCGGAAAAGAAGCTGCGGAAATGCTGCAGCCCCACGAAGCGGCTGCCCGCAATGCCGCGTGCCGGCCGGTAATCCAGGAATGAAATGCTCAGGCCGAACATGGGCGCGTATTTGAAAATGATGAAATAGACCAGGATCGGGACAAACAGCAGATACAGCTTCCAGTTCTTGCGGAAATCCCGCCTGATTCTCCTGCCCAGCGGCGGCTTGACCGCCCGCGGGGCTGCGGACGCCTTTGTCGACACGCAGGTCGCCTCCTTCGTCAAAATTGATCGGTTCCTTTTTACAGATGATCCACGCCGCACTTTTCGCACAGCAGCCGGTAGAACAGTTCCTCGTCCACCGGAACGTCCACCCAGCCGCCGCCCGTCCAGTCCGACAGGTGAATGGCGTTGGAAATCTGCAGGCCGTTGATGCCCTCCTGACCCCGGGCCAGCAGCGGTTTACCGGTAAGAATGGCCTCGCAGAAATTGGTGATAACGCCGGCGTGGGCGGTGTATTTGCCGTTTACCGGCACCTGGCAGTCCCAAACCTCGGGCTTGCCCAGCCCCTTTTTCCAGGAGGCGTTGAACTTGGGTTCGGGGGTGCGGAGGCGGTTGAAGGTGATTTTCCCGTCCTCCACCACGATGCGGCCTCGCTCGCCGTCGATTTCCAGGCGGTTGGTGCCGGGGGCGTCCACCACGGTGGTGATGTAGGTGCCCGTAGCGCCGTCCGGGTATTCCACGATGGCGGTTACGTCATCCTCCACCTCGATATTGCGGTGTTTGCCGTAATACACCACGCTTTTGACCCGGCTCGGCATGCCGCAGATCCACTGCCACATATCCAGGTTATGGGGGTTCTGGTTGAGCAGCACGCCGCCGCCTTCCCCCCGCCAGGTGGCGCGCCAGTCCCCCTGGTCGTAATAGCTTTGGGAACGGTACCAGTTGGTAATCAGCCAATGGGTGTGGCGGATTTTGCCCAGTTCCCCGCTTTGCACCAGATCCCGGGCCTTGATGTATACGGGGTCGGTGCGCTGGTTAAAGTCCATGGCGAATTTCAGTTCGGGGTGCCGGTCGGCCACGGCGTTCATTTCCCGGACCTGTTTGGTGTACACCCCCGCGGGCTTTTCCACCAGCGTATGCAGCCCCGCTTCCAGGGCCTTGATGGCGATGGGGGGATGATCGTAATGAGGGGTGCAGATGTGTACGGCCTGAACCTCCCCCGAAGCGATCAGCGCGTCCGCCGAATCAAAATAACGGACCGAGTCCCCCAGCACCTTGCGGGCGGCCTCCAGGCGGGCGGGGTTCACGTCCGCCACGGCGGTCAGGCGGCAGGGGGGCGCCATGCCCTTGAGAATCTGGCCCACATGCTGGCTGCCGATTTTTCCGTAACCGATGATGCCGTAACGTACCTGTTCCATGTCAGTCCTCCCTTTCCAGCCCGCGGAGCAGCGCCAGGGTTTTGGGCGCGTCCGCCGCCATATCGTCCGTCTTGCCTTCCACGCTCATCATGCCCTGATAGCCAATGGCCTTCAGGTTCGCAAAGAAGGCCGCGTAATCGTCCGGGTCCCCGGGCAGGGGATAGCGGCGGCCCGCCTTGGAGGCAATGTGGGTGTGCAGAATGCCGCCCAGGCGGGCAATATCGGCCACGGGTTCCCCGTCCAGGACGACGTGGTAAAAGTCGCTCAGCAGCGCCACATGGGGGTGGTTCACCGCAGCGGTCAGGGCGGCGCCCTCGGCCATGCTGTTGATCATGTTGGTTTCCGTGCGGTTCAGGGGCTCGATCACAACGGTTACGCCGTATTGGCCGGCGATTTCGCCGGTCAGGCGGGTTACCGCAGTCAGGCGGCGGAAAGCCTCGCCGTAGGGAACGCCGGCGGGGCGCATGCGGCTTTTGCCGCTGCCGAACACGGCGATTTTTCCGCCCAGCGCCTGCACCCGCGCCATGGCGGGCCGCAGGTATGCGGCGACGGCCTCGTCGGTCACTTCCGGGTCAAGGAGCGCCAGTGTTTTGGGAAACAGCAGGTTGAAGGCGGGGCAGGGCAGGCCCGCCGCCTCCTTTTCCGCCAGGGCCGCGGCAAATTCCGCTTCCGTCATGGCGGCCACGCCGTTGACCGGGGGCTCCAGATAGTCAAAGCCCGCCGCCTTCACTTCGCCGATTTTGCTAAGCGGCGCGCACAAACCGAATTTCATGAAACATCCCGCCTTTCTTAATCTCGCTTGATTTCGCCGTCCGCGGACAGCGTCAGATGAATTTTTTCCGTGCCGTTCAGATACAGTTCGGCCAAATCGTCCGTCACTTTTCCTTCGGCCGTCCAGCCCTCCGGTGCGATAATCGCAATATTGCGGAAGGGCGCGGGGCCCTGCCAGCAAAGCTGCAGCTGGGGCGCGGCTTCCCGCAGCCCGTACCCGTAGCTGACCCAGCCGCCGATGGGGTTTTCGCTGCCGTGCAGGGAAAGCGCCTGGCAGGGAACGCTGCTCAGGGCGCGGAAAACGTATTTGCGTCCCTTGGGCGTCCGATAATGCCACTCGTTTCCGGCTCCTGTCAGCTCGCCCGGAGCAAAATTGAAAAACAGCCGGAAATCGTGAGGCACCAGGCCAAGGCCGGTCACGCAGTCGTCCAGGACGTACACGTCCTTTTCCAGGCGGATCGCCCGGCGGCGGTGGAAAACGGGATCGTCCGTAAAGACATAACCGTTGTGGCTCACGTCGATGACTGCCCAGCCGGGGGTTTCCTCAAACCGATGCAGGAACAGCCGCACGCCCCGCACCCGGCTGACCCCCGGCACGGCGCCCATGGTCAGGTCGTCCACGTACAGGGTGTTATGGGCCTTGGCGGAGAGAAAATAATGCCGCCAATCCTTCCAGACAGACTGGTTGTAAATGTAGCGGCCGCCGTCCAGAAGGATGTCCTCCCCGGCGATGTGCAGCTCAAAGTGCCCGGTGTCGTTGTGGGAATGGGTGCTCTTTTCGCCCCGCTCCAGCTGCACCCCGTGGATATGGAAATAGCTGTCCCCGGCCTCCCAGCCGGTGCGCATGATATGAATGCCCGCTTCGGCCATGGAAAAATTGCGCTGGGCGGGCGGCGCGCCCTTCCGGCGGCAGGAGGCAAAGTACAAAAAGTCCTGCCGCCCTGTTTTTTCGGCCATCTGGCGGAAGAACGCGCGCATTTCGTTGAGGTCGAAGGGGTCCATGGACAGGTTCATGCCCTCGTACAGGGAAATGTCGCTGCGGCGGGCCAGAAGGTCGTCCCGGTCGGCGTCGCCGATCATGGGATTGGAAAAGTCCGGCTTGATCTGCCGCATGATAAATTCACAGGCCCGGGTCAGGGTGTCCCAGGCATAAGGGGCCACTGGGACGCCGTTTAATTCGCACAGGCGGCAGGCCTGCATATAGGCGATGGCGGCCACCATGTGATAAATGGTGGTGCGCTCCATATGAACGCCGTCGTTGTCAAAGGAATAGCGCAGCTCGTGCATCACCCGCTGATATCCGCACCGGAACCATTGCCGGGCGTCCTTCAGTTCGGGAAACATGAGGGCGCATTGCAGCAGCGCGCTGGTCTCCATGGTGAGCCAGTTGCTGGATTTTTCGTGGTTGGTGTAGTGCGTAACCAGGAAATTGGCGTGGTCGCACACGGCGGAAAGGAAATCGGCCCAAGCGTCCCGGTCGAAAGCCGCGCTTTCCCGGAAAGCCGTCAGGCACGGAATAAACGCCGTATACAGGCGCATGGCGGTTTCAATGTGCCGCCAGGGATAGCTGGGATACTGATGGGCCGCGATATACCCTTCCTCGTCCCGGAGGAAATCCTCCAGGGGCCAGGCCTTCAGAAAGCCCCGCAGCTGGCTGAGGGCTTCCAGAGGGTATTTTTCATCCCCCGTCAGGGCGTAAGCCCGGGCCAGGGGCTGCCAGAAAATGAACCGATAGAGGGACCAGCTCCACTCGTTGTCGTGGGCCGCGTCGCCGGTGGGATTGAAATGCCAGTCGATTTCGCCGGGGAACTGATAGCCGTAAATCTTTCGGTCAAGCACGTCCTGGGCGTCCTCCAGAATATGATCGTCCCGGAGGGCTTTCAGGTCGTCGAAGGTGAAGAGATACCGGGGATTTTGCCGGGTGCGGAAATGACGGACGATTTCATCCGCGCATTCTTCCTTCCGGCCCTGCTCCCAAAGCGTCCGGGCCGTCTGCAGGGCCGGATGCGTCCAGTCGATGACGTTCAGAAGTTTTTCCGTGGCGTTCATGGAGCTGCGCCTCTTTTCCGCACTTTATTGAAGGAAAGGTCCAGGGGCCCGGGAGGAATTCTTCCGGTCCCCGCAGATTGTCAAAAAAGCTGCATCGTAACTTTGGGGATGCATGAAGGGGCCGCAGCCCCTTCATCTTCAATCCGCAGGACCGGGTCTCCCGGTCCGAGGAGAAGTCAGTATGACTTCTACCTCTATCATTTTCCGGCCGTGAGCGTAGCGAAC
>CANQKI010000018.1 GCA_947624355.1 uncultured Clostridia bacterium | reverse complement strand
CTGCGCCGGGCGATGCCTGGCGCAGTACGCAGAACAAGGAGAAATATCATGAAGAACGATCCTCTTTCGGAGAAAAAACCGCCGGACAATGCCCTGGTGGATATCCGCACCGTTTCCGTGCGCAAGGAATTGCCCAGGGAGGAACGCGTTGCGGAATTTGTCCGGCAGATCGGGAACCCATACAAATTCAAATGCGGAGATTTCGTTGTAAAGGTCGGGTTTGCGCCTACGGGCGTTACGCTGGAAGAACGCCTGTCCGGTTTGATCCGGTAGGCTGCCGGCGACAGCCTTGCAGTCCTTTGTCAGTTTCTTATAATAAAAACCGGAAAAGGAACTGACGCAGCCTGTTCACCCGAACAATGGGAAATCTCCCATGGCGAAAGGAGGAACAGGGATAGAACTGTACAGAGCGGTCAAGTATATCCGGCTGTCCTATACGGATGACCGGACGGTAGAGAGCGACAGCGTGGGCAACCAGCGCCGGATGATCGACGATTTTATCGCAAAGCACCCGGAAATCGAGGCCGTCGCCGAAAAGGTGGACGACGGTTACAGCGGCGTGCTGTTTGACCGGCCCGCATTTCAGGAAATGATGGAAATGATCCGGCGGGGAGAAGTGAACTGCATCATCGTCAAGGATTTGTCCCGGCTGGGCCGGGAATATATCGAAACCGGCCGGTATATGCGGCGGGTTTTCCCGGCGTATGGGGTTCGGTTCATCGCCATCAACGACCACGTGGACACCGCCCATGAAGAAGCGGACGATCTGGCGGTCTCGGTCAAGAACATCATGAACGAGGCATATGCCCGCGATATTTCCGTCAAGACCCGGAGCGCCCTGGAAGCCAAACGGCGGAACGGGGATTTTGTCGGGGCATTCAGCGTGTATGGGTACGTCAAAACTGGCGAACAGCATAAAAAGCTGACGGTCGATCCCTATGCGGCGGGCGTCGTGCGTGAAATCTTCCGCAGACGGCTTGACGGCTTCAGCGCACAGAACATCGCGGAAGAACTGAACCGGGAAGGGGTGCTGTCTCCGCTGGCCTACAGGCGGAATCAGGGGATTCCCTATGCGGCCGGCGGATACTGCGACCGTGCGGACTGCAAATGGTCGGCAACCACCGTTATCCGCATTTTGCAGGATGAAACCTATACGGGAACGCTGGCGCAGGGAAGACAGTCCACGCCGCACTTCAAGCTGAAGCATCCGGAGAAGAAGCCGCCGTCCGAATGGACGCGGGTGGAAAACGCCCATGAAGCCATCGTCAGTACGCAGGACTTTGAACTGGTGCAGCGCATCCGGGAAATCGACACCCGCACGCCGCCCGGCCGGGATTCCGTCTTCATCTTTTCCGGCGTTCTGATCTGCGGCAGCTGCGGCGGACGCATGACGAGAAAAGTCAGAAAGTACAAGGACAGGGAGTATGTGTATTACTTCTGCCCCACGGGAAAGAAGCATGGCTGTACGTCCCCTGCGATGGTGAAGGAAAGTGACCTGACAGGGTGCGTCACGGAAAGTCTGAAAGCGCATATTCAAAATGTGGTTTCGCTGGACGGCCTGCTGTCCACCGTCAGTCAAGAACGGATCAATCGGGAACTGGTACAGGAATACAACGGGCAAATTGCCAACTGCGAAGCCCAATTGACAGAAATCGCGGCATATAAAGCCAGGCTGTATGAAAACCTGGTCAACGGCTGCCTGACCAAAGAGGAATACCTGGGATTGAAGCGGCAGTATTCGGATGAATATGACGCGCTGCAGGCGGCCGTCACAGGCTGGCAGGAAAAGATCACCGCCGTACTCGAGAACCGCAGCGAACGCAGCCGCTGGATCGATCAGTTCCGTCAGTTCGCCGGAATGGAAAAGCTTGACCGCCGGGCGGTCGTTCAGCTGATCCGGAGCATCCGGATTCTGGGCAAGCATGAGATTGAAATCACGTTCAACTATGCAGATGAATATCAAAAAGCCCTGGCAATCTCGGAACAGATGATGAAAAGGAGGGCAGGCTGAGATGGCAAGAAAAAGCAGGAAGAATCCCCTTTCCCCCAGTCCTGCGGCAGGCAGGACGTCAAACCCGCTGCGAACGGCCTTTTACATCCGCCTGTCCGTGGAAGACAATCAGGGGCGGGGCAATTCCATTGACAATCAGCAGCTTGTCCTCCGGGACTATATTGCAGACCGGCCGGAATTCCTGCTGACGCAGACGTACATCGACAACGGCCTGACCGGAACGAATTACAACAGGCCGGCGTTTCAGCGGATGCTGGCGGATATCGAGGCGGGCGCAATCGAGTGCGTCATGGTGAAGGATTTGTCCCGCCTGGGGCGGAACTTCATCGACACCGGCTATTACATCGAGCAGTATTTCTTCGCCCATCATATCCGCTTCATTGCCGTCACCGATCAGTTCGATACGGCCGATGCAGACCAGCGCCACGGCGGAATCATGCTCCCCCTGAAAAATATGATCAATGAGGCTTACGCCCTGGACATCGGAAGGAAAATCAGGGCGCAGCAGCATCAGGCGATGCTGGACGGAAAGTTCGTCGGCGCACGTCCGCCGTATGGGTATCTGAAAGATCCGCAGGACTGTCATCATCTGGTTCCCGATCCGGAAACCGCGCCGGTGGTGAGGCAAATCTTTGCCTGGGCGGAGGAAAGGGTGGCCGTCAATGAAATTGTCCGCCGTTTGAACGCGCAGGGAATTCCGACGCCAAGCCATGCGCAGAAGGAAAAGGGAATCCTGACCGACGCCCTGGTGGGCGGGCCCTACTGGCAGAGCCGCACGGTGCTGAAAATCCTGGGTTCCGAAGTATACATGGGCGACCTGGTGCAGGGAAAAAGCCAGACCGTCGATCACCGGCAGCGGCGGGCGGCAGAAGAACACCGGATCACGGTACAAAATACCCATGAGGCGCTGATTGACAGGGAAACGTTCGCCAGGGTGCGGCAAA
Organism: uncultured Clostridia bacterium; assembly: GCA_947624355.1. Lineage (GTDB taxonomy): Bacteria > Bacillota > Clostridia > Christensenellales > Aristaeellaceae > RUG563. The sequence goes on along the minus strand of CANQKI010000018.1, from coordinate 29,812 downwards.
TCCGCGCTGAAATCGCCGAGGAAACCAAGGCGGGCCGCAGCGGGCACTTTACACCGAACCTTTTCGTGGGGAAGGTGTTCTGCGCACACTGCGGCAGGGCCCTGCACAGGCAATGGTCGGAAAGGAAGACTATGCCGGACCGGTACACCTTCCATTGCCTGACCAACAACCGGTACAGGCGGGGAACCTGTCCCGGCGTCTGCATGGAGGAACGGAAGCTGATGGGCGTCGTCACGGATTTTCTGATCCGGGCGGTCAATCTGGAGCTTGGGAAATCCGTTGCGGCATTGCAGGAAGCATCCGCCCAGGAAACGGAAGAAGAAACGATCCGGAAGGAAATCGCTGCCAAACGCCGGGAACTGGAGCAGAACCGGAAATTCCTGCGGGGCCTGTTTGAGCACCTCGTGCAGCACATGATCACCCAGGAGGAATATCAGACCATGAAGGAGGATTACGATGCTAGGGCGGCCTTGCTCACCGATGCCCTTGACGGATTAACGAATCGTCAGAAGCGTTTCCGGGAGCAGGAAACAAGGAAAGCGGAACTGACGTCCGACGCGGCGTACCTGGCGGCGCATCACGAACTGACCCGCGATCTGATTGAACGGCTGATTGAGCGGATCGAGATTACGCATGAGCACGAGGTAAGCATCGTTTGTTCCTTCGCGGACACGTTTTCAAAGGAGGGAAAAAGGTGAAAGACGGTTTCATTGCCCTGTACATCCGGCTTTCCCTGGAGGACAGCAAGTATGACAGCATGAGCATCGAGAACCAGCGGATGATCCTGCGGGAAAAGGCACTGTCGCTTTGGGATGACGGCCAGGCGGAGATTCGGGAATTCATCGACAACGGCCACACGGGTACCAACTTCGAGCGGCCCGCGATGCAGAAGCTGCTGGGCCTGGTGCAGGACGGTAAGGTGGCCTGCATCCTGGTCAAGGACTTTTCCCGGTTCGGGCGCAACAGCATTGAAACGGGATATTTCATTGAAAAGGTGTTTCCTTTGTATCATGTCCGCTTTATCTCTGTCAGCGACGATTTTGATTCGGCGGAATACAAAGGCGACACGGGCGGCATGGACGTCGCTTTCCGGTATCTGATCAATGAAGCCTACAGCAGGGATATGTCCATGAAAACCAAAAGCGCCAAGTATGCCAAAATGAAACGCGGCGAATACCAGAGCACGGTCTGCTGTTACGGGTATCAAAAGGGAAAGAACGGAAGGTTGGTTCCCGATCCGGAAACCGCGCCGGTTGTCCGGCAGATTTTCTCCTGGGCGGCTGGGGGCTGCAGCGCAGCCGAAATCTCCCGCAGGCTGTTTGCGCAAAACGTTCCGACCCCTGCCCAGCTTCGCGCCATTCGGGGAAAACCCCATCAGGATGTTTCCCGCTCCGTGGACGTCTGGCCGAATACGACCGTGCTTCGGATGCTTGCCGATGAGCAGTACATGGGCACGTACATTCAGGGCAGGGCCGCCGTCCGGGAAATCGGCAGCGGTTCCGTGCGAAGGAAAGACCGGAGCGAATGGTTTATCCTTCCCGATCACCATGAGCCGATTGTGAGCAGGGAACTGTTCGAGTCGGCCAACGCAAAGATCAGGCGGTCTCCCGCACCGGGCAAAACCCCAAGGGAGTATCCGCTGCGCGGCAAGGTCTACTGCGGCTACTGCGCACACGCAATGAGCAGGGTCAATGGCCGCTGGTTTGTCTGTCCGTACCGGAAAGGCTATGGCCGTCCTGGCTGCACCGGGCTGTCCGTCCGTGCAGAGGAACTGGAACAGATTGTGTTTGATTCCCTCCGGCAGCAGATGGCGGCGTCGCTGGGTATGGACACCGAAACAAGCGACTTTGAAGTACAATCTTGCAAACAGGCAGAACTGGAAAAGCAGCTGCAATCCATCCGGCAGCGAAAGCGGGAACTGTATGAGCAATTCGTAACGGAAAAAATTCCGCTGGATGGTTTTCAGGCTGAAAAGCAGCGCTGCGACCGTGACGCGCAGGCGCTCCGGAACACCCTGCAAATGCTTACCGCCAGGCAGCAGGAAATACAGGAAAACCGGGAAGCAAGCGCCCGATTCAACGCCCTGCGGGAAGAAGTCCTCTCGTCCGGTTCCCTGACCCAGGCGATTGCCGAAAAGCTCATAAAAAAAGTGACGGTCTATCACGACCGTCAGATTGAAATCGAGTATGCGGTTCAGGACTTCCTGAAGGCTGATGGCAGCGCCCCGGCCGGGTTCGCAGGATAAAAAAATTTTGTCATTTGCTTGACTTCATGGTGGCGGAGGTCGTGGAAGCGGAGGCCCTCGAAGCCGTGTTTATCAGCGAAGCGGCGGAACCATTTGGAGGGCGTATCGTGGCTGAGTCTGCGGCCGTCCCAGCCGTGGACGATCCAGCCCTCATCCTGCCAGATATTCGGGGCGAGGCGTTTATTTTCATCCGCTTCGGCCTGCACCTGACGGAGGACGGCAATCATAGCCGCCGGCAGGGTAATAATCCGCTGGGCGGCGTCCGTTTTCGGAGCGTCGATGATGGCGCCCTGGCGGGGCACGTATTTGAGGGCCCGGGATATATCAATCGTGCTATGCTCCCAATCGACATCGGACAGCTTCAGGGCGCAGACTTCGCCCAGGCGCAGGCCGCAGATCAGCGCCAGGAGCAGCGCGGCCCGGTAACAGATATTGGGCTCATCGGTCAGGCAGCGAAGCAGCTGCACGGCATCCTCCTCGGTCAAAAATGCCGCCCGCTTTTTCCGGGCCCGGGGCCGGGGCACGCCGCCCATGGGATTATAGGGCAGGATACGCATCCGGACGGCGGAGGCCAGCATGGCGTCCATGCAGGCGTAATAATTGAGCAGGGTTTTCGCGGACAGGCCGCCCGCGCGGCCGGAGAGGTGCTGGGAAGGGGAACGCTTATGCGCCAGCTGGTCATCCGGCACGCGGGTGGTTCTTTTTTTCTCTTCCCGAAGCGCTGCCATCCAGGCAGTGAGGGAAACGGCCGTGAGGTTTTCCAGGCGTTCGTCCCCCAGGGCGGGCAGGATGCGGCTATCCAGCAGATAACGGTAATTGCCATAGGTGACGGGGCTGCAGTTTGGCCGGATTTCGTTTTCCAGCCAAAAATCCGACCAGGCGCGGACGGTATAATGAAGCTCCGCCCCTTTTTCACCGGCATCGACAGCCGCCTGGAGCCGGTTGAGGGCCGCCTCCGCCTCCCTGCGCTGCCGTTTTTCGGACAGATCCGGATCTACATGCACCGTTTCCCGGACGACCCGCGACCCCTCCGGAGTTTTTACACGGACGCTGACGCGCCAGCTGCCTTTTCCCCTGCGCTCAATGGTACCCACGGAAAACACCTCCAAAAAAATTGTTGTGTACCTATATGTTATTTTTGCTGTAATTCTGTAAGAACGGGTATAAAAAAGCCCTCAAACCCTTATTTTACAAGGATTTGAGGGCTTACAGCCATGCCCTTAAATGGTGTAATGGAACCGTAATGCAATGTGTAAGGCCTCCGTCAGTCCGGCAATTTGACGGTGAATGTGCCGGCGGATTGGTATGGATAGCTGGCGGCTGTGATTTCGATATCAATGGTGGCGCTGTCACTGTTGGGCAGGAAGCCGTATATTACCCCGTCGAAGGTGCCGCCGGGCTGCACGCGGGTGAACTGTGTGGACGAATCCGCGCCGTTAACAAACGCCCATTCGCATTCCACGCCGTCCTGGTAAATGTAAGCCTGGGCATAGTGAATATATGTGGACGTTTCTGTGCCGGTGTTGGTGAAGGCGAAGCGAAGGGAAAAACCGGGGTTATTATCACGGTCGACGCCCCGCTCGACGGCGATCAGATCAATACGGCAGCCTTCCATTTCCCAGGTAGCCAAAGGCCCCTCTGCGGGATGACGGGCGGCCAGTTCGAGGTTGGCGGCGTCCCGAAGCTGCACCAGTTCTTCATCGGTCATAGCGGACAGATCCGTTTCCGCCGTGCCGGCTGCGGGGATCAGCAGCAGCATTGCAACGAGGACCACAAAGAATTTACGCATCATTTTGTCCATCTCCTTTGATTTTTGCCAGCAGCAGGGCCGGCATTTTTGTGATTTCAAGGGCGGCGACGGCGGCAGCATTGGCATGATCCAGCAACTGCGGGGCGTCATCACCCACGGCATCGGAAAAGCAGATCGCGAGCTCCCGGGTGAAGTTTTTCCAGGCGATCAGCGGCGCATCGCCGCAGGGCTTCCCGCTGGACAGATAGGCCGTGGCGGCGTGCACCAGCATGGCGATTTCTTCGACCGAAGGCGCGGCGTTATCGGAACGGCCGGAAAGGCGGTTCAACGCCGCGGACAGGGAATCGCCCTTCTCCGGGTGCGGCACCGGGGAGAGGCCGGCGATGTAATCCAGGGATACGCCGTAATACTGCGCCAATGCGATGGCAATATCCATTCTGCTGAGGGCAGTGCGGCCATTCTCGAAATTCGACAATGCCGTGCGGGAGATTCCGACCGCCTGAGCGACCTCATCCTGGTTTTTTTCCAGCCGTTTCCGAAGCATTGCCAATCTGTTAACAGAATTAGACATGATAATCCTCCCATGTAAACGATTATAAACAAAAATAGAAAAAAATAAAGAAATTGCAAATTTTTGTTGACATATTGAAATAATTAGTATAAAATGCAAACTGCAATTGAAATTATAACGCAACAAAGCAACAAATGCGAGGGCTGGAATGGCCGAAAAGAGGCCGGAAATCCGCCCGGAATGGCAGAAACGGAGGACGAAATGAGAGAAACAGGCAACATTTACCGGAACGCGCGGGGCGAAGCGGCGGCGAAAAACCCGCTGCTTTCCTCCCGGGCGCGGGCTGCCGGCGCGCTGTACGTGAGCCAAGAGGCACTGCAGGACTACGAAACGGGGAAAACGCTGCCGCCGTGCGACGTGGTGCAGCGGATGGTGGAGGTGTACGGGGCCCCTGATCTGCGGCGGCTGCACATCCGGGCGTGCTGCCCGCTGCTGCCGGACTACGGCGGGGAAACAGAGAGCGAGCTGACCCGGGCGGCCCTCAGCTGGGCGGTGGAATTTTCCCGGGTGGACGACATGACGCTGCGCTTCGCCGAGCTGGCCCGGGACGGGCGGATCACGGCCGGAGAACGGGAGGCAGCCCTGGCCATCCGGGAAAAAGCGGTGCGCCTGCGGCGCATGATGGAGGAAACCATATCGGCAGTGGACACGGCGCTGGCAGCCGCAGGGGAGGAAAACGCATGAATCTGCAGACAATCCGGGCAGCGAGCAGGAAGCTGGGAGTATCCGAGCACATTCTGCGGCGGCGGATCGCCGCCAACGATATCCCGGTGCTGCGGGTGGGAAACCGGCTGCTGGTGGATACCGACACGCTGCGGGAGTACATCAAGGAAGTGCAGGGAATCGGCATCAGCCGGGTGAGCGAAGAAACCGGGCTGAGCGAAAGCACCATCCGGCGGGGCATTCACGAGGGGTGGATTCCGGCCCGGAAAATCGGGCGGGATTACGTGCTGCAGCTGGACGAGGTGATGGAGGCAATCAAGAAACGGATGGCAGGAAGGTGACGTGACCGCATGACAATCCGAGAAATACTGCAGCGGCTGGAGCACGTCACCGGCCCGGACGCCAACGGGGAATATATGGCCCGCTGCCCCTGCCATGACGACAAAACGGCCAGCCTGTCCATTGCAGAAAAAATCAAAAACAAGGACGGGAAACAGCGGATTTACCTGTGCTGCCATGCCGGATGTGCCAACAGCCAAATCATGGCCGCCCTGGGCGTGACGCCCCGGGACCTGATTGTGGACCCGGACGCGCCGGGAGAAAACAGGCGGCTGAACGACCCGCACGCGCCCGCCGGCGTGAACGTCTACCCGGCCAAGGAGATCCCTCCGCAGGAGCGGCGCGAGCGGCCGCCCGTGGACTTTGCGCACCCGGACAGAATCTACAGCTACACGGACGCGACCGGGCGCGAGGTATTCCAGGTGTGCCGCTACCAGTACGAACAGGACGGCAAACGGCAAAAAACCTTCCGCCAGCGGCGGTATGACCCGCAGAATGAAAAGGCGAACCGGGACGGATGGGTGAACAGCGTGCCCAACGAACTGCGGGAGGGCATCCTGTACAAGCTGCCGCAGGTGCTGGACGCGGTGGAAAACGAGCGGCCCGTGTACGTGGTGGAGGGCGAAAAAGACGTGGAAACGCTGGTTCGCCTGGGTCACACGGCCACCTGCAACCCGGGCGGGGCGGGAAAATGGCGGGCCAGCTACACCCAGCTGCTGCGGGGGGCGGACGTAATCATCCTGCCGGACAACGACACGGCGGGCAACGATTACACGGGACAAAACCACGCGCTGAGCGTGGCGCTGCAGCTGCTGGGCGTGGCCAAACGGGTGCGCCTTATCAACCTGCTGGACGCCTGCCCGGATCTGCCGCCAAAAGGCGACATTACGGACATGGTAGAAATGATGGGCGATGGGCCAGCCATGGACGCGCTGGCGCGGCAGGTGGCCGCCACCCGGGATTTTGATCCCAACGCGGTGCCGTTTTGGCTGTCTCCCCTGGAGCAAGCGGAAAGGCTGTACCAGCAGATCCCCGGATACGGGGCGCAGGGCGGGAGCATTGTGCAGGTGATGCAAAACAGCCTCAAGAGCCTAACGGATTTTGTGGTGATCCCCCGAATGGAGCTGACCCGGGACGACGGGGTGAACACGGCCATGTATTTTGTCCTGGATGGCTGGAACAGCCGGGGGGAGAAGCTGGGAAGGGTGACGGTGGGGAGCAAGGAACTGGACAGCATGGCCTGGGTAACGGGCAAATGGGGATTTTCCGCCAGCATGGCACCCGGCACCACCAACAAGGACAAGGTGGCCTGGGCCATCAAAAAAGTGGGGCAAATGACGGCCAAGCGCGTGACGGAATACAACCACACGGGGTGGCGGAGGATCGGCGGGAAATGGTGCTACCTGTACCACGGCGGCGCGGTGGGCATGGAGGGCGTGACGGTGGACATGGGCGACGCGCTGAAAACCTACCGCCTGGACGGGGGCGGGGCCCCGGAATTTGAACAAATTCCCTGGAGGGATGCGGCAGCGGCCAGTTACCGGCTGCAGACCGTAATGAAAGAGGAGATCGGGATTGCGCTGCTGGGGACGGCGTACCTGGCCCCGCTGCGGGAATTCATGGTGCAGACGGACGTGGTGCCGGCATTCGCGCTATTCCTTTACGGGGAGAGCGGGACGCACAAAACCACCGCCGCCGCCCTGGCACTGAGCCATTACGGCAACTTTCATGCCAAGAACCCGCCCGCGTCTTTCAATGATACTGGCAATCAGATACGGAAAAAAGCGTTTCTGGTGAAAGATATGCCCATTCTGGTGGACGACTACCACCCGGTGCCCAGCATCCAGGAAAAGCGGCAGATGGCGGCCACGGCACAGACCCTGTCCCGGGCTTTTGGCGACGGGGTGGACCGGGGGCGGCTGAACGCGGACAGCACGATCCGCGCCAGTACACCGCCCCGGAGCATTGCCATCATTACAGGGGAGGACCTGCCGGCCATCGGAGCCAGCGGATTATCCCGGTATTTCATTTTAGATATAGACAGGGGGGACATCCCAGTGGACAGCGACATGACGGAGGAGCAGGAGCTGGCGCGGCGAGGCTACCTGCAGCGGGCCATGCGGGGGTACATTATGTGGCTGCAGCGGCAGGCGGACGCGCTGCCCGACCGGCTGCATGACATGTTTGTGCGATACCGGCGAGATCTGCACGGCATGAGCCCGGGGCAGCATGACCGGTCGCCCGAGGCGGTGGCCTGTATCCTGATCGGCTATGGGATGATGCTGAATTATTTCCGGGACGTGGGGGCGATTCAGACCGACGAAGCCGAGGCATTGCTGCTGCACGCCCGGACGGTGCTGACCAGCGTTAGCCGGAAACAATCCAAAGCGGCGGAGGACGAAAAACCGACCCGGATTTTCCTTTCGTCACTAACAGAACTTCTGGCGGCCAAAACCGTGACGCTGCGGGACCTGAGCGCGGCGGCAGCAACGGACAAGCCTGCAACGGCGTCACCAAAAGACATGATCGGATACATGGACGAGAACTACTATTATTTCCTGCCGTCGGTGGCATTCGCCGCCGTGGCTCGGCTGTGCCGGGAGCAGGGGGTGGAATTCCCGGTGTCCCTGAAGGCGCTGTACAAACACCTGCGGACGGACGGCATTCTGCGGCTGCCGCCGGGGGACGAAACGCCCACCCGCAACAAATGGATCGACGGGCGGGCCGTGCGGCTGCTGTGGATCCCGCGGACGGCCATGGACGGGCCGGGCGCTGCGTCCGAGCAGCAGAAAATGGATTTTGTGCAGGTGAAAAACGAAGAACTGCCGCAGGACTGGCAGTAAAAAACGGGAGGGACAGCCATGACAAACGACCGGAAAACGGGCGCGGAGCGGGCAAAATGCCCCTGTTTCCGGGCCCGGGTGGACTACAGGGGACGAAGCTACATCCAATGCTGCGGCAGCGGATACCGGTTCAGGAGCCCCGAGGAGCGGGACAGGCAGTATCGCTTGTACTGCTGCTGCTATTACAGGCAATGCAACATCTATCAGGACCACGAAACAGGAGGGAAAAACCATGACGGCGCTTGCGAAAAATGAGCCCGAAAAACGGGAAATGCTGACCCTGGCGGACTATGAGGCCCGCATTTACCTGTACAAGGAGCAGATCGGCACCGGATACATCGGCATCGGGCGGACGCTGATCGAGGCGAAAGAAGCGGGCGTGGTGCCCCACGGGCAGTGGGAGCAGTGGGTGACCCGCGCAACGGGCCTGAGCATCCAGCAGGCGCAGCGCTGCATGCGGGCGGCCCGGGAGATCCGGGAGGGGAGCGCCCTTGCGGAACTTGAAATGAGCAAGGCCCTGGCGCTGCTGGCCAGCGGGCTGAGCGAGGAGGACCGGGAGACCATGGCCAAACGGGCGGCGGAAAACGAAACCACCCTGCGGGAACTGACCCGGGAAATTGAGGCGGCCAGGAAACGGGAAACGGATCAGAATGACCACATCGAGCGGCAGCGGCGGCAGATCGACCAGTACCTGAACCGGATCGAGGGGTTTGACGAACAGATTGCCCGGGTGCGGGAAAAAGCGCTGGCGGAGGGCCGGGCGGAGGCCGAACAGAAAATCATGGCACAAAACCAGGGGCCCGGCCCGGAAGCGGAGGCAGAAATGAAGCGGCTGAAAGCGGCCCTCCAGGAGAGCGAGGAACGGCTGGAAAAACAGGCGGCACTGCGGCAGGCGGCCCAGCAGGAGCTATTGAACCTGCGGGCGCAAACGGCGCGTGGGGACACTGCGCAGGAGGATAAAGTGGATCTAAGCGACAAGGTAGAGCTCAGCGTGCGGGCATTCATCGGGATGCTGGGATCGCTGCCGCATCTGGGGCTGCAGATCGCCACACTGCCCACGGCAAGCCGGGAGAAAATTGTGGCCTGTGTGGGGCAGATACGGGACTGGGTGGACAGCATGCGCCGGGCGCTGGACACCGTGTGCGCGGACGGCACGGTGGAATAGGAGGAGCGGCATGGACACAGGCAGAAACAACGCGCCGGAGCCCCAGGAGCTGCCAATCCCGGCGACGGAGGGAGAAAACGCGCTGCAGCTGCAGGTCAGGCAGGCGATGGCGGCCATCGTGCGGGGTATGCAGGACATACAGGCGGAATTTATGCGGGTATCAACAGAACTCGCAGCCATGAGCCGGGAAATGACCGAGTTGCGGCGGGCGGTGCGGACATTGACGAAAATCACCCCGGCCCAGGCCAAAAGCCTGAACGCCGCGATCAGCGCGCGGGCGGCGGCGCTGTGCGCCGATTATGGCCTGGCGGGGCACGAAAAAGCGGTGGCAAACGCCATCCGCCGGGCCGTGAAAATGACCACCGGCATTCAAAGCATGCGGGAACTGCCCCGGGATGAATACAGCGTGGCGCTGGATCAGATTGAAATGTGGGACGATTATAAAACCATGAAATCGATACAGACCAGGATGCGGGAGGGATGCAAATGACAGCTATGGAGGTGCTGCAGCGCTGCCTGCGGGCTGGCGGGGACATGCGGCGGATCCGTGAAAAAATCGACCGCTACCGGGACAGCGCCGCCAGGCTGCATCCAATCCAGACCGACACCCCGGTGCACGGAGGCGGGGAAACGGACAAAATGGCCGCGATCATGGCCGAAATCGACGAACTGGAACGGATGATCGACCGCCGGGAACGGGAATACCAGGCGGAGCTGGTGGTGGCCAACCGGTTGATCGACATGGTGCCGGGGGAAAATGCGCGCCGGGCGGCCGGGATGTATTACATCGACGGAAAATCTGTCACCGCCATTGCCCAGGAAATGCATTACAGTTACGGCTATGTGTGCGCCCTGCGGCGAGGCGCGGCGGACGCCCTGGCGGACGTGGGGCCAGAACAGGTGGACGCGCTGCTGCCCGACTGGTACCTGGACGCAAATGGGGGGCGGGGCGAAAATGTGGCGGAATAACGCAGACCTCGGCACAACGATGGAACAGATGGCCGTGCTGGCGGAAAACCTGCGGGGGCTGGCATACGCGGAGACCATGGACATGAAGGCACTCTGCCGGCGGATTGGCGTGACGAAGGAAAGCATGATGCGCTGGATGACCGTGCCGCCCGTGCAGCGCATCAAAAAAAATAAACTCATGCAACTGGCAGCATATTTCGGCGTGACGGAGGAATGGCTGCTGGAGCCGCACACGGGAGAGGCGGCGCAGCGGACGATGCGCCGGGCAGAGCGGGGCCGGAAACCGGTGGCCGAAATGGTGCAGCGGATGACGGACGCGGAGCGGGCGAACCTGGCCCGGGACGAAACGTGCCAGGGCTGCCGGTATTACGGTTATCTGGACGGATGGACGGGCGGAGGCAGGTGCTGCGATTACACGTTCATCACGGGGCGGGTCAAGTGGAACCCGCCCGCCACGTGCGAGGTGAAAGAGATCGGACCCCGGGCGATCCGGCGGGACATGTACAGGGCCTACCGGGACGCGGAGGCACGGCAGCGGCAGGAGGCGGTCCTCTGCTCCCGCTGCCGGCAACGGCCCGCCGCGCCGGGGTATAAACAGTGCGACGTGTGCCTGGAATACGACCAGAAACGGATGAGGGCCAGGAAAATGGCGACCGGAAAGGGGATGAAATAATAATGATGGTGCGCGAACCTCCCATGTACCGCGGAAAACGGATCGATAAAAACCATGAATGGGTGTACGGACGGCATTATGAGATTAACGGGAATTTGGTAGAAATATGGACGTCGGTCAACAAGGTGGGAGGCATGGAGCATTATGTTGTCGATCCTAAAACATTCGGACAGTCCATCGGTATGCAGGACGCGAACAGGACGGAAATTTTTGAGGGCGACATTCTGAGGTTTACGACTTTTGGATTCCATGCGGAAACATTCACGACCGAGGTGATATACGACGACCGTGCTGGCATGAGAGGGTTCTGCCTGAAAAACGGCAGATCACTGTTTTACATCGGGCAAAAAAACCTGAACATCGCGGACGATGCGGTTATTATCGGGAACGTGCATGATTTCCCGGATTATGAAGGAGGCAATACGAATGAATGATGAGACGCGGCAAGACGAGCCCATGGACTGGGAAAAAGCGAGGGATTACCTGGAAATGATGATGAACGATAACCGCGTCGCCCGATTCTGGGCGGACGAACCGACGGAAGAGGAAAAGGCCGCCGCAAAATGGGAGGATGAACCGGATGATGAGGAATGACGGCGCGGTCTTTCGCGTGGAGCGGCAGCGGCGGCCCATGCTCCGCTGCGAGGCGTGCCACAACGGCAGCGGGGCGTACAAAATCATGTTCCCCAGGCGGACGCAGGGCGGCGAACCCGTGTTTTTCTGGGACGTTTTCCTGTGTGCGGAATGCCTGAAAAAGCTGCGCGCCGCGCTGCAGGCGGCGGAGGGCGGGGAATAATCTCACAGAATATCACAAAATATCATAAAATATGCACTTGATATCACGTGACCCCATGTGATACGGTATCCTTGCCAAATCATCCCAAGGGGCCAAAAGCGTCGGCGCTGACGCTTTTGGCCTTTTTTATACCCACCGTGCGCCCGGGAGGGGCTGAGCATGAAGGAATCCGACCCATTTTTGCACACCGCCGCGTGGAAACGGGCGCGGCGGGCGGCCCTGGAACGGGATCATTACAAGTGCCGGGACTGCATGGACCGATACCTGGCGGGGTACGGCGCGAAACCCCGGGACGCCGCCATGGTGCACCACATCATCCCCCGGGACCAGCGGCCCGACCTGGCGCTGGACCTGGATAACCTCATCAGCCTCTGCGATGAATGCCATAATAAAAGGCATCCGGAGAAGGGGCGGCAGGCGCACACACCCGCGCCGAAACACGGCATGCGGGTCATCAAAATATAGGAGGCACAAAAGCCATGAACGACATACTGAAAAACGAGCATTTTGAACGAATCACCAGCGAGCACGCCCGGAATATGTACGACTGCCTGTGCGCCGCCTGTGAACAGCGGGAGGGCGGCATGACGGACGCGGACCAGATGCTGGTATTTGACGTGGCGTACGCCGAGCAGATCAAGGAACTGCTGCGGGCGGACATCGAAAAGCGCGGCATCGGCCGGATGGGACGCAACGGCCGCCAGGAATACTGGCAGGACAACCGCTCCGTGAGCCATTTCCGCGCCTACTGCGACCAGCAGCGCAAGCTTTTGGCCGAGCTCCGGCTGACGCCGAACGCCCGGCGGGCGGCAAACATGACCCTGGATGACGACGGCTTCGACGATTTCCCCGGATAACAAAATCGTCAACCCGTCCGCACCCGGCAGCGCCGTCAGCCGGTGCTTTGCCTACGCCCGGCAGGCGGTGAACGGGGAAATCACCGTTTGCGAAAAAACCAGGATGGCCTGCCGCCGCTTCCTGGACGACCTGGAAAAATCCAGGAAAGACCCCGATTTCCCCTGGGCGTTCGACCCCGTGCGGGCCGAGCGCCCTGTTGCGTTCATTGAGCATTTTCTGAAACCTACCAAAGGCAGCTACGACAAAATGACGCTGCTGCCCTGGCAGTGCTTCGTGGAATGCAACGTGTACGGGTGGATAAACCGGCAAACGAAGCTGCGCCGGTTCCGGGAGGCGCTGATCCTGGTGGGCACGGGCAACGGAAAATCCACCCTGCTGGCCGGGAACGCCACCTATGCCGCCTGCAAGGACGGGGAGCGGGGCGCGGAAATCTACCTGCTGGCCAACAGCAAAGACCAGGCGGGCATCGTGTTTTCCGAGTGCAAAGGGCAGATTGACGAATCCCCCGCCCTGGCGAAACGGTTCCGCACCCTGCGGGACGGCGTTTTTTACGATAAAACCCGCAGCTTCATTCGCCACCGGGCCAGCGATTCCAAGAAGCTGGACGGCCTGAACCCGCACATGGCGATTTTCGACGAAATCCACGAATTCCGGGATTTCAAGCTGATCAACATTCTGCGGCGGAAAATGGTGAAACGCCCCCAGCCCATTGCCTGGTACATCACCACCATGGGCAACGTGACGGACGGCCCCCTGGCCTATTACTACGACCTGTTCACGGACGCCATGATCCCCGGGAAATTAAAACCCGAGGTGGCGGACAGCATGTTCGCGTTCATTTGCGAGCTGGACGCGGACGACGACGTGGAAAACACCGCCGTGTGGGGGAAGGCCAACCCGTCCCTGGGGTACCTGCTGCACATGGAGGACCTGCAGCAGAGCTGGGAACGGTGCAAAAACGTGCCCAGCGAGCGGGCGGACTTCATTTGCAAGCAGCTGAACATCATGGTGAACGCCGACGACATGGCATTTGTGCAGCCGGAGGTGATTCGCCGGAACATGGACACGGTGGACGAGGAAGCGCTGCTGGGCCGCCGGTGCTACGGCGGGTTCGACCTTTCCAGCCGGGAGGACTACACCTCCGCCGCCCTGGAGTTCCCCCTGGACGACGGGCGGAGCTTTGTGAAGCTGCACACCTGGGTGCCCCAGCGGAAAGTGGACCTGGACCAGGAAAAAATTGACTACTACAGCCTGGCCATGCGGGGGTACCTGACCATCGTGCCCGGCGAGTACGTGCAGCAGGAGGATATCTACGACTGGTTCACAGAGCAGGCAGAAAAGTACGAAATCGTCACCATCGGCTATGACCCGGCCAACGCGACGCGCCTGCGGCAGATGCTGGAGCAGCGGTTTGAGTGCCAGGTGGTGCGGCAGGGGCCCATTACCCTGAACGACCCCATGAAGGACATCAAGGAAATGCTGCTGGCCGGGCGCGTGGTGTGCAACCAGGACCCCATGCTGTACTGGTACTGCGACAACGTGCGCATTTCGGGCGAACGCCGGCACGCGGACAAGGCCAACTGGATGCCCACCAAGCGGAACAAATACCGCAAAATCGACGGGTTCATGGCCTGGCTGGACGCCCACACCGTGCGCATGGACCGCCTGCCCGCCGGGATGATCAATACCACCCCAAGCATCCGAGTCTTGGACATCTAACTAATTCGATGAAGGAGGGCTAAAGCCGCTCCTTCATCGACACATCCGTTTTCTGCAAAAAGGGACTTTTGGGGGCCCAAACCCCAAAAGCCCTCTTTTTGCGGCCGAAAACGGATAGCGGTAGGGCCATGGGCCCATCCTCGGGGCGGCAAAGCTGCCCCTGCGGATTTCAATCAGGGGGTTAACCACCCCCTGATAACCCCGGTAAATTACTCCAAAACTTGCGGAGGCGGGCCGAAGGGCCGCCGGAGCGGGAGCCAAAAAACAAGAGAAAGGAGAGCGCGCGCCGCGTCCTGCGTGACGCGGGGCGTGCGAAGTCCGTTACATCGCATTCCGGCCACGCCCCGCGCTACTCCACTGCGTGGAAGCGCGGGCATCGGGCGGCGATTCAAGAATCGCTCGCCCTCGGTCGCCCTGACGGGCGACGCTTACCCTTTCAGGGCCGTAACGCTCCCGCCAATTGCCATGTTGGCGGCGTTCCGGCGGGGCGATGCCCCGCCTCCACAAGAACCTTGCGGAATCGCCCGGAGGGCGATGAAGCCCAAGCACCACATTCCACGCCCTGCGGGCGCGTAATGTTCCCGCCAACTGCCATGTTGGCGGCACTTCGGCGGCCTCCGGCCGCCTACGTAAGCTGCTTGCCGGGGCGGGGCGAAGCCACGCCGAAAGGCGCAGACCAAAAACAAAGGAAAGGAGAGCGCGCGCCGCGTCCTACGTGACGCGGGGCGTGCGAACAAACAAGTGTGGCCGTTTAAAGCAAAGAACAAGCGGGCCCGGGACAAGCCCGACGACCCGCGCATCCGGGTATTCAAATCGGTGTCCCGCCCCCGGGCGGACGCCACGCTGCAGGGCAGCGAGGCCATTTACGCCGCCGTCAGCCGGATTTCCAGCACGGTGGCAAGCATGCCCATGCACCTGTACCAGGGGTACGAACGCATGGACGGCGATCCCCGGGAGCGGCTGGTGAGCCTGGAGCCCGCCCCCAATTTTACCGCCTACACCTGGCGGCAGACCATGGAGGTGCTGCGCAACATCGAGGGCACCGCCTACGCCCTCATCGTGCCGGACGGCTCCGGCACGCCGACCCGGCTGGACATCCTGAACCCCGCCCGGGTGCGCCCCATGCGGGACCCAGAAACCCTGGAAATCTGGTACCAGATCATGATGGACGACGAGGAGCCCCAGTACGCCCCCGGCGGCATGGTGCTGGCGATCAAGCACATGAGTGCCAACGGCGAGCGCGGCATCCGGCCCGTGGACGTGCTGCGCAGCAGCCTGGACTATGACGCCCAGGTGCGGCAGCTGAGCCTGGACCAATTGGAGGGCGTGAACCACGGCCTGATGCTGACGGTGCCCAATACATCGGTCAACGAGGAGCGGAAAAACGCCATCGTGGACCGGTTTTTGGAGACGTACAAGCGCTCCGGCCGCAGCGTGGTGGTGCTGGAAGGGGGCCTGACGGCCACGACGTTCTCGACCAGCCCCGTGGACGCGCAGCTTTTGGACGTGGAAAGGATCAGCCGCAACCGGGTGGCCACGGTGTACAACCTGCCGCCCCATATGCTGGGGGACTACACGGACACCTCCTTTTCCACCGCCGAGCAGCAGATGCAGGAATTTCTGCAGCTGACCATCACCCCCATCGTGGAGCAGTGGGAAGAGGAATTCAACCGCAAACTGCTATCCAGATCGGAATACGCGGCGGGGTACCGGTACCGCTTCGACACCGACGCCCTGACCCGGGCGGACACGGCCACCATGGCCAACAAACACCAAATCGCCATCCGGGGCGGGTGGCTGAAACCCAACGAAGTGCGGGCCCGGGAGGGCATGCCCCCCGACCCCAGCGGCAACGAGCTGATGGCCAGCCGCGACCTGATCCCCATCCGGATCGCCGTGGAGCACCCCGAGCTGCTGCTGGGCGGCCAGGCCCCGGAAACCAAGGAGGACAAGCAATGAACAGATTTTATAACTTCGCCCGGGACGTCACGGCCCCGGAGGACGGGGTGCTGACCATCGAAGGCGAAATCGTAACGGACCCCGGCTGGTGGACGGACGACGGCCTGGTGGTGGCCCGGGATGTGCGGGCGAACCTATCCCAGTACCGCAACGTGACGGTGTACCTGAACAGCCCCGGCGGCGATGTGCTGGCCGGGGCTGAACTGTATACGGCCCTCCGGGAGCACCACGAAAACGGCATGGGCGACGTGACGGTGATCATCACCGGCATTGCCGCCAGCGCCGCCAGCGTGGTAGCCATGGGCGGCAGCCGGGTAATGATCAGCCCCGCCGCCTACATGATGATTCACAATCCCTGGAGCATGGAGGCCGGGGACGCGGAGCAGTTCCGCCGCACGGCGGACGTGCTGGACGAGCTGGCCGCCGGCATCGCCATGGCCTACCACCTGCGCACAGGCAAGCCCATGGACGAAATCCGCGCCATGATGGACAGCGAAACCTGGATGTCCGCCCAGACCTGCGTGGACGAGGGCTTCGCGGACGCCATCCTGTTCGGGGGCGCGGCCCCCGCCCAGTCCGCCATCGGGGGCCGGACCGCCGCCTGCCTGATGCAGCGATCCAGCCACAGCCGGGCGGCTGCCATGGCCCTGATTAACTCCCACAAACCCGCGCCGGAGCCGGAAGCATACGTGCCGGAGCCGGCAGCATCCGCGCACAAACCGGTGCAGCCTGACGAAGCCGCCATACGGAGCGAAATTGCTAAACGGGCTTCCATTATGCTGTCCGTGTGGGACGAACCGTGGCCTAACAACAACTGCGGAAATCTGGCAAAAATGCGCCAGAACACCTGAACCTGAACCCGATCCACGCAACATCGCACGCCCCGCGTGCGAACAAACAAGAAGGGAGATTGAAAACTATGCCTATGACCGTGAACGACATCCGCGACCAGCTGCTGGATCTGTCCGGCCGCATCCGCACCGCCGCCCAGGCGCTGAGCGACGCCGCCCTGGACAACAACGTATCCATGCAGGACCTGGAGACCCGCCAGCAGGCCCTGAACAGCCTGCAGAAACGCAAGAACGCCCTGGAGACCGTGCTGAACGAAAAGCTGCAGGAGGGCGCGGCCCACCTGCAGCCCGTGCCCGGCGCGGACCCTGCCCCCGCCCCCGCCCGGAACGTGGCGGAAATGCTGAAAAGCAACGAATACGCCCGGGCCTTTGCCTACGCCGTGCGCAACGGCATCACCCGCAAGACGGGCCGCCAGGACGAAAAGTGCAAGCCCCTCTTTGACGCCCTCACCGAAACGGGCAGCGAGGGCGCGGACGGCGGATTTTTGGTGCCGGAGGACATCGATCACACCATCCGCGAGTTCCGCCGCACCCTGACCCCCCTGGCCACCGTGTTTGGCCAGGAGAGCACCAACTCCCCCACGGGCTGGCGCGTGGTGGACACCGCCCCCACCAAGGGCATGGCCAAAATGACCGAAATGGGCAACGTGCCCACGGACGACCAGCCCAAATTCGCCAAGATCGAATTCAAGGTGGAGGACTACGGGCTGATCCTGCCCGTCAGCAACGACCTACTGAAAGACAACGACGCCAACCTGTTCACGTACCTGGGCCAGTGGTTCGCCCGGAAACAGGTGCTGACCGAGAACGCCCTGATCCTGGCGGAACTGAAAAAAATCGAAGCCGAGGAACTGACGGCCGAGGACCCCATGGCCGGGCTGAAAACCGCCCTGAACAAGGGCCTGCCCACCGCCATTTCCGTGGCGGCTACCATCCTGTGCAATCAGGACGGGTTTGACCTGCTGGACCAGCTGCTGGACAAAAACGTCCGGCCCCTGCTGCAGCCCGATCCCACCAACGCCACCCTCTACCGCATGTTCGGCCGCCAGGTGTTCGTGATCGATAATGCCGAAATGCCCACCGAAGCGGAAGGGCAGCCCGTTTTCTACCTGGGCGACGGCCGGGAATTTGCCACCCTGTTCACCCGCCAGGGCTTCGAGATGACCTCCACCGACGTGGGCGGCGACGCGTTCAAGACCAACAGCACGCTGGTTCGGGGCATTGCCCGCATGGGCGTGAGCGTGTTTGACAAGGCCGCCATGATCGCCCGGAAGATGCCCGCCAGCGAATAATGACGCTGCAGCTTGACATCGAAACCTTCCGCCGCTATGCGGGGGCCAGCCCCCGGGAGAGCCCCGAACTGCTCCAGGGGACGCTGGACGCGGCGGCGGAATGGTACGAACGGGCGGGGGTGCCCCGGAGCACCGAGGGCAGCCTGTACGCATTTTGGGTGATGGACCTGGCCGCGTGGATGTATGACAACCGAGGAACGGACGAGCCCGCGGCGCATATCCCGGATAAGTTTGTTACCTCCGTTCACCAGATGCGCCCTGCGGGCTCGTCCTCTTCGACGAAGGAGGGCTAAAGCCGCTCCTTCGTCGACACCGATTTTCCTGTGTGCTGCGCACACGGCCGGAAAATCGGCAGGGAAAGAAAATTCCTTCCCGGATCGTAAACGATCCTTCAGGAATTTTCATCCTCCCGCCGGGAAACCCGGCGGTGCGGATTGCAATCAGGGGGTTAACCACCCCTGATAACCCCGGTAAATTACTCCAAAACTTGCGGAGGCGGGCGAAGGCCGCCGAAGCGGACGACAAGACGGGAAAAGGGGGGAGCGTTACGGCCCCATCGGGGCCGGAATGCGATGTTTGAGACTGGCGGGATTGCGGCCGAAATGGCGCGGTTTGAGCGGCTGGGGAAAAACATCGGCCCGGCGGCGCAAAAAGCCGTGAAGGCCGGCGGGAAGCTGCTGGCCGAACGGCTGAGCGAGGCCGCGCCCCGGGACACCGGGGCCCTGGCCGCCAGCATCAAGGCGGGCAGCGTCAGCTACAACGCCGCGGACGGATACCACTGCCAGGTGGCCCCCACCGGCGAAAACCACGGGGAAAGCCTGGCCAAGATCGGCAACATCCTGGAGTACGGCCGCAGCAACATGGCCCCCCGGCCCTGGTTCAACCCGACGGTGCAGAGCGCATCCGGCGAGGTGATCGCCGCCATGCAAAGCGTGATCGATGCGGAACAGAAGGGGTGACGGGATGACTGACAAAGTACAGCAATTCATTTACAAGACCCTGGCCCCCCTGCCCTATGCGGTGTGCCAGCCGCCGGGCCAATCCACGGCGGACACGTACCTGACCTTCAATGAAACCCAGGGCAGCTTCTACCAGGCCAGCAACGACCCAACCCGGATCCGGCACCTGCTGCAGCTGCACGCCTTTTCCCGCCTGGAGGGCGGGGAGCACCGGGCGGCGTTCTTTCAGGCCCTGGAGCTGCTCAAGGCCGCAGGGGTGCGGGTGTATTCCTGGGGGCCGGACACGCTGGAAACGGACACGGGGATACGGCACATCGCGTGCACGCTGATATACACCGAAATTATGAAATAATTTCGGTGTATATCAGTTTCGATGTCGGCAGGGTAAACCCGTGCCGCCATCGACAACATCCATTTCTTGTAAAAAGGGCCTTCCGGAGATTTCATCACCGGAAGCCCTCTTTTTACGGCCAGAAATGGATAGCGGTAGGGCCATGGGCCCCTCCTCGAACCGGCAGAGCCGGTTCTGCGGGTTACAAACAAGGGGCTGCGCCCCTTGTTGAACCCTGCAAATTACTGCGCTACTTGCGAAGCCGCCCGGAGGGCGGCGGAGCGTGCCGCCAACATGGCAGTTGGCGGGAGCGTTACGGCCCCAGCGGGGCCGAAATGAGATGATACTGACAGATTGGAGGATAAGATCATGCCCGAAGTTAAGCCCGAAGGCTATTACTATGGCGTACTGGACCTGTACATCGCCAAAATGACCGAAGAGGACACGGCGGCGAAAGCCCCCGTGTACGCAGATCCCAAGGTGCTGGCAAAAACCATTGAGGTGACCGTGACCCCCAACTACAAGGAGGGCAAGGTGTACGCCAGCAACGTGACCACCCGCAGCGAAAAGCGGATCGACACCTACACCGTCTCCATCAACCCGGACAAAATCCCCTACGCCATCCGGCAGGAGCTGCTGGGCCGGAAGCTGGACAAGAACGGCGTGCAGGTGGTGCACGGCACCCAGACCGCCCCCTACGTGGCCCTGATGTTTGCCATGACGCTGGACGACGACACCCAGGAGCTCTGGTGCCTGTACAAGGGCAAGTTTGCCGAAAGCGCCCAGACCGCCCACACGGACGCGGACACCATCCAGTACCAGCACCCGACGTTTGAGGGCACCTTCGTCCGCCGGGCCAACGACAACGCCCTGGCCGCCATCGCCAACTCGGCGGATGAGGAAAACGGCGCGAAGCTGCTGGAAAGCTGGTTCACCAAGGTGTATGAACCTGATTCGGCAATCAGCGGGGGAGCGTAAAGTGATGGCGGCTCCCGCTTGAAAACCCAAGAGAGCCATGGTATAATAATGCCCGTCCCGGGAAACCGGGACGGGCAGGAAGAACAACTGCAAGCGTTTGCTTTGCATCGCACGCCTTGCGGCACGAAGGCCGCAACGCGCGCTCCCGTCACACCTGTTTGGTGGCTGCGCCTTTCGGCGTGGCTCCGCCCCGCCCCGGCAAGCCGCTTACGGAAGCGGCCGGAGGCCGCTGGAGTGCCGCCATGCAGCATGGAAGGCGGGAGTATGCGCCGCGTCCTGCGTGACGCGGGGCATACGATGACGGAAAAATGACGCAACCCCGCTTGTAGTGACGCTGCAAGCGGGGTTTTTCTGGGTTTGCCAAGGGGCAAACGCGGAAGGGCCACTTCCTGCCCTTATTATACTAATTCAATTTCGCATTGTCAATAGTTAAAAAGCATCCCCCGCGCCGTTCCCGGCGCGGGGGATTCGCGTAAAAGAATCATCGCATGCCTCACGCCACGTAAGGCGTGACGCATGCTCCCGCCAACTGCAATGTTGGCGGCACTTCGGCGGGGCATTGCCCCGCCTTCGTAAGCAGCTTGTGGAGGCGGGCCGCAGGGCCGCCGGAACAGCAGACCAGAAACATGGGAGGAGGGAGCGCGCGTTGCGGCCTACGTGCCGCAAGGCGTGCGATGAAAATGCGGGGAAAGGACGTGGATGCCCCCACCAGCGAAATGACGCTGGGCGGGGAGAAAATGCCCCTGCGGTTCGACATGGAGACCATGCGGATCGCGGAGGACGTGTATGAACAGTATTTTGGCAGAAACGCGAACTTTGCGGATATCTTGCAGTACCTGGCCATGGGCAAGATCGGCGGCATCATGGCCATTCTGTACGGGGCGCTGCGTTCCGCCGGGGCGGAGATCGCCTGGCGGGATTTCACTGCTGCGTTCAGATTGACCGACGTTCCTGGGGTGCGGGAGCAGCTGCAGCAGCAGATGCTGGCCGCCATGCCGCCCGTTTCCAAGGGGGACAAAAAGGGCGACCCTCAGTAAGCGCCGGGGAGGATGCGGGCATACCCTGGGCGCTGCTGATGGCCCGGGCGCTGGAGTGCGGCGTGGGCCGGGAGGCATTCTGGCGCATGAGCCCCCGGGCGCTGTACCTGATCTGGGAGGAACGAAAAAAACACCTCTCCCCCGCGCAAAACGGCCAGCGGCCCGGCATCCGGCAGGCCCGGCCCGGCCCGACGCAAACCGCGCAGCCGCGGGTAAGACTCAACTATATACCACACCCCTAATTTCATCGCACGCCCCGCGTCACGTTGGACGCGGCGCGCGCTCCTGCCAACTGCCATGTTGGCGCACGCTACGCTGCCCTCCGGGCAGCTTCGCAAACAGCTTGTGGAGGCGGCCGAACGGCCGCCGGAACAGTAGACCAGAAACATGGGAGGCGAGAGCATGCGCCGCGCCCTACGTGGCGTGGGGCATGCGAAGCAACAGCAAAGCCGGTTCTGCGGATTACAATCAGGGGATTGGCCAGTCCTCAATTCGGCATAGTCGTGCGGCGGCGCTTCCGCTTGCCGCGCTCCTTGCCTCATTGGTGCCTGCCCCCATCAAACGCGCAAGCGCGTTCGCTGGGTACAGCCCCTGCGGAGGCTAACGCCTGTCCTCGGGGCTTAGTCGGGCCGAAGGCCCTCCCTTGGCCTTCTCCCGCCTTCATCCGCCACTGGCGGCGGCGGGATACGGCCCCCCTGATAACCCCGGCAGATTGCCCCCCAAACACGCGGAGGCGGGGCAAGGCCACGCCGGAGCGGCAAACCCGAAACGGAGGAGGCGAGAGCGTTACGTGTTGCTTCGTATTCCACACCTTTCAGGTGCGGAATACTCCCGTTGCGCATGTTTCAAATCTGCTGTTCCGGCGGCCCTGCGGCCCGCCTCCACAAGCTGCTTGCGGAAGCGCCTGAAAGGCGCTGGAGCGGAACAGACGAAACATGGGCGACGGGAGCGCACGCCGCGTCCGTGACGCGGGGTGTGCGATGTTGCGCGGAATGCGAAGATTGAGAGGAGGGAGCGCGCGTCACGCCCTACGGGCGCGAGGCGTGCGAAGAAACAATGCATGCCGGAAACCTACGGCAGTTTATTGACCTGCAGCGGCCGCAAACCACGATCAACGAGGCCGGGCGGCGGGTGACGGAATGGGTAACCATCGAAGAGGGTGTGCCCGCCGCAAAGCGGGACGTTTCGGGCCGGGAATTTTACCAGGCCCTGGCCTATCACGCCGAGGACACGGTGACATTCACCCTGCGCTGGCGGGACGACATCGACGTGACCTGCCGGGTGCTTTACAACGGCCGGGCGTTCAATATTCTGGAGATCAACGGCCTGGGCGAAATGTACGACTACATTCAGATTAAATGCAAGGAAATCAAGGGACAGTGAATAATAAGGCGTACAACATGGACTGCATGGACGCGCTGCGGGAAATGCCGGACAAATGTTTTGACCTGGCCGTGGTGGACCCGCCCTACGGCCCCGGCGCGCAGGCTGCACCCCCCGGAAAAAATCCGTACTGGAATCGGTTCGGCGAAAGGTTTGACAGATACCGTATGCCGGACGGGCGGGAAATGGGCGGCGAAATACGGAAAAAAATCATCGCGTGGGACGTGGCCCCGGGAAAAGAATATTTTGATCAGCTTTTCCGCGTCTCACGCAATCAGGTGATCTGGGGCGGGAACTATTTTCCCCTGCCGCCTGCGCGGTGTTTTTTTATTTGGGAGAAAACCAACATTCCGGAAAAATTCACCATGGCCATGTGCGAATACGCGTGGACCAGCTTTAACATGAACGCCAAAATATTCCGCCGCCCGAGCGCCGGAATCCAGGACCGATTCCACCCCACGCAAAAACCCGTGGCCCTGTACAAATGGATCTACCAACACTGCGCGAAACCCGGCGACAAGATCCTGGACACCCACCTGGGCAGCGGCTCCAGTCGGATCGCGGCCTATGACATGGGGTTCGATTTCACGGGATACGAAATCGACAAGGACTATTTCGATAAACAAGAAGATCGCTTCCGGGTCCACACGGTGCAAACCAATATGTTTATTGATTTCAATTTATAACCCCCGCGCCTCACGGCTGCGGAGGTTATGCGATTACCGATATACCTCGCTCCTGTGCCCGATCTCGAGAATCAGGATCACCACGCGGTCATCCTCGATCCGGGCCAGGATGCGCCAATCGCCCACGCGATACCGCCACTGGCCGGAACGGTTGGCCGTGAGGCCCTTGCCAAACGCCCGGGGGTCCGGGCAGCCATCCAGGCGCTTGCGGATCCAGGTAAGAAGCATGGCCCGGGTGGATGGATCCATTTTTCGGAGGCTTTTCATGGCCTCCTCCGTGTATGCCACGCGCCAGCTCATTGCAGCCCGAACTCCTTCTCCACCTCGTCCTGCGTATAGGTGACGGGGTTTTGTTTGTAGGCGGCATAGGCGCGTTCCCAGGCCTGGAGATCGTGCTCGTCCTCGATCTTTTCCAGAATGGCCCGGCGCATAACGTCGCTTACCGTGGCCCCGTGCAATTCGGCATAGGCCCGGATGGCCTCCGCTTCGGTATCGTTGATTCGCAGCGTTATAGTCATAACATCGCATTCCGGCCCCGTTGGGGCCGTAACGCTCCCTCCTTCCATGTTTTAGGGCGGCGTTCCGGCGGCCCTGCGGCCCACCTCCACAAGTATTTCCCTTTCGTAATACATAGTATTACAAATTCGTCTAAAAGTCAATAGCAGATTTATCGCATTCCGGCCCTTTCAGGGCCGTAACGCTCCCGCCAACTGCAAAGTTGGCATCGTTCCGGCGGCCAAAGGCCGC
Organism: uncultured Clostridia bacterium; assembly: GCA_947624355.1. GTDB lineage: Bacteria > Bacillota > Clostridia > Christensenellales > Aristaeellaceae > RUG563. The sequence continues at coordinate 4,998 of CANQKI010000018.1, read as the reverse complement.
CTCCACAAGCAACTTGCGGAAGCGCCTGGAAGGCGCTGGAGCGGAAGACTGGATACATGGGAGGTGAGAGCATGCGCCGCGTCCTACGTGACGCGGGGCATGTGAATCCCTTGCGAAGCTGACCCGAAGGGGCAGCGAAGCGAACACACCAAACGAAGGAGGCGAGAGCGTTACGGCCCCGCAGGGGCCGGAATGCGATAAACTTGTGGAGGCGGGCCGCAGGGCCGCCGGAACGGCACACCAGAAACATGGGAGGTGAGAGCATGCGTCACGTCCTGCGGACGTGAGGCATGCGAAAAAATGATTTTTGGGGATTACGATTCCGCCCGGGACATGGGGCTGCAGTGGATCCCGGAGGACGGGCAGGCCTTCATTCCGGAGGCGCGGCGAAACGAATACGAAATCGCCGGGCAAAGCGGCACGCTGCTGATGCCGGGGGACGTGCTGGAGCCCTTCGAAATCGGCGGCTCTTTCTTTCCCCTGCGGGAGCCGGAAAGCCCCCGGGAAATGGCGCTGCTGCGGCGGAAAGCGGCGGCATGGCTGGGAAACGGGCGGCAGCGGCTGATATTTGACGACGAGCCCGAGCTTTATTACATGGCCGAGCTGACCAGGGAAACGAAATGGAGCCTGAAAACCTGGTTTGGCGGGGAAATCAAGGTGAAATTCCTGCTGCAGCCCTACGCCTACCGGGTGTTTCTGGACAAGGAAGCGGCATACACGACGGACGCGGACACGGAGATCCCGCTGATGGTGCACACGGGGCAGCCCGCGCCATTGTGCCTGCGGGTGGAAAACGCGGGGGCGGCGGCCCTCACCCGGGTGCGGGTAGGGGAGGACATCGATCTCGGCGGCCTCAGCGCGGCGGCGGGGCAGCACATCGAAATCAACGGGGAGCCCCCCATCGGCGCGGCATTTTCCACCGGGAAAAACGCCCTGCCCTATGCGGAAAAATTCCGCATTCCGGCCCTGAAAAACGGCCTGAACCGCGTCCGGGTGCGCCTGGAATGGGGCGCGGGGGAACATTCCGCACGGATAACAGTCTGGGCGAGAGGAAGATATTAACTTGCCGGGCCGGGCCGAAGGCACGGCGAAAGGCGCAGACCAAAAACATGAGAGGAGGGAGCGTTACGTGTTGCTTCGTATTCCACACCTTTCAGGTGCGGAATACTCCCGTTGCGCATGTTTCAATTCTGCTGTTCCGGCGGCCCTGCGGCCCGCCTTCACAAGCTGCTTGCGGAATCGCCTGAAAGGCGCTGGAGCGGAACAGACGAAACATGGGCGACGGGAGCGCACGCCGCGTCCGTGACGCGGGGTGTGCGATGTTGCGCGGAATGCGATGCTATGCATTTCCCCATGGTGTACAACCCCTCGGGCCATCTGCTGGCGGTGCTGGATAACGCGGACGCCATCGGGTACGAGCTGCAGCGGAATGACCTGAGCACGGCCTCCTTTACCCTGCCCGCGGACGACCCCAACCGGGCGCACTGCCAGACCGGCAACCTGGTGCGCCTGCCGGGCGACGGGGGCGGCACCGGGGTATATCGCATTGCGGGCCAGGACGGGGAAGAAACGGCCCAGGGGGGCGAAATCACCTACAGCCTGGAGCACGTAATGGCCACGCTGCTGGACGACGTGCTGCTGGGAGAGCATGACCTGACTGGCACGCCCCTCACGGAGGCCATCCAGTACATCCTGGACCGGCAGACCACAAAGCGGTGGGTTTTGGGCCGGGTGGAACCAGAGGGCACGGCGGCGATCAAGTGCGAAAACACGCCGCTGCTCACCGCTCTTTTGCAACTGGGCCAGGGGATCCCGGAAGAATACACCTGGGAATTTGACTGCGGGAACCACACCGCCGGGCCCTGGACGCTGAACCTGCTGCGGGCGGAGGAAAGCCCGGGCTGCGGCATTCATTACGGCCGCAGCCTGACAAGCATTCGCAAGACGGTGGACGCCTCCGCCCTGATCACCCGGCTGTACGCCCTGGGGGCCGGCACGGGCGAGGAGCGCACGGACATTCGCCCGGCAAACGGGGGCCTGCCCTATATCGACGCGGACACCATCGGCACCTGGGGCGTGCGCTGCGGGGTGCTGACCGATACGGGCCTCACGGACCCCGCCGCGCTGCTGGAAAAGGCCCGCCGGGCCCTGGAGCAATACAAAAACCCGTATATCACCTACACCGCCACGGCGGTGGACCTGGCCGCCGTCACCGGCGACCCCTGGGACACCTACCGCCCCGGAAAAATGGTGCGGGTGATGGACGAAGAGCACGGGGTGGCGTTTGTATCCCGCATTGTGACCGTGCGGAAAACGGACGTGTGGGACGCCGCCAGCCTGGAGATCACCATTGCCAACGCCCCCCGGGACGCCCTGGACAGCATGACCGAAATGCAGGAGCAGGCCGAAACCCTGGCGGAGGAGCAGAACGAAACCAAAACCCAGGTATCCGGCGCCCAGCGGGACGTGACAAAGATGCAGGAATCCCTGCACTGGATGGCCGGGCAAATCGACGAAACCACGGGGAACCTGGAGGGCGTCAGCCTGCGGCTGGACGGCATCGGCAAGCAGATCGAGCTGCAGGCGGGCACCATCAGCGCCCAGGGCGAGCTGATCAGCGGCGCGCAGGTAAATATCGACGGGCTGAAAAAGCGCGTGGAATCCATCGCCGGGGACATCGACCAGCTGACCGGCGACCTGACCGGGGCCCGGGAGCTGATCGACGGGGCCAACCAGCGGATCACCGAGCAGGCGGGCAAAATCAGCGCCCAGGGCGAGCTGATCGAGGGCGCACAGCAGACCATCGACGGGCTGAAAGGCGAAATTTCTCAGAAGGTCAGCAAGGACGGACTGATTTCGGAAATCAACCAGAGTGCGGAAAAAATCCGCATCAGCGCCGGCAAAATCGACCTGGACGGGTACGTGACGGCGAAAGCCCTGGAGGCGGACATCGCGGAGTTCAAGCGCGAATATGCCGGGCAGTTTACCACCTCGCACCTGTACGCCGAGGACGGGCACTTCGCAACTCTCAACGTGAGCGGAACGCTGACCGCCGATGTGATCATGGGTGGCAGCAACGTGAACCTGTCCATTCACTACCACGAATTCACCGTGGATGGAGGCACCGTCACGATAGGAGGGCCGTCGGCAACGCGCGGTTCTTTTAATATTGCCGATACGCAATTCTACAAAGACGGCGTATCGGCAGCAGAGCGGGCAGTAACGGTTCGTTGGTGGGAGGACGAATATTTCTCGGATGAAAAGCGGGTCCATGTTACGGCAACGCTGAGCTCAGGAGTCGTACAAGAATACGACTTGGGTGTTGGAGGGGTTTATAACGACGGTTACAAGGCCGGATTAGCTGAAGGTGGAGGCGGCGACGTTAAAATCGCAAGATTTACAACAACCTGGACGCCATCCGATCCTAAAAACTTGCAGGCGACAATCACACTGACAAACAATTATCAAGACACGTATCCTATCGACGCAGGAAACGTATACAATGCCGGTCATTCGGACGGGTATGATGATGGTTATGCTGCTGGAAAGATAGCCGGTGGCAGCGGTATTTCAATCGACGACATCACAACAAATTATAACTCGTCGTTCCCGAAGAGCTTAACCGTAAACGTATTCTTGTCTAACGGTGAGCATCTATCACGCTCGATTGACGTGACAGACGTCTATGACAAAGGGTATTCAGATGTTACGCTAAGCGGACCTACTTGGGGTTCTGGAGGCACAACCAGAGCAAATAACAACTTTACTATTTCTGCGTCCAATGGAAAATCAATAAGTCGTACATTGTATCTGACTGGCGGAACTTCTTGGACAAATGGCGTTACAACTGTATCTATGCGGGAAGGCAGCAGTAGCGGCACGACCAGGGCAAGATTAAATGTTCCTGCGCCATCTTAAAGGAGGAAACAATCATGATCGAAAATCTTGAAAAACTGCTGAACACATTAAACATGATCGAGGTAAAAGGCGCGGCCAACCTGAGCCACCTGTTGGGGTGCATCCAGCTGGTGCAGCAGATGTACAGCGAGCAGAGCAAAAACGAGACTACCCAGGAAGGATGAAACCGGCGGCCTCCGGCCGCTTACGTAAGCAGCTTGCGGAAGCGCCTGGAAGGCGCTGGAGCAGAAAACAAAAAATGAAGGAGGCGAGAGTATGCGCCGCGTCCTACGTGACGCGGGGCATATAATCCCTTGCGGAGGCGGGCGAAGGCCGCCGAAGCGCACACACCAAACAAAGGAGGCGAGAGCGTTACGGCCCCAGCGGGGCCGGAATGCGAAGATATGATGAGGGTTAGTGAATTGGAGCGGGCCGATCTGGGCCTGCAGGACGAAAACGGGGCCCGGGAGCTGCGCATCGATTGCGCGGGCTGGGCAGATGATCTGGGCGAAAAGCAGCTGATGATCGCGGCCCGGCGGCCGGGCGAGGACACCGTATACCTGCCCGAGGTGCGCACGGAGGGAGATACCCTGATCTGGGTATTTTCCGACGCGGACACGGCCATCGAGGGCTGGGGCCTGGCCGAGGTGCGGGCCGTGGCCGGGGCTAAGGTGCGAAAGCACACATTCGCCACCCACATCGCCCCCAGCCTGGCCGGGGCCGGCAGCGAGCCTCCCGCCCCCATTCCGGACTGGGTGCGGGAACTGGTGACCGCCGCCCAGGCGGCAGAGGCCGCCGCAGGGCAGGCCGGCGCGGCGGGCACGGAAGCCGCCCGGGCGGCAGAGGCCGCCAACACCGCCGCATCGAAGGCCATTACCGCCGCTTCCGGGGCCGATTCCGCGGCGGGCAAAGCGAACGATTCCGCCGCAAAAGCCGATACGGCAGCGTCCGGGGCAGATACCGCCGCGGCAGGGGCGAATCAGGCGAAGACGAACGCGGACACCGCTGCCACGAACGCTACGGCCGCCGCCAACCTGCTCAACAATCTGACGGTTTCCGCCGCTCCTTCCGAAACGGCTACGGCCGCCATCTCCACCGTTT
>CANQKI010000017.1 GCA_947624355.1 uncultured Clostridia bacterium | reverse complement strand
ACAAAGCGGACAACTTCCGCTTCCCTGGCGTCAAATACCGGGAAGAATTTCTGAATTCCCCAGAGCATATCGTCATGTGCGGGATCCTGGATTAAATTCATGCAGCCTCCAGGGCCGTCCCATAATTTCCGACACGTCAGCGTATCCGCCGCAATACGCAGCGCACCCTGGCCCCGGGCCTCTGACGCGCCCAGAAAAAAGGCTTTTCCGTCCGTGCATCCGCATGAAACGGCATACGGCATTTGAAGGCCGCCGACTGTTTGCTTGCTTATCCGCATCGTTGCACTCCTCCCTGAGGCACCGTTACGCGCTGCCACAGCCTGCGGCATCGCCTTTCCGTTTCCCATGCATCCTCGTCTTTTTCTGTCCGCACTTCCAGCGAAACATATAACGGACGAACGGTTTTTGCGCTGATCAAACGCAGCAGCGATTCCATTTTTTCAATCCTCAGGAAGCCGTGTGGATGACCGATCATAAGATGGTAATCGCCGTACAAAGGATGTTTCTCTTCCAAAACAGCCTCCGCAAAATGCACCTGTTCAAGAACCGGGAGCGCACACGTCAGCGAAGCTTCCAGATTCTCGCCATTCAGCGCCGCGTGCGCCGAATCCCATGAAAGCCCAACTGCCGGCCATGCCGGCCGCAGCGCTTCAAGAAAGGCCACAGCCTCCTGCGTCGGGCCGATCAATTGCCGCTTATGGGCCGTGCGGTCCAGCGGTTCCAGCAGCAAAGCAACGGACGGATAATCCTTCAGGCAATCGCAGACAGCCGCCAGCGTATCGGCCAGCGCGGATTTTGCACCCGCGCGTCTGTCCTCTCCCGGATCATCGCCGCTGATCAGGGCAACCGCCGCCGCTCCCGCATCGGCCGCCCTGCGCGCCTGATCCTTCAGATACGCGCATGCCCGATCGTGCTCCGCTCGTCCGACGGCGCAGGGATTCACGTTTTGTTCCAGCATGCCGCGGGTCAGCCATTGTACATGACGAATGTGATACGCCTTTGTTAATTCGGAAATCCGCGATGCGTGCGCAGGAGGGATTACGCATGTTTCGATTCCCTGATAAAAACCGGATTCAATCAGACGCGGAAGAATCTCCTCATAGTAGGCCGTCGTTCCTTCATAACAGTAAAAAATTTCCGACGCCAGTATGGAGAAAAGAACCGCATGTTTGTCCATTCCGTTTCCTCCTTTTTCCCGAATGGCGTTTCAACCCTTCACCGCGCCAATCATCAGCCCTTTGACAAAAAACTTTTGCATCACAACGCTTAAAATAAGCAGCGGAAGCGTGGAAACGACAATGATGCCGTATTTCATGGATTCCTTGAGGCGGATCAGGAACATCAGGTATGCCGAGGATTCAGAATCCATCCCCAGGAGATCCACCATCTGATCCAGCAGCAGAATGTTGCGCAAAAAAATCTGAAGCGGCATTTTGTTCGTATCGCTCAGATAAATAAGCGCGTTAAAGAATGTGTTCCAATGTCCAACGGAATAAAACAGCGCCAATACCATGACGATCGGCTTTGCCAGCGGCAGAATGATGGACAGGAACAGGCGCGTATTGCTGCATCCGTCCATAACGGCAGCCTCGCGTAATTCATCGGGAATACTGGTTTGAAAATACGTGCGGGCAATAATAACGTTCCACATGGAGCACGCGGGCGGCAGAACCATAGCCCAGATTGTATTCAGCATGCCCAGCTGCTTTATCAACAGATAGGTCGGTATCAGGCCGCCGTTAAAGAACATGGTGAACGTAAACAAAAAGGTAAAGAAGCCGCGGCCCAGAAGATCCCTGCGGGAAAGGGCGTATGCGCATGGCAGCGTGACCAGCAGATTTACCGTTGTACCCAGCACGGTATAAATGATGGTGTTGCGGTAGCCAATCCAGATGGGATCGTATTCGAAAATACGTTTATATCCATCCAGCGTAAAATTGCGGGGATAGAACGTAACCCGGCCTGTCAGCACCTCCGTCGGATCGCTCAGGGAGGAGCTGATCACATAAATCAGCGGCAGCGCCACCAGCGCAAAAATAATCAGCGTAACGCATACGGCCACCGAATCAACAACGAGGTCATCCTTGCTTTTTCTGGAAAAAAACCGATTCATGTAATTCCCTCCTACCACAAGCCGTTGCCATTCAATTTGCGGGAAATGCCGTTCACCGTCAGCAACAGGATAAAATTGATCACCGCATTAAACAGGCCAACTGCGGCGGAAAAGCTGTATTGCACCTGCAAAAGACCAACTTTGTACACATACGTGGAAACAATTTCGGAAAACGGCAGATTCAGATTGTTTTGCAGCAGAAACACTTTTTCAAACCCAACGGACATCACCCGGCCCGAAGCCATGATGAACATGATAATGATGGTGGGCAGAATTCCGGGAATATTGATGTGCAGAATCCGCTGCAAACGGCTGGCGCCGTCAATCGTTGCCGCTTCATGCAGTTCGGGATCAATACCGCTCAACGCGGAAATATAAATGATGGCGCTCCATCCTGTTTCCTGCCAGATTTCAGCGATTACATAGATTGCCGGAAACCATCGCCCGACCGTCATAAAATCATAGGGACCAAGGCCTATCAGCCCAATCGCGCGGTTAATCAGCCCATAATTGCTGTTGAGGAATATGATGATCATGCTGGCCATAACCACGGTGGAAATAAAATGCGGCAAATAGGAAACCACCTGCGCCGTTTTTTTCATCCGCGGAAACGGAACCTCGTTGAGCACCAGCGCCCAGCAGACGGACAGCGGAAAGCCAATGAAAAGCGTGCCTGAACTTAAAAGCAGCGTGTTGCGCAGCAGCACCCAGAAATTCGGCCCGTTGACAAAACGTCTGAAATATTTAAGGCCAACAAACGGACTTTGTTCAATGGTCATCCCTGCGCGGAAATCCTTGAAAGCAATCTGCACCCCGTACATCGGCCCATAACAAAAAATGAGAAAATAGAGCAGCGCAGGCAGAAGGAACAGATATAATTCATAATTTCTGCCAATCCGCCTGAATGTGCGGCTTAATGTGTTCCGCATATCAAGTATCCTCCCTTTCAAGCGGGGTCCCGGTTCTTTATTCGGTAAGCCCCAGCTGCCGAAGCCGGTCCGCTTCGCCAAGATAAGCCTGCTGACGCAGCAATTCCCGCTGAATTTCCTTAACATCCATTCGGGCGGCGCTTTTTTCCTGTTTCGCCATCAGCGCGGCAGCCGTTCCGGCAGCCTGGCCCAGGAGCATGGTGATCGGCTGAAGACGGGTATAATGCCGCGCCGCCCAATCGCCGGACATGCTTTTGGCCGAACCCGCAACAATGTTTTCCACACAGGAATTAAAAAGCGTTCCAAAGGGAATCTCAACGCCGTCCATACCGAAAAAACCGTTCTGCTGGCTGAAATCCACCAGCGGCGCCACGCCGATCACATCCTCAAACCGATGCGGGGCAAGCAGGTTTGGCAGCACTTTTTCCCCTTTCAGGAAACGGACGCGGCGGGAGCCGAAGGAAGTGCCTTTCCATGTCATCAACGCATTTTCAAAACCCGGGAAATACTTTTTCAGCACCCGGTACAACCTGTCGCACACTTCCCGGGCATCCAGTTCCGCCTTTGAAAATGTTTCCTGATCCTTCAACTCATTGATCTCACAGAAATTGCTGTTAATCAGCACCTTGCCGGACCCGCGGGACGCAAAAATGGCAAACGCGTCGCAGTCTACAGCCAAGCCCTGTTTTTTCGCATACTCGCCGTTGTCGATTGCCCGCTGCAGCGGCTGAATGGCGTGGCCCCCAAAGTGCGGCAAATGGAACATATCCCTTTCACGCCAGTTGCGCTGGAATCCCTCAAAGGAAATCCGCATATCCGCATGATCGTCATAATCCTCAGGATGCCTGACAAAATACGCCATCGTTTCATCCAGATCCACATTGCATACTTCAAAAAGAAGCGTGGCGGAATAAGCGTCTTCATCCCGGCAAACGGATGGCCGGCAATCATGCAGCAGCGATAGATCCCCCGTGGCGTCCACGGCTGCTTTTGTTTTCACGGTTTTAAGGCCGCCCCTTGTCTGAACGGATATGGCTGTGAGCCTGTCCCCTTCCATTATTCCGCCAAGTACAACCGCATGCGTCCATATGCGCACGCCCGCTTCCCACAGGGCCTCCAGAATCACCTGGTGCATGCCTTCCAGATCGTAGGGAATCTGGCGATATTCGTTTTCCCGGAACCAAGGGGAAACATAACCGCAGTGCACGCACGTTTCCATTAATTCATTCGGGATTCCACGAACGACCTGACGATTGTTCCCAAGCATGAAAAGGTTGGTCATGGAGTTCATGAAAGAAGATGTGGCCACGCCGCCCAGCATCCCCTTCTCTTCGATCAAAAGCGTGGAAGCGCCGCTCCGTGCGGCCGCAATCGCCGCCAGACAGCCGCCCCAGCCGCCGCCACAGACAACCACATCGGCAAACGTCTGTTCAATGCTCATTGCGGAAAACCTCCTTCAATCCTGAAATGTGTCCTGTCCGCCCGCCGCAGCGGACGGACAGGACGATGACAGCCTGTATGGTTTACTTAATGCTGGTCCAGCGGTCATACGCTGCCTGCTGTACCGCCGCCAATTCGTCAATGCCCATATTCTTAATGGTATTGACATAGTCGTTCCACGTCTGGTCATTCAGTTCCGTTTCGCCGGTAATGAACTGCGCTTCCATCGTATCCGCGTAGGAATTGATGTCCAGGAAGCCCAGCAGGATATCCTGTTCTTCCTGGGACAACGCCACATTGGGGAAGGGGAAACGCCGCGCGTCCAGCCGTCCGCTTTCATACATACAGGTGCTGATATACATGTTGAGCGGATCGCCGTTCACGGTATAATTTGTCAGGGTAGTGTCGCTGTTATAGGGCACATTCATAGGCGATTGGGTCATGCGGAACTCATAGTAAGAAGTGAACCCATCATAGTGCGGGATAAAGTACGGCGTGCCATCTTCCATGGTGGCCCTTTCATAGCCGCCTTCGCCGTCCCAAGCGCCGTATTCAGGCCCCACGCGGTTCATGACGGAGCCTTCTTCCGTATAGCAATAGTCCAGGAAGCGGACAAGGGCTTCGGGGCATTTGCACTTATGGGTAATGGCAAGGGTACCCCACGCACGATTGTAATGGAACGCGGCTGCGACCTGCGGCACGTCATTGACGGCGCTGGTAAGCGGCCTGATGCCGGTATAATCATGATAATCCCGGCCGGCCGCAGCGCTGACGGTGGGTACATCCACTTCGGAACCGCTTGCGCCGATACGATTCTCACTGTACTTTGCCTGCATTTCAGCCAGCGTCTGCGTAAAGTAATCGGGATCGAGCAGTTTTTCCTCCCAAAGCTTGTTCATGTATTCAAGGTAATAGCGGTAATTTTCATGAATCGGCACATATACGTATTTTCCATCGATCACATCGTGGTAGGGGTCCACCAGGCCGCAGGCCTCCAGAATGATCTGCTTGCCCGTTTGCGCGCCGACGCCGCTGCTTGCCTGCGCCCTGGCCGTGGTGGAAGCAAGGCCGCTGAAGGGAATCTCGTCCTGCTGGCCGTTTCCGTTGGGATCGCCATCCCGGACGGCAACCAGATAATTATAGAATTCATCCAGATTTTCCGGCATTTTCACGCCCAACTTCTCGCACCAGGCGCGGTTGATGTAAGTGCGGTTCACCACCATGTCGCGCTCGGAGGAATTGAACGTGGGCAGGCAATAGCATGAGCCGTCCGGGAAGTAAAAGGTCTTTTTCACGTCGTCATACTGGCTGAGCAGGTTTTGAATGTTGGGAGCGTACTTTTCAATGTAAGGCGCCATATTCACCAGCAGCCCGGCAGGGCCGTAATTGTTCTCATCGTTGCTGGTGATGCCGTGAAAGAAAACGTCGGGCAGATCATCCGAGGCAAAGGCAAGATTCTTCTTTTCTTCCCAGCCTACCGCTTCCACCAGGATAAATTCAAAATTGATATTGAATTTTTCCCTTGCCACCTTTACCCACCACATGTCGGAAAAATCGGTAGGATGCTGCGGCTGACGCGGAAACATGACGGTGACCGTCTGCATTTCCTTGAAGATGGGGAAACCCGTTTCGTTGAAGATGGCGTTTTCCTCCGCGGATGCGCCGATGGCAAAGCATGAGAGCAGCATGATCGCGCAGAGCAGCAGGGATAGGGTACGTTTCATGGGAATACCTCCTTTTTTCGTGCAGGCTGATCTTCGTCCGCGGGCCTTTTCCCAGAATGCTCCTTCCTCACGTCATTCTGTTTTTTTCGCGTCGAATCGCCTTGCTGTTGGCCGCATTTTAACATTCGCCGACGAGAAATGTAAATCGGCCAAATTTTTGATATGTGCTGATTTTTCTTTTTTATGCCAGATAATACATCTTTGCTTTGATGGGTCAGATTTTCAGACTGGGCTATTTTTATCAGAACCCTGTAACTTTTTCATTAAAAAGTGTATAATAGAATCAGCCGATATAACTGGCATACAATGCCTAAAGCGGGCGAAATACCTATGCATCCAAGGAGGAAACATGCCTCACCATGAAGAAAAATGATTCCGTTTTTCATCATCTGCTGCTCTCATTTTTTCTGGTTGCCTTTGTGCCCTTCTGCATCATGCTCTTTCTGATATGCGACAACGAAAACGCCAACACACAGATTTCCATTCAGAATGAAGGGCTGTCGCGGCTGACACGGGTAAAAGATTCCATTGAACTGCAGCTGCAAAGCTGCGACGATATCGCCGCTGCTGTTTACCTGAATCCCAAGCTTACCTATAACGCTATGCTCGAAGACAGCCGCAGCATCCGGGAGGGGTTGGATGAAATTAACAAATACCGCCTGGCGAACAAAAACATATTCGATTTCGGGCTGTATTTTGCCTCCAGCGAATACATGTATTCCTATCAGGGACTGTCCCGTTTAACGGTTGTCGCCCGCTCCACATATGGCCTTTCCCAGGAAGCTTTTGCCCGCCTGGATCAGCTTTTGCATTCCTGTGTAAAAAATACCGCTTTATTCTTTGAAGATTCCGACTGTTTTTTCTATCTTTGCCCGCTGGGCCGCTCCACAATGCGGGACACCAATCGCTGTATTGTTATTTTTGTTTTCCAAAAATCCCTGATTTCTCACTTGATGACGGAAACGCAGGACGACGCAAGCGCCGTTAACGCCGTCTTTGACTGCGGCGCAAACGGCTGGGTCAATCCTCCCCCGGACGGCTTCAATCTTTCCGGGGACCAGTATCAGCAGATTACCGAACTTGCCATGCAGCGGGAAAACAGGCAAATCCTGCTTCGCAGCAGCGGCGCGGCGCTCCTTCTTTCCCAGGTTTACAGCCCAAAGCTCGATATCCAATTCATTTCACTCTATTCGCTCAATCAGATCAACAAACGAATCATCGCAAATCTGCTGCCAATCGTATTTAAAGCGCTGCTCGTGTTGGCAATCTGCATTATTGTGGCGCTGCTGCTGGCGTACAAGCGTTATGTTCCCATCCGCAACCTGTATAACCTTGTGCAGGAGAGCTTTGAATTGCACCCTGTATCCCGAAACGAACTGACCACCATCAACTCTGCAATCCAATATGCATACAACAGCAATCAGGACCTGGAAGCAAAGCTGCGGGACAGCCAGATTGCCCTGAGGCAGCAGTTTCTGCAAAACATTATCTACGGCCTGATTCTGGATAAAAACGAACTGGTTGTACGCGCCAATTTCTATAACATGTCCATTGCCGGACCGCTGTACTGCATTGCCGTAATTGATTTTTCCAAGCATGCGGATTCCTTTATCCATCCCGTATCCTACGCCGCCCTTTCAGCAGCAGGAATCTATCCGCTGGTGCAGAAAAGCAGCTGCACGCTGCTGGTCAACCTGTCCACCGATCAGCAGCAGCATATCCGCGAAAAGCTCGAAAACGCCCTGAAAAGCTTCCCCACGGACGGAAGCGAGATCATCGGCGTGGGCGATGTAACGAAACAGCTTCAGCAAGTAGGCATTTCTTATTTTCAGGCGCTTGAAGCCATTGACATCGGGTATTCTTCCGGCAGCATCGTATTCTATTCCTCCCAGGAGGCCGCGCGCCAAACCAACGATATTCCCTTTGACGCCGATCAGCTGCAGAATCTGCTGCTGCATTCCGAAGCCGAAAAGGCAAAGGAGCTGATGGAAAACCTATTCAACGCCCTGGAAAACAGAAACCACGATCTGCCTTTTGTGCGAAATATATATTACCGGCTGATTGTGGTTATCGAAAAAAGCGTAAGTTCCTCCCACATCGGCATTACCCTTGCCCCGGAAGCCAAACGGGAACTGTCCATCGCCTTGGCCCAGCTGCCCTATCAGAGAAATATGCACGAGGTAAAGGCGCGTTTGCTGGACATTGTGGAAAAGCTATGCATAAAGCCGCCCCTTCCCACCGACGACGATATGAAACGGGACATTCTGCTGTATATGGACATGCATTTTACCGATAATCAAATGAGCCTGGAAAACATCGCGGACACATTCGGCCATACCGCCCTGTATTGGTCCCGCTTTTTTACTGAAAGAATCGGCGTGAATTTTTCGGATTACCTTTGGCAGCTTCGGCTGGACTTTTCAAAAAAATTGCTTGTGCAGACCGACCTGACGGTTTTCCAGATCGTGCAGAACGTCGGATACAGCGATCAAACCAGCTTCAGCCGGAAATTCAAAAACGCAACCACGCTTACGCCCGGTCAATACCGCAGCCTGTATCATCCAACGCCCTGATATGAAAACTTCCCCCTGCCGACAGCATAGGATGGCAGGGGGAAAGTATATGAAACGAGGCGGAGCGGATGACGAATCGCGTGGAAATTCCGTTTACCAACGAACACTTTATGGCGTTCTGCCGCCGCTTTGTAGGCCAGCCGTTCTGGTACGGCACATGCTGCCAGAAGGCCACGGCGCGGCTGCTGGCCGAAAAGGCGGCCCAGTACCCCCTTCAGTACACCGCCGACCGCATGGCCCGCTACCGGCAGGACATCGCCCAGGGCGCCGTGGTGGCAGACTGCATCGGCGCGGCCAAGGGCTACGCCTGGTCAGGGGGCGGCAGGGGCATTCTGCCCTCCATCGGCACGCCGGGGGAAATCCTCCTGCGGCCGGGGACCAACGGCTGCCCGGACAAGGGAGCGGACGCCATGTTCCTCTATGCCCAAAAGATTGGCATGCCCTGCGGCACGATGGATACCCTGCCCGAAATTCCGGGCATTGCCCTGCGCAAGCCGGGCCACACGGCCTATTACCTGGGCATGGGCGAAGCCATCGAATGGCGGGGGTTTGAGCTGGGCTGCGTCCGCTCCACCATATGGAACCGGGGCTTCACCCACTGGTATAAGCTGCCCTTTCTCCGCTATCAGGCCTGAATGAGGGCGGCGGCCAGGGCGCAGATCTGCGCCTTGTTTTCATCATTCATGGCGGAACGGATGGATACGACGGGTTCCACCACGGTCACGTTCCTGCAGCTTTCCAGGGCTGCCTTCATGGCCTTGCCCGCCATGGGGGCCCAGGTGCCGTTGTCCATCACCGCCGCCACGCGGTTCTGGTACCCCCGGGCGGAAAGGGCCTTGAGGAAGGCTTCCATTTTGGGGGCCATATCGCCGTTGTAAGTGGGGCTGGCGACCACCAAATGGCTGTAACGGAAGGCGTCCGCCACAGTGGCGGCCCAGTCGTCCCGGTACACGTCCCGGAGGACCACCGGGCCGAACCCGGCCTTTTGTAATTCTTCTGCCAGCAGTTCGGCGGCGGCCCTGGTGTGGCCGTAGAAGGAAGCGTAAGCAATCACCGCGCCTTTTTCCTCCGGCTGGTAGGAGGACCAGATGCTGTACAGCTTCAGATATTTTTCCAGGTTTTCCTTCAGCACAGGGCCGTGCAGAGGGCAGATTTTTTGAATATCCAACCCCGCCGCCTTTTTGAGCAGCGTCTGCACGGGCGCGCCGTACTTGCCCACAATGCCGATGTAGTAGCGCCGGGCCTCGTCCGTCCAGTCCTCCGCCCAGTCCAGAGCCCCGAACTTGCCGAAGGCGTCGGCGGAAAAGAGGGTCTTTTCCGTTTCCTCATAGGTCACCATCACCTCGGGCCAATGCACCATGGGGGCGGTGTAAAAGGCCAGGGTATGGCGACCCAGGGGCAGCTTGCCCCCTTCGGCGGCGACCATGCGGCGGTCGGCAAAATCCGTGCCGAAAAACTGGTTCATCATGCCAAAAGCCTTCTGGGTGGATACAATGACGGCCCCGGGATACTTTTCCGCAAAGGCCATGATGGAACCCGAATGATCGGGCTCCATGTGCTGCACGATGAGGTAATCGGGCTTTCTGCCGTCCAGCGCCTTTTCCACGTTCCGCAGCCATGCATCGGCAAAGCGCCCGTCCACTGTATCCATGACGGCGGTCTTTTCGTCCAGAATCACATAGGAATTATAGGAAACCCCGTGGGGCACGGCGTACTGGCCCTCAAACAGGTCGATTTCGTGGTCGTTGACCCCTGCATACCGCAGTTCGCCGTTTGCCCAGATTGCGCAGTCCGTTTTCATGATAAACCCCTCCGTTCGTTTTTAGAAATTCCGGCTCATATCGTACCGGTCGTAAAATTCCTTCCGGTAATCCAGGAAGCGGTCCTCCAGGATGGCCTGGCGAATCTCTTCCATCATGCGGATGAGGAAGCGCAGGTTATGAATGGAAATGAGCCGCGCCCCCGTGATTTCCTCCGCCTTGATGAGGTGGCGGATGTACGCCCGGCTGAAATGCCGGCAGGCGTAGCAGTCGCACCCCTCCTCGATGGGCGTGAAATCCCGGGCGTATTCGGCGTTCCGCACCACCAGGCGGCCGTATTTGGTAAAGGCCGTGCCGTTCCGGGCAATGCGGGTGGCCAGCACGCAGTCGAACATATCGATGCCCCGGAGCACCCCCTCCAGGAAGCAGTCCGGCGTGCCCACGCCCATTAAGTACCGGGGCTTGTGTTTGGGCATGTACGGCTCGATTTTTTCCAGCAGTTCGTACATGACGGGTTTGGGTTCGCCGACGGACAGCCCGCCGATGCCGTACCCCGGGAAATCCATATCGGCCAGGGTCTTGGCGCTTTCAACGCGCAGGTCCTCATAAAACGCCCCCTGCACAATGCCAAAGAGGGCCTGGTCTTCCCGGGTATGGTGTTTTTTGCAGCGCTCAGCCCAGCGATGGGTGCGGTGCATGGCGGCCTCGGCGGTCGCATGGTCGCAGGGGTAGGGAGAACACACGTCAAAGGCCATGGCGATGTCGCTGCCCAGGGCCTGCTGGATATCCATGGAAACCTCGGGGCTGATGAAGCGGCGGCTGCCGTCCAGGTGGCTGCGGAAGGCCGCGCCCTCTTCGGTGATTTTCCGAAGGCCCGCCAGGGAAAACACCTGAAAGCCGCCGCTGTCCGTCAGCACGGGATGGGGCCAGGCCATGAAGCTGTGCAGCCCGCCCGCCTCCCGCACGATTTCCTCCCCGGGGCGCAGGTGCAGATGATAGGTGTTGGACAGTATGATTTTGGCCCCGATTTCCTCCATTTCCCGGGGGGTCATGGCCTTAACGGTGGCCTGGGTGCCCACAGGCATATAAATGGGGGTGGGGATATCGCCGTGGGGGGTGTGCACCACCCCCAGGCGCGCGCCGGACTGTTTGCAGGTTTTGATCAGTTCATAGGTGACGGGCTGCGGCATGGCTTTTCTCCCTTACTGATTGGTGACGGCGGGCTTGATCTGCGGCCACACGTTTTCCAGGCCCCTGAGCTCCCGTTCAAAGAGCAGCCAGGGCTTTTCCTCCGGCGCGGGGGCGATAAAAAGCATCTGCTCTTTGGACACGGGGTGCGTAAAGGACAGCCGGAACCCCCACAGGGCAATCTGCTGCCCCCGCTTTCCGTTGCCGTAACGGTTGTCCCCCCAGAGGGGAAAGCCGTGATGCTGCATCTGCGCCCGAATCTGGTGGGCGCGGCCCGTTTCCAGTTGAATGGCCACCAGGCTGAGGCCGTCCCGCCGGGCCACGGTGCGGCCGTGGAGAACGGCCTCCTTGCCCTGGAGCTTCAGGTAGGCGGGCAGAACGGCCACCCGGTTGTTTTCCTCGTCCTTCACCAGGTAATCCACATAGGTGAACTGATCCGGGGCCTCGCCCTCCACGATGCAGACGTACTGGCGGTTCAGCTCGTGGGCCCGCACCTGCTCGGACAGCCGGGAAGCCGCCTTGCTGGTTCTGGCAAACACCAGCAGGCCCCCCACCGGCCTGTCCATCCGGTGCACCAGGCCGATATAGGCCTCCCCCGGCTTCTGATACGTTTCCTTGACGTAAGCCTTCACCTGATCCAGCAGGTTCTCGTCCCCCGTCTGGTCCCCCTGGGTCAGCAGGTTCGGAGGCTTGACGGCCACGATCACATGATTGTCTTCATATAAAACGGTGGGCTTTTCCATGGCTTCTCTCTCCTTAAAAGGCGGTCATTTGTTGATCCAGCGGCCGGTGGCGCCGCAGGGCAGCACGCCCCCCGAACGCACGGGCAGGCACAGCTCCTCCGCGTCGATGACGCCGCCCCGGGCGTCCGCCACCGTTTTTTGCAGGATATTCTGCAGCACGGCGGGCTGAAAGCCCGTGGTGTAGCTGTTGATGAAGAAAAACAGCGGCTCGTCGGACAAGGCCTGGGCGCAAAGCGCCGCCAGGCCATACAGTTCGTTTTCCAGCTTCCACACTTCGCCGGAGGGCCCCCGGCCGTAGCTTGGCGGGTCCATCACGATGCCGTCGTACCGGTTGCCCCGGCGGATCTCCCGGCGCACAAAGGCCGCCGCGTCCTCGATAATGAAGCGGAAGCGGTTTTCAGGAAGGCCGGACAGTTCCCGGTTTTCCTTGGCCCAGAGCACCATGCCCTTGGCCGCGTCCACATGGGTCACATGGGCCCCCGCCGCCGCGCAGGCCAGGGACGCGCCCCCCGTATAGGCGAACAGGTTCAGCACCTTCGCCCCAGACCGCCTCTGGACCATGGCGGCCATGGCGTCCCAGTTGGCGGCCTGCTCGGGGAACAGCCCCGTGTGCTTGAACCCCGTGGGGCGCACGAAAAAACGAAGATTGCCATAGGAAACCGTCCACTTTTCGGGCAGCTTTTCCTTAAATTCCCACGCGCCGCCGCCCCGGTCGCTGCGAAGATAGCGGGCATGGGCCTTTTTCCAGAGCCCCTCGTTTCCCTTGGGCCAGATCACCTGGGGATCGGGCCGGGCCAGCAAGTAATCCCCCCACCGCTCCAGCTTTTCCCCGTCGCCGGTATCCAGCACCTCAAAGTCCTTCCAGCCTTCGGCAATGAACATACGCGCAGTTCCTTTCGGTTTGTCGCCGTGCTCGCATACGCGGCCCGGCGACCCGGCCGACCGCCCTTCGGGCCGGTCGCCTAAACCATCTTCCCTTGTTTGTCGCCGTGCTCGCATACGCGGCCCGGCGACCCGGATTTTTGTTTCACAAAAATCCTAAACTTTATCATATCATGATTGACCGCTTCTTTCAAGGCAAAAAAAGAAAAACCCCCTATATTTTTGGGGGCACGGAACGATTTTTACAGGAAACAGGCGATGAGCCCCAGCGCCGTCACGGCGGCCGGGAACAGGGCGTACCAGACGTACTGAAGCCGCTTCCGTTTCTGTTGGCCGCCGTACAGGAAAACGGCGATCAGGCCCATGGGCCCCAGGGGCGACGCCAGGCTGACCAGCAGTGCCAGCAGCATTTTGGCCACTTCCCGCTCCCGCAGGCAATAGAAAATGCCGCACAGCGCCGCCATCTGCAGCCCGTACTCCGCCCGCGCCGCCACGGCCCAGAACGCGGCGCACAGGAAAATGAGCAGGCTGCCGATGACCCGCTCCACGGCGGGCATCTTGTCCAGCCGGCTCATGCAGTACAGCATCGCCAGGCAGATTGCCACGCCCCAGACGGGATTCTGTGCCGAAAAATCAAAGGCACGCCCCGTGATGGCCCAATCGTATGGAATCTCGCTGACCACGGCCAGCAGGGCCACCCGAAGCAGATAGCGGCCAAACCGCCCGGTGTGAAGGAAGCCCTCCACCGTCAGAAAAGCGAAAATAGGCACGGCCGGGCCCGCCAGCAGCCGCAGAATGGAAGCCCATCCCACGCGGCCCGTCAGGCCCGGCACCGTATCCATGGCCGTCAGCAGTTCATCCTGGGTATAGTTTTCCAGATGAATCAGCCCATGCTCGATGAGGATTCTGCCCGCGTACGCGGAAAGCAGGAGGACGGCCGCGATCAATTTCAGCCCGTCAGCCGACAACTGCGGCAGCCGTTTTCCGAACCGCCGCCTGAGATTCTGCATGGCCGGCGCCTCCTTTCTTTCCGCGTTTTTTCTTTAGCCCTTGACCGATCCGCCGTACCCGATGGAGTAGTACTTCTGCGTCATCAGGAACAGGGACGCCACCGGAATGGAGATGATGACGGCGGCGGCCGCAAAGCTGCAGAACCACTGGTCGATATACTCCCGCTCCAGCATCTGGTACATGCCCACAGCCACGGTGTAGTAATCCTTGTTGGGGCCGCACAGGATTTTTGCCAGCATAAAGTCCTTGAAGGGCCCAGCGAAGGAATTGAGCAATGTAAACACGATAATCGGCTTGGAAAGAGGCATGATGATCTTGCGCAGCACCTGCCACTTGGTGCAGCCGTCCAGCATGGCGGCCTCGTCCAGGGCGATGGGAATCGTGTCGAAGAAGCCCTTGGCGATGTGATACCCCAGGCCCGCGCCGCCGGAATACACGGCGATCATGGCCAGGCGCAGCAGGGGCCCGTTGGTCCAGCCCAGCATCTTGAAGATGTAATAGTTGGCGATCATGGACATGAAGCCCGGGAACAGGTTGATGATCATGGCCACGTTCATCAGCGGCTTGCGGGACCTGAACCGCAGCCGGGACAGGGTGTACGCCACCGACACCACGAAGAAGGTGGACAAAAGGCATGTGGCCGCCGCCACAATCAGGGTGTTGAGCAACATCTGCGGGAAATTGAAGACCGAGAAATCGGTAAACAGCTTCACGTAATTATCCAGCGAATAGGACGTGGGGAAAAACGTGGAGCTGTAGGACCCCTTCGTGGCGCGGAAGCTGGTCAGGATCACCCAGAAAATCGGCGCCAGCCAGAAGAACGCGAATATCGCCAGCACCGCGTGGGCCAGCACAATGAGGACGCGCTTGCGAAGGGGCTTTTTCTTCCATGCGCTGGTTTTTACCGCGCTTACCTGTACGCTCATCTGAAGCCCTCCTCATTCTTATACGACCCGCTGAAGCGGAACGTAAGCAGCGATACGATGCTCAGCGTTACGAAGGTCATGATGCCGATAACGGCGCCCACGTCGTAATACTGATTGTCGATGGTCAGTTTATACAGCCAGGTAATCAGCAAATCGGTGCTGCCCGCCGTGGAGCCCACTGCCCGGGGCAGGCCGGCCGATGTCAGGAAGATGACGTTGAAATTGTTGATGTTGCCGGTAAAGGAAGTGATGAGGTACGGCGTGGTGACGAACAGCATGTAGGGCAGCGTGATCTTGAGGAAGGTAACGACGGGGTTCGCGCCGTCCACCCGGGCCGATTCGTACAGTTCCTGGGGGATATTCTGCAGAATGCCCGTAATCTGCAAAAGCGTGTAGGGCACGCCCACCCAGATATTGATCAGGATGACCGAGACCCGCGCCCAGGTGGTATCGGTAAAGAAGGGCAGGGGCGCGTCGATCCAGCCGAGATTCTGCAGCAGCACGTTCACCGCGCCGGTGGGCTGGAGCATCTGCCGGATAATCAGCAGCGTCACGAAGTGGGGCACGGCCACCGTCAGCACAAAGCAGAAGCGCCAGAATTTCTTGGCGCGGATTTCCTTCCAGTTGATGAACAGCGACAGCAGCATACCCAGAATGTAATTGGAGAACGTGGCGATCAGCGCCCAGGCCACCGTCCACCCCAGGACGGCCCAGAAGGTCTGCCCCAGGCTGCCGTTCATGGCGATGGTGCGCTTGAAATTGGCCAGGCCCACCCAATCAAACAGCACCAGCTTGTTATCCAGCACACTGTAATTGGTAAAGGCCATCAGCGCCATGAAGAGAAGCGGCAGCAGCGTAAAGGCCATCACGCCCAGAATGGGAAAGGACAGCAGCGAAACGTGCAGCCGCTCATCCAGCAGCGCCTGCAGGTCCTGGCGGAAGGTGGGCGCCGGCTTGCCGCTGCGGTGGCACAGTTCGGCTTTGTAGGCCGATTTCACCGAAGCGCGAAGCAGCAGCACCGCGCAAAGAAGAATCACCACCGTCACGATGCCGTAAAGAAGAATGGTCAGCGAACGGTCGCCGTCCACGTATTCAAAAATGCTCTTGGCTTCGTTCCATACCTTCTGCTGGGCCACGTCGCCCAGGGTCATCAGCTTTTGCAGCTGATAAACGCCCGCCTTCACCATGTACGCAATGACCGCGGCCTCGGCGGCAAGGTACAGCAGCCCTTTGATGAACTGCTTTCTGATCAGGCAGCCCAGCCCCCAGATCACCGCCGAAAGGTATACCGGGACCGACCCGCTTTTGAACGCGGCGATCATGCCTTCGGACGGCTGCTCATGTTCCTTGTTTTTCATGGATTTTTCTCCCCTTGAGGTGTTTCACGAAAAGCGGCACCGAACAATGCGGTGGGCATTGTCCGGTGCCGCCTGATGGAAAAGATCAGACGCCGGGGGTGTTGCAGGCCTCAGAGAAGGTTTCGGTCTTTTCGGCCGCGTTTTCATGGGTCACCACGCCGTCGCGCAGTTCGGTGCCCATGCTCTCGGCGGGCGTCCAGAAGTAAGAGAACTCGGTGTAGCTGGCGCGGGCCAGGGCGATTTCGCCCACGGTCTTGGCGTCGACGCTGCAGATGGGATCGTTCGCCACTTCGGCAATCAGCTCGTTCTGGCAGGGCACATAGCCGCGCTTCTCGTAGTGGGCCTTCTGGCCGTCATAGTCAGCCAGGAAAATGGCCAGCTCCAGGGCGGCCACAGGCTGCGCGGTGGTGGACTTGACGCCCACGGCCTTGGCGGAGGTGAAGGGCCGCAGCTGACGGTCCTCGCCGCCGATCTTCACGGAGGGCAGCACGGCCACGCCGAAATTCTCACCCAGGATTTCCTGGGTCTGGGTCGCCTGCCAGGTGCCGCAGATGTAAGCGTCGCAGTTGCCTTCACGCATCATGGAGATGGCGTCGGCGGGCTCGGCCACGATGAAGTTGGGGTTCTTCACCAGGTCGACCAGGCAATCGGTCACGGCCACGCCCTTTTCGCCGCCCAGCTGGATGCCTGCGGAACGGTCGCTGCCGTCCTCACCGAAGAAGGTGCAGCCGTTGGCAATATAGAAGGCCGCCAGGTAATAGCCGTTGGCCAGGGGGAAGGCCACCTTGCCCTTTTCCAGCATGGCGTCCAGGGAAAGCACGTCCTCTTCGGTGAAGACGCTCTTGTCATAGTACATGAAATAGGTGTCCGTGGTGACGGGGATGCCGTAGAGGCCGCCGTCATACATCAGGCAATCCACCAGCGTGGCAGGATAATTTTCCTGCACGTAGGACAGGTACTTGCCGCCCCACTCGGTCAGGGCGTTGGCCTGGCACAGGGTTTCCAGGCCGGTGGAACCGTAGAGGAACACGTCGGCCGCCGCTTCGATGTCCCGGGGAACGAGCTTCTTGGCGTCCGACTCGGAGCTGACGCCGTATTCAAAGGTGATGTCCCATTCGGGATGGAGGGCGTTGAATTCGTCGCACCGGGTGTTGAGCCAGGCGCCCATTTCGGGGTTCTGGTCCTCGGAGGGGCTCCAGACCCGCAGGGTGAAGGATTCCGTTTCGCCTTCGGCGAAAGCGGTGGTCAGGCCGGCCGTCAGGCACAGCGCCAACAGGATCGCCAGGATTTTTTTCATCATGATGTGGTTGCCTCCTTATGATGTTCGCGAGTATCACGAAACAAAACCGCTTTGTTTCGCTCCTGATAGTCCTATCATATCACACCATTTTCCGTATGTCAAGGGATTTTTTCAATAATTTTATGTTGAAATTTTACAAAATTATGCTATAATATTTTTGGACCCACTTGTGCCGGGCATACGATTGTTTCCTGATTGTTTCGCTCCGGCCGCCGTAAAGCGAGGGATATATAATGAAAGCGAATTATCACACCCACACCCAGCGCTGCCGCCACGCCGGAGGCAGCGAGGAGGATTATGTCCGCGCGGCCCTGGATGCCGGCCTGTCCATCCTGGGGTTTTCCGATCACGCGCCCTTTCCCGATCACGATTACGGCTATCGGATGCCTTATGACGAGCTGGGGCCGTATTTTTCGGCCGTGGAACGGTTGGCAAAAGCCCATGATTCTGATATAATCATCAGGAAGGGCCTGGAAATTGAGTATGCGCCCCGGTACATGCCCTATTACGAGCAGCTTTTTGACCATTGGAAAGTGGATTATCTGCTGCTTGGCGAGCATTTCTATGCGGATTCTTCCGGCGAAATGCGTTTCATTTCCCAGGCGCAGGACACGGAGGCCAACCTGTGCTACGCCCGCGCCATCGCCGAAGCGCTGAAAACCGGCCTTTTCTCCATGGTGGCGCACCCCGATCTGTTCGCCATGAATTTCTTTGCCTGGGATAAAAACTGCGACGCCGCCTGCGACATCATCCTGGACGCGGCGGCCCAGTCCGGCGCGGTGCTTGAATACAACGCCAACGGTTACCGCCGGGGCATCCACGATTATCCGGACGAGAGGCGCTACATGTATCCGCATAAAAAATTCTGGGAAAAGGCGGCCAGGGCCGGGCTGCCGGTCATTATCGGCGCGGACTGCCACGATCCCGCCCAGGTGTGGGACGAATGCATGCCCCGGGCCCGGGAAGACCTGGCCAATCTGGGCATCACGGCGCTGGAAAGGCTGGAAAACCTGTAACGCCCCTTTTCAAAAAGGAGGGACCCATGAATATCCGAGACATTGCGCGGCTGGCCGACGTAACCCCCGGCACCGTATCCAAGGTGCTCAACGATTATCCCGATATCAGCGAAGCTACAAAGCAGCATGTGCTCAGGATCATTGAAGAAAATCAATACGATCCCCGGGCCAATACCCGCCGGAAGCCCGAAACGGAAGCGCCGCGGATCGGCCTGGTCATTGAAAGCGTTTACAATCCCCTGTACGGCATGATGGAGGACACCCTGTCCATCCTGATTCACAACACCAACTGCGAAATTATTTCCTTCCACGACAATTATTACATTCAGGACAAGACCGAAAAGCTGAACGAGCTCATCGCCGGCTTTGACAAGGCAAAGCTCAGCGGCCTGATTTATATCGGCGGGAATTTCGAGCAGGTCCCCCGGGAGGTTTTTTCCGCCCTGCCCTGCCCCACGGTGTTTGTCAACACCGCGCTGCCTTATCCCACCGAAAGCCCCGTTTACTCCAGCGTGCAGGTGAGCCATTACGAAACGGCGCTGGCCCAGATGCAGCTTTTGATCGACAGCGGCCATCGGGACATCTGCACGGTCATTTCCTCCCTGATCGACAACAGCGTTTACGGCCAGCGGCTGGAGGCATACCGCGCCGCCCTGAAAAAAAACGGCCTGGAGCATAACCTGAACAACATCGTGGAAACGGATTATCAGCTTGAAAAGGCCTATGCTTCCGTGCTGAAATTCCTGCAGGCGCACCCCGAAATCACCGCCGTCTGCTGCGAAACGGACATCGTCGCCCCCGCCGTGCTGCGGGCCGCCCAGGACGCCGGGCGCGTCACCGGGCAGGACCTGAAGCTCGTCAGCTTCGACGGGCTGGAAACCGTCCGGTACTGCGTTCCCTCCGTCACCACCTTCGCCCAGCCCGCCCTGGATATGGTGCGCCATGTCTATCAGCTGCTCTTTGACCTGATCGCCGGGAAGCGCCAGCATCAGCACATCACCTTCCGCCCCCTGTTCATCAGGCGGGAATCCTTCTGAAAAACGTTCCGCAGCGCAAAAGAGCCGCTTTTCGAGGCGGCTTTTTTTTGATAAATGTTTCATTCATAGCCCTCCGCCGTCCCACGCCATCCGTGGACAGCGGAATAAAACAGATTTTGTCCGTCGCGGGATCAGTCCCTGTCCACCCGGTCCGAAAGCTCCCGAACCGATTGGACGACGGTTTTCTGCGCCGCTTCCGTGACCACCCAGGCCAGTACTTCCGTCCTTGTGCCGGAAAAAAGGTAATGGGAATGCAGCCGGTCGCTGCCCTGGGCGTGGACGCCCGCCTCGAACTGCCATTTTTCGTCCGAGGGCGCGTGGAGATTCCGGGGAGTCACGGTCATCCGGGCCGTGTTCCCGGTGCCCGGAATGTCAAAGGAGACGGTGCAGCCCTGCTCCCTGCTGAATTCGGGAATCCTGTTCATGCCGATTGTCACCAGTTCCGGCATCGTCTTCTTTTTGCCCATTTCCTTTCCTCCTTCCGCGGTCATCCGGCCGGTTGATTTGGCCCACATTATATACCGTTTCCCGTAAAACGGCAAGGCCGCGCGCCGTTTCCTTTGACAATTTCTCCCGGTTATGCTATTCTTTTCTTAATCACACATCGCGGCAGCGGCCGCATCCTATCGAGGAGGAAGCATCATGAAAAAGCTGTTTTCGTTCATCCTGGCGGTCGCCCTTGCCGTGTGCTGCACGGCGTATTCCGGGGCGGAGAATGCCGACGCCGGCCCCTGGCTTCCCGATCCCTGCACGGCCCTCAACGCAAAAGGCCAGTACGTGCAGACCACAACCGAATCAAACGGCGTAACCTATGCGTTCTATGCCTACGATTTCCGCGCCGATTACGAAACCGTCGCCCACTTCATCGTGGTTTACACAGAAGCCCTCAAAACCATGGGCTTTACCGCCAAGAAGCTGAAGCAGACGGCGAACTCCGTCTGGTATGAGCAGTACAACCGCACGGGCTGCGACGGGGCCGAGCTGGCCGTGTTCGTTTCATCCGATGCGCAAAAAATCACAAACGGCGATGTGGGGAGCTGGCGGGTGGTGCTGGCCGTGCCCGCCTGTTATACCTTCATTCCCGGAAACGGCGCTCCCGGCGTCGTCAACGGAAACACCCGGTGCGCGGGCTGCGGCGGCAGCGGGAAATGTGTGGGCTGCGGCGGCACGGGCCGGGCCAATTACGGCGACGGCTATGAAACCTGCGTGCTCTGCGACGGGAACGGCATCTGCACCGTGTGTGGCGGCGAAGGCTCCTACTGATTCCGCCGCCGTTTCCGTAAACGAAAAGGCCCCCTATGTCCCTTTGCGGCAAGGGGCTCAGGGTGCCAAAAAACAGGTTTTTGACGTCTTGTGATGCCGGAACGTTTTTACGTTCCGGCATCGCATTTTTCGGCATATCATGCCGGTATTCCGCAAACGGAAAACGGCTATTGATCGGTCACGGCGTCCGTCTGCTCCAAATCGAGGCGTTCCCCTTCGATATGCTCCATGGTCACGTTTTCCAGCGTCAGGCTGCCGACGAACCTGGCAATCAGCCCGCGGTTGTGGCAGGGGGGCACGTCGGCGGCCATGGCGGGCGTCATGGGCGCGCCCTCGGGGGCAAAGGAAAAGCGGCAGTCCCGCAGGATCACATGCTTCACGGGCCGCTCGGGAAGGCCCAGGATATAGCCGGCACAGCACTGGCAGTCCTCCGCCCGCACCCGCTCGAAGCGGATCGTGCCCACCGTCGGGGTCGTATCGTCCACCGGCTGCTTTTCCCGGGACTGCACGTAGGGCGTGCGCCCGTCCGGATCGCAGAAATACATGCAGTTGACCACCATCGGCGTTTTGACGCCCTGCATCCGCACGTCGGAAAACACGATATCGTCCACCACCGCGTACCTGCCCCGGCCCCGGCGGGTCTTGATTCTGAGGCCGCGGTCGTTGCCGGACATCAGGCAGTGATGCACCCGCACGTCCTGCACGCCGCCGGACATTTCGCTGCCCACCGTCACGCCGCCGTGCCCGTCCAGCATGGCGCACCAGGCAATCTCGATATCCCGGCAGGGAACGTGGTATTTTTGCCCCATATAGATTTTGCCCGCCTTGATGGCAATGCAGTCGTCCCCCACGGAAAAGAGGGTGCCGTACATCCGCACCCGCTCGCAGCTTTCCGGGTCGAACCCGTCGGTATTGGGACTGGAAGCGGGGGCCTCGATCCGGACGTTGAAAAAGTCCAGATCCCGGCTGAAACAGGGATGCAGGTTCCAGGCCGGGCTGTTGCGGAATGTAACGCCCTGCACGGTGATATTCCGGCAGTCCCGCAGGAACAGAAGCCGGCCCCGGAATGCCCCGCGCCTGACCTTCGGGTTCTGCCACCAGTCCCCTTCCTGGGCGCAGCCGTCCACCGTTCCCTGGCCGATGATACGCACATCCTCCACCCCGATGCCCGTCATCGCGGCGGCAAAGCTGTCCAGCGGGTTGCCTTCCCACGCGCCAAGGAGGTATTCGCCTTCCTCGTCCGTGGTACGCGTCATGCCCGGCAGGATGGGGAAGCGGCTCCGGTCCGTCAGCAGGGAAAGGGTCGCGCCCGCCTTCAATTCCAGGGTGATATGGCTTTTCAGGAACAGGGGCCCCGTTTTATAGGTTCCTTCCGGAATCAGCACCCTGCCCCCCGGCGGGCAGCACAGTATGGCCGCCTGAAGCGCGGCCGTATCCTCGGTATCTCCGTCGCCCCTGGCCCCGAATCTGCGCACATTCAGGGTGCACACTTCCTTTTCCGTGCGGAAGGACAGGGTTTCCCGCTGCCCGTCCGCCCGGACGGCCGTCAGTTCGTATTCCGTATCGGGCCACAAGCCGAACAGGGAGAAAACGGCGCGTTCCTCCCGGCCCTGTTCCACGCCGTTCAGATACAGCGTATAGCGCGACCGCGCGTAATAATCCCCTTCCTCATCCAGCAGCACCGTGCAGCTTCGGGAGGACACATACAGGCGTTTCATGCTTTCAGGCTCCTTTCATACTCCGCCAGCGCCATCAGAAACGCGCCCGCGCCCAGAGGATTGCCGGAAGAGAACGCGTCTGCCAAATGCCATGCGCCGTCTGTTCCCCGGCGCAGCGCAAGCGACGCCAGGCTGCAAAAACCGCGCCGGGCTTCGTCCAAATATTTTTCCCCGTCCAGCAGGCCCAGGCGCACGCCCTTGAGGAGGGCGTGCAGGATCATGGCGCTGCCAAGGGGCTCCGCGCCGCCCGTTTCCCGGCTGTACAGGCCCGTTTCCGCGTCCCGCCGGGGAAAGACCGTCCTCGCCGTCTCCAGCAGCAGGTCGGCCAGTTTCCGGTAATGCTCATAGAGCTGGATTTCCATTTTTTCCGCGCAGTCCGCCAGGGCCGTCATGTACCAGCCCGTATCCGGCAGCCGGAAGGAAAGAACGCCGCCTCTTGCGTCCGCCAGGCATTGGCGCGCGCTTCCGAACCCTTCCGCTACGCTCCGGGCCGCCTGCATTCCGCCAAAACGCCTGTCGTATTCCACCCGGAAAGGCTGGGTCATGCACAGCCCTTCCGCCAGGCTTTGCCCGAAGGAATTCCGCCCGGCATCGCCGCAGGGGCGGCTGGAATGCGCGTCTACCTGTTCAAAGAGAAGATCCGCTGCCCGGCAGTACCTCTCTTCCCCGGTTTCGTCCAGAGCGAAAAGCAGCGCTTGGCCGCAGCCAAGATCGGCCAGATCGTCCCCATTCCGGGAAAAGTCCGTCATTTCCCCGGACGGCAGCACGTTTTCCTGCATGTACGCCAGCACAAAATCCCGATATTCTGTTTTCCCCGTGACCCGATACAGATCCGCGCAGCCCCTGAGAACCAGCGCGTCTTCCATGCAGGGCCCGCCGCCCAGGAGATTCCCGATGTCCTTCACGGGCCGGCCGAGGAATTCCTCGATTGCCGCCGGTGGCAGCGCTCCATCCATCTTTTGCATCGCGTTATCTTCCTTTCTTCAGCTTTCGCCGGAAGCAACCCCGTTGTATCCCGCCGTTACGGGGTCCCCCGAGCAGCGGCTCTGCACCGTCACGCGGTTTTCGGAAAAATACAGCAGCATATCAAAGCCGCAGGGGGCCTGCCCGATGGCAAAGCAGCGCACCCGCAGCACGCTCTTCCCGATCCATCCGCCCGACGCGAGGGCAGGCACCTCCGGCCAGCCGGGGTAAGCGATCCGCTTGTTTTCCCCCTGGGCAAAAGGCAGCGTCACCTGCCCCCGGGCGTTTTCGTAATACAGGCAGTCCCCCTCCAGCCGCAGGGTCTTCAGGTTCAGGGGATTGCCCGACGGAAAACGGTATTCGGGGGACCGCGCCATGGAAAGTGCCGGATTCCCCGCTACACCGTGGGTGGAAAGGCCCAAGTGGACGGGGGCGGTGTCCTCCGTTCCGATATAGGGATAAATCTCCTCAAAGAACGCGTTGTAAATGCGCTGCACCCCAACGGGATCCAGCCGGGTATCGGCAATTGTGCACAGAATCGCCTGTTTTTCGGGGCAGATCACGGCCAATTGCCCGCCCATGCCGTACATGGCGTATCCCGCCCGGGTGCGCCAGCACTGCCAACCGTAGCCGTAGCGTTCCTCCTCGTTGGTGCAGAGAACGGTGCTGATATGGGGTTTTCCCATTTCCTCCGCGTACCAGCGGGGAATGACCCCCTGGCCGCCCCGGAGGAGGGCCAGGCTCACCGTATGCAGATCCCGCAGAGACATGCACAGCCCCGTGCCGCCCTGGCACATGCCGGACGGGTCCCGCAGCCAGAATTTTTCGTCCGTGGCGCCCAGGGGGCGGAACACCCGCTCTTCCAGGAAATCGATCACCTGCTTCCCGCTGAGCCGGCATACCAGCGCGGCCAGCACCTGGGAGCAGGACGTATCGTAATGGAACACCGTGCCGGGCTCGTGGGAAGGCGTGGCCGTAAAGAAGGTGGCCGCCCAATCACCGTCCACTCCTTCCCGGTAGGTGGTGCGGGTATAGCAGGTGGCCATGCGCAGCATGTCCCGGATGGTGAGACGCAGAAGCCGCGGGTCGGGGTTTTTCGGCAGTTTATCCTCAAAGTACCGGACGATGGGGGCGTCCAGGAACAGCTTGCCTTCGTCCGCCAGGATGCCCACGGCGATGCCCGTCATGGTCTTGCTGACGGAATACATCCGATGGGATTCCCCCTCCCGGAAGGGTGCGTAATAGGCAGTTGCTTTTTTCGCCCCCGCCACGGAGAGGATGAACCCGTGCATGTTCACGTCCTCCCGCCGGAGCCGGGCGACAAAACTGTCGATCCTCCTTTTCAGTTCATTCACGCCTGTTCCTCCCGCTTTTCCACGCGGCAGAACGCGAAATCCGCATGGCCGCCAAAGACGCCCCGCCCGTTCATGCAGAAAATACCCGGGCGGGCGCCCACCCAGCCCCCGCAGGTCATATCATACGTACCGCCGATGGGGTACAGGGTTTCTTCGTCCTTCCCGTACAGGAAGGTGATTTTCCCGTTTCGCACCGTCATGCGGAAAACCGCGCTTTCTTCTGCCCATGGGACTTCGGCCAGCACCGTTTCTTCCACCCGTTCCCGCTCCCAGCGGTTGATTTCGTCCACGCGGCCCCGGACGAGGACCACGCGGCCCTTTTCCAGGGCCAGGTAATAATAGGTATAACCCATCATGCCAAGGCCCGCCCGGTCTCCCCGCTGCCCCGCCAGGCAAAAGCGAACGTCCATATCAAAGTCCCGGTACTGCATCAGCTGGCTGAGGAACTGGCCCGCGTGGAACAGGCTGTCGGCGGGGGCGGCATAGAGCCGCAAACCGTCTTTCATTTCCTGATACCAGGCGGGATTGGGATTGGCCTGCCACTGCCACTGGATTCCCAGCTTGCCCTGAAAACTGTCGCTCATTTCGGGGCCGCCCGTTTCGGAAAAGCCCGTATCGGGGAGATCGGCCGTCAGCACGGGCTCGCCGTTATTGCCCATAACAGGCCAATCGTTTTCCCAATGCACGGGCTGGAGATGCGGAATGCGGCCGTACACGCCGATATCCTGGAAATGGATAAAATAATCCTGCCCCCGGCCCGTATCCACCCAGCCCCCCTGGTGCGGGCCGTTGACGGGGGTGTTCCCCTGGCTGAGCACGATTTTCCGCTCGTAAGGACCATAGGGGGATTTGGACCGCAGCGCCAGCTGATAGCCCGGCTTCACCCCGCCCGCCGGGCACAGGATATAGAAATACTCCCCCCGGCGGTACATCTTCGGACCCTCCACCGTCACGTCCCCGTGTTCGTCCCCGCTGTACACCAGCGCGCCCTTGTCCAGCACGGAAAAGCCGTCGTCGCTCAGCTGATGGAGGTAGAGGATATTGTTGATTCCGCAGCGGCTGGCGGCAAAGCCGTGGAGCAGATAATTCCGCCCGTCCGCGTCAAAGAGCGGGCAGGGGTCGATCCAGCCGCACACGTCCTTGACGAAATGGCAGTCCCACCGCCCGGCGGGGTCCTCTGCCGTAAAGGCGAACAGTCCTTCGTCCGGCAGGCACACATATACGTAGAAAAGGCCCTTCCGGTAGCGGATACTGGGGGCCCAGGTGCCGCACTTGTGGGCGGGGACGTCGTACCGCCGGAAGGGCAGATGCGAGGCCGCGTAGCCGATGGTTCGCCAGTGAACCAGGTCCCGGGAATGGAGCACGGGAATGCCGGGAAGGTACGTAAAGGAGGAGGAGATCATGTAATAATCTTCCCCCACGCGGATGACGTCCGGGTCGGAATAATCGCCCATCAGAATGGGATTCTGGTATTTCATGCTTTCACACGCTCCCTTTCGCAGGCGGCCTGAATAAACGCGCCCGTGCCCTTGAGGTCATAGCTGACCACGGGCTCGCTGATGTAATAGTCAAAGGAACCGTCCCGGTACCGGTCGCCTCCCAGGCCCGCCCCCTGGCAGCACTTGGCCAGGAACAGCGTGCCGTCCTCCATCCGGCCGACAAAATGGCGGAGAATGGCCGAATAGCTTTCCCGGGCGAAACCGCCGAACCCATCAGGCAACAGGCCCAGCCGCGCCCCTTTCAGCAGGGCGTAATCAATCAGGCAGGAGGCCGAGGATTCGGGATAATTGCCCAGATGGTCCGGGCAATCCAGCACCTGGAGCCAGACCCCGTCCCGGGCTTCCCGGCGAAGAACGGCCGCCATGTCGCGGAAAATTTCCAGCAGTTTTTCCCGGTCGGCCGCGTCATCCGGCAGCATTTCCAGGCAATCGACCAAGGCGGCCATATACCAGCCCACCGCCCGGCCCCAGGCGTGGGGCGCCCGGCCCGTTTGGGGATCGGCCCACTTCTGCGCCCGGCTTTCGTCCCAGCCGTGGCGGTTGAGGCCCGTTTGGGAATCCAGCGTGTGGGTATAGGCCAGGATCAGCTGCCGGCACACGTCCCGGACGCTTTCTTCCCCTTCCCCTTCCATCAGGGCGTATTCCAGATAGAAGGGCGCGGCCATGTGCAGCCCGTCCAGCCACATCTGGTACGGATAGCATTTTTTGTGCCAGAAGCCGCCGTCCGAGGTGCGGGGTTGGCCCGCAAGCTGCCTCCGGAGCAGGGCGGCGGCCCGGCGGTATTTTTCATCACCCGTTTTTTTGTACAGGAACAAAAGCTGCCGCCCGTCGCAGATGTAATCCAGGTTATACGATTCCAGGGTGTAATCCCGGATGCCGTCCCCCTCCAGAAAGGTGTCCATGGCGTCCTGAATATAGCGGAAATACTTTTTGTCCCCCGTCAGGGCGTACAATTGCTCCATTCCCCGCCAGACCACGCCGTAATCATAGCTCCACCGTTTTGTCAGCAGCCCTTCCCGGCGGATCAGGCAGTCGGCCATTTCCCGGGCCAGGCCCTTTTCGTCTCCCTTCAGCATGGCTTTTCCTCCATCAGGTCCAGGGCGATCCGGGCAAAGCGCAGCGCGCCCTCCCGGCAAAGGTGGGTGTTGTCCTGCTCCCCGTCGGGGTAATTGGGATGGCCCTTGGGCACCCAGTTGTACAGATCCTTGGAGGCCTCGTCCCCCAGCGCGCCCACCAGCTGCCCGGTGGCCTTTTCCATATCCAGCAGACGCACGCCCCGGTATCCTGCCAGATCCCGCATGGCAGCGGGGTAATCCCCGTGGGTGGGTATCAGTTTTCCGTTCCCGTCGAACCGGCGGCGGACGATGGAGGTAATCAGGACAGGCTCCGCCCCCTGGCGGCGGGCAGCGTCGATAAACATGTTCAGGTATTCGGGATAGGTGCCGCGGGGAGACGTGAAGCGCATGGGATCGTCCTTTTCGTCGTTATGGCCGAACTGGATGAGCAGCTTATCCCCCTTCCGCAGGCAAAGCTCGATGAAATTCAGGCGCTTTTCGGCCACAAAGCTCTTGCTGGAGCGGCCGTTGACGGCGCAGTTTTCCACAAACACATTTTCGGGCAGCAGGGCTTGCAGCATCTGCCCCCAGCCCGTCATGGGCGCGCGGGAAGCCGGGTAATCGGCCATGGTGGAATCGCCGCAGAGGAACCAGGTGGGCGTCCGCCGGTCGGGACGCCAGCCGTCATAACCGCCGATCACGTCCTGAACGGTCACGGCCATGGCCTCGGCGTCCGTCAGGCGTTTCTGAGCTGGATGGCGGGTGGACTGATCCGCCCGGACGCCCCGGGTGCCCCACTCCCCGTACCGCTCGGTGACCACCTTTTCCTTGTCCCAGTCGCTGAAGCCTTGCCGGGCCACATGCCCGTCCATTTCGCAGTCCAGGAACAGGGTGCGGGAAAATCTCCGCCAGGGCCGGCCCAGGAAAGCCATGCCCTCTTCGCATTCCCCGGTAAGGAAGCAGCGGTGGAACACCAGGCCGTAGGGCTGGGTTTCGGGGGTATTGGCGGCGGTGTACAGGCCGCCCCGGGCGTTCATAAACAAGGTGCACCTTTCAAACCAGCAGCGGTAGGGGCCGAAAATAAAATCCACGTCCCCCTGAATGAAGCAATCCTCAAAATACTGGCGGCTGAAGGTCAGCGGGCAGTCCCCCACGCTTTCCACGCATTCGGCGGAACCCACGCGGGGAGCGATATCGTCCGTCACCTTCTGCATCAGCGGGCCGCAGAACAGCGTGTCCTGGTGGGCAATGAAGCGGCAGTTGCGCCACACGCCCCGGTCCCCCGCCGCGTAAACGGCCACGGCCTGGCCCACCTCCCGGCCGTCCCCGGCGTCGTTGCGGATGGTCAGGTTTTCCACCTCCACGTTTTTCCCCGTCACAATCATGGTGAAGGAAAGGAAGGTGCCCCGCTCCCCGCCGTTGCCGTCCGGGTCCTTGGCACAGGCAGAGTTTGTAATGACGGTGCGGTCCCGGGCCTCGCCCACAATGCGCACGTTGTCCTTGTTGACGATCACGCGCTCGTGGTATTCGTCCATGCGAAGCAGCAGAATGGCGGGCGCGCGGCCGCCTCCCGGAATAGCGTCAATGGCCGCCTGGATGGTGGTGAAATCCCCGCTGCCGTCCTTTGCGATGATGTACATCATAACCTTCGTTCCTCCTTTACCGGATCAGGCCCAGCGCCCGCAGCCCCTCCGCCGTCATGCGGGCGAAGGTTTCCGCGCCCAGGGCCTGGGTGTGGGTATCGTCCTGCTGGCCGTCGGGATACGCGGGATAAAGGCCCGGAGCCACATGCATATACAGCTTCCGGCTCTCTTCGTCCCCCATTTCCCGCACCAGCGCCGTACTCTTTTCGTAAATATCGATGAGAGGCACGTTCATCTTTCCGGCCAGCGCCCGGATGGCGGCGGGATATTCCCCGTGGGATTCCTGCAGCGCGCCGTCCCGCCAGTACCGGCGACAAATGGGCGTCATCAGCACGGGCTGCGCCCCCCGCATCCGGGCCGTATCCGCGAAAATAGACAGGTTGTTGAGGAAGGAGGTCCAGGGGTCGGTATGCCGCCAGACAAGGTCGCTGGTATCGTTGTGGGTAAACTGGATCAGCAAGAGATCGCCGGGGCCCATTTCCCCTTCCACCGCCTGCAGGCGCCCTTCGGAAAGGAAGGATTTGGTGCTCCGGCCGCCCCGGGCCAGGTTTTTCACCGTCGCGTCCGGAACGAATTTTTCCAGCATCTGCCCCCAGCCGGTAATGGGTGCTTCCTCCGGCGTATAGGTGGCCGCCGTGGAATCCCCGCACACATAAATGGTCATGACCGTTTCCTCCTGTCATTGCTTTTGAAGCATATCTTTTGTTACCAGTATCACGTCGCCCGCCCGGTGGGAATTTTCTCGTCCGTCCGCCAGGCGCAGCACGCCGGGCCCGTCCGCCCGGATTTGGGCGCGGTATTCCCCTTCGTCCCAGTCGATATCCACCGTATAGCCGCCCCGGGCCCGGAGCCCCCGGACGCTGCCCTTTTGCCACGCCGCCGGCAGGGCAGGCAGCAGCCGCAGGAACCCTTCGTGGCTCTGCAGCAGCATTTCGGCGATTCCGGCGGCCGCCCCGAAATTCCCATCGATCTGGAAGGGCGGGTGATTGTCGAAAAGGTTGGGCAGGGTGGATTTCGTCAGCAGCAGCCGCAGATGACGCTCCGCCTCGTTCCCGTCCAGCAGCCTGGCCCACAGACAGATGATCCAGGCCCGGCTCCATCCCGTGTGCCCGCCCCCGTGGGCCAGCCGCCGCTCCAGGGACGCCCGGGCAGCGGCAAATGTTTCGGGCGTTCCGGGCGTAATCTGCGCCCCGGGATAGAGCGCGAAGAGGTGGGACATATGGCGATGCCCCTCATCCCCCGTCCGCACGTCCCGCAGCCATTCCTGAATCAGGCCGTCCTTCACCCGGACGGGACGCAGCTTTTCTTTCATTCGACGGTACGGCGCGGTATCCCTGCCGAGGACCGCGCCCGTTTTTTCCAGCGCGTCCAGCAGGGCACAGAGAATCTGCCCGTCCATGGCGGCCCGGTCGGTCAGGCAGCTGCTTTCGCCGCCGGGCGTGATATACGTGTTTTCGGGAGAGCAGGATGGGCTGACGAACACCTCCCCCGTTTCATCCTCCTGGCACGTATCCCGGAAAAACAGGGCGGCCTCCTCCATCAGGGGATAATATTCCGCCAGAAATTCCCGGTCCCCCGTGAAGAAATAATGCTCCGCAATGTGCAGGCACAGCCAGGCCGCCCCCATGGGCCAGTAGGTGGCGGGCAGATAGGTGTCCTGGGGCGCGCAGTCCCCCCACAGATCGGTGTTGTGGTGGGCCACCCATCCCCGGGCCCCGTACATGTCCCGGGCCACCTGCCGCCCGCTTGGCAGCATGCGCCGCAAATGCTCCATCAGGGCCAAGTGGGTTTCGCTGAGGTTGCAGTTTTCCGCGGGCCAGTAATTCATTTCGGTGTTGATGTTGATGGTATATTTACTGTCCCAGGGAGGCCGGAAATCGGCGTTCCAGATACCCTGCAGATTGGCGGGCAGGCTGCCCGGCCGGGAGGAGGACAGCAGCAGATAGCGGCCGAAGGCAAAATGCAGCGCCGCCAGGCCGGGATCGCTTCGCCCTTCGTCGTCCCGCAGGGC
The DNA here is from genome assembly GCA_947624355.1 of uncultured Clostridia bacterium. Classification (GTDB taxonomy): domain Bacteria; phylum Bacillota; class Clostridia; order Christensenellales; family Aristaeellaceae; genus RUG563. The sequence continues at coordinate 1,334 of CANQKI010000017.1, read as the reverse complement.
GGCCAGACGTTCGTCCGTGGGCAGTTCCTCCGCCCCCGGGGCGGAGGGCAATTCCAGGCTGCAGCTTTCCATCCGGGGCCGGAAATCGGCCATATGCGCGGCCTTCAGGGCGTCATAGCCCAGCTGTTCCGCTTCCTCCAGCCGCCGCAGGCATTCCGCCCGCAAATCGTCAAAGCGGAAGCTGGTGGCCGCGGCCACGTACAGAACGGCGTTTTCGGGGCACATCAGCGTGCTGCCGATTACCCGTACGCCATCGCCCACTGCCCGGCAGACAGCCAGGTAGCGTACGCCCCCGTCCCCTGTCTGGCCGGACAGATAGATCGTGTGCCTGTCCTGCCGGGAAATTTCGGTCATGTAGGGCCCCCGGCGCAGCAGCGCCCGGAAGGGATGGCCGACGCACCGGATGGCCAGCACCTGATGCGGGAAGGAAACGAAAGCCTCCCGGCGAACGGGCCTGCCCGCCAGGGTATATTCCACCCGGAACACGCCCTCCGTCAGGTCCAGCTCCCGCCGGTAATCCGAAACGGGGCGCTCGAAGCCTGTCATGTTCCTCGTATTCAGATCCCGCATGCCATGGAGCCCGGCGAGGGGGCCGCCATCCAGCTGTTGAATCACCAGATTGCACAGGGGCTCGTAATGCCGCTCCCCGTCCGGGGTGGCGGTGAGGGCGCATTCGGCCAGGGCCTGGGCCTCCCGGATGCGGTCCTGCCGCAGCAGCCGCCGAATCTCAGGCATTGCCTCCCGGGCGTCCGGATTGACCCGGTTCCGGAAACCGCCGTACCACACGCTGTCCTCGTTCAGGGCAAACAGCTCCACCGCCGTGCCTCCAAAGTCCATGGCGCCCATGCGTCCGTTGCCCAGGGGCAGCGCCTCGTTCCATTCCGCCGCGGGATGGGTATACCATAGCTTCATGCCGTCCGCCTCACAGTTTCTTCATTTTGGAAAAACAAAGATTCACGTATTCAAAAGTACGCCGGAAGGGCCGCCGTATCCTGCCGGACGTCCCAAAATTCTTCTTTCATGGAATGCAGTGAAACGATGCTTTCGGGATGGACGGTCAACCTTCATTTATGACCTCCGCCCAGGTGGCCGACCTCATGGGTCACGCGGACACGCGCATGGTGGAAACCACCTATGCCCGCACCCGTCACGAGGGCGTCATGAAGCATAAATATGCACTGGAAAACCTCAACAATTTCTATGCCCGTGGCTCCTCCGTGGCTCCTGAAAGTGCCTCGAAACCCGCATGAAATAAGGCTTTCCGGAAATGCCAGAATCCCCTTCGTGGCTCTTTTGGGCCTGCATACTCCTATACATTCCAATTTCTTCCAAAA
>CANQKI010000016.1 GCA_947624355.1 uncultured Clostridia bacterium | reverse complement strand
GACCTTATGCGCGTGGGCCGCTATAAATTCAACAAAAAGCTGGGCGTCGCCGCCCGCATCGCCGGCCGGGAGGCCGCCCGCGACGTGGTCAACCCCGCCGACGGCGAAGTGATGGTGAAGAAGGGCGACGTCATTTCCCGCGACATGGCGAAAAAAATCCAGAACGCGGGCGTCAACGTGGTGTACGTCCTGGGGGACAACCAGAACGAATGCAAGGTGCTGGGCAACAATTTCGTGGACGCTTCGGGCTATCTGCCCTTTGACCCCAAGGAAGCGGGCATCCTGGAAATGGTGCACCTGCCCACCCTGCTGCATGTGATGGAGGGCGTGGAGCCCGAAGACCTCAAGCGCGTCATTTCGGAAAACGTACATGACCTGGTGCCCAAGCACATCATTATCGACGATATCGTGGCGTCGGTGAGCTATCTGCTCAACCTGCCCTACGGCATCGGCACCACGGACGATATCGACCATCTGGGCAACCGCCGCCTGCGCAGCGTGGGCGAATTGCTGCAGAACCAGGTGCGCATCGGCCTGTCCCGCCTGGAGCGGGTAGTGCGCGAACGTATGGCCATTCAGGACGCCAACGACGTGAAACCCGGCGAGCTCATCAACATCCGCCCGGTTTCCGCCGCCATCAAGGAGTTTTTCGGCTCCTCCCAGCTGAGCCAGTTCATGGACCAGCCCAACCCCCTGGCCGAGCTGACTCACAAGCGCCGCCTTTCCGCCCTGGGCCCCGGCGGCCTCAACCGCGACCGGGCCGGCATGGAAGTGCGCGACGTGCACTATTCCCACTACGCCCGCATCTGCCCCATTGAGACCCCTGAAGGCCCCAACATCGGCCTGATCGGCTCCCTGGCCACCTATGCCCGCATCAACGAATACGGCTTCGTGGAAGCGCCTTACCGCTATGTGGATAAGGAAACGGGCAAGGTGACCGACCAGATCGTGTACATGACCGCGGACGAAGAGGACGCCTACAAGGTGGGCCAGGCCAAGGAACCCCTGGACGAAGAGGGCCGCTTCATCAACAAGCGGGTCATCGTCCGGTGGCGGGAGGAAACCATCGAAGTGCCCAACACCGAGGTGGATTACATCGACGTGAGCCCCAAGCAGGTGGTTTCCGTGTCCACCGCCATGATCCCCTTCCTGGAGAACGACGACGCCAACCGCGCCCTGATGGGCTGCAACATGCAGCGCCAGGCTGTGCCGCTCCTGACCCCCGAAGCCCCCATCGTGGGCACGGGCATGGAGTACAAGGCCGCCCACGACTCGGGCGTGGTGCTCCTGTCCAAGCACGCGGGCGTTGTGGATTCCGTGGACGCCGATTACATCGTCATCAAGGACGACCTGGGCGAAAAGCACAGCTATCACCTGACCAAGTTCGCCCGCTCCAACCAGGGCACCTGCATCAACCAGCATCCCCGGGTTTCCCAGGGGGAGCGCATCGAGGTGGGCGACCTGCTGGCCGACGGCCCTTCCACCGAAAACGGCGAAATCGCCTTGGGCCGCAACGTGCTCATCGGGTTCATGACCTGGGAAGGCTACAACTACGAGGACGCCGTGCTCATCAGCGAAAAGCTGGTGAAGGAAGACAAATATACTTCCATTCATATTGAAGAATACGAATCCGAGGCCCGGGAAACCAAACTGGGTCCGGAGGAAATCACCCGGGATATTCCCAACGTTGGCGACGACGCCGTCAAGGACCTGGACGAGAACGGCATCATCCGCATCGGCGCGGAAGTGCGCAGCGGCGACATCCTGGTGGGCAAGGTGACCCCCAAGGGCGAGACCGAGCTGACGGCGGAGGAGCGGCTGCTCCGGGCCATCTTCGGCGAAAAGGCGCGCGAGGTGCGCGACACTTCCCTCAAGGTGCCCCACGGCGAGGGCGGCATCATCGTGGACGTGAAGACGTTTACGAGGGAGAACCGGGATGAACTGTCCCCCGGCGTCAACATGATGGTGCGCGTGTACATCGCGCAAAAGAGAAAGATTTCCGTTGGCGACAAAATGTCCGGCCGCCACGGCAACAAGGGCGTCGTTTCCCGCATCCTGCGGGAGGAGGATATGCCCTTCCTGCCCGACGGCACGCCCCTGGAAATCGTGCTGAACCCCCTGGGCGTTCCCTCCCGTATGAACATCGGCCAGGTGCTGGAGGTGCATCTGGGGCTGGCCGCCAAGCATCTTGGCTGGTATGTGGCCACCCCGGTGTTCGACGGCGCCACGGAAGAGGATATCGAGGAATGCCTGAAAATGGCGGGCCTGCGCACGGACGGCAAGACCGTTCTGTACGACGGCCGCACGGGGGACGAATTTGAAAACCCCGTCACCGTGGGCTATATGTACTTCTTGAAGCTCCACCACCTGGTGGACGATAAGATGCACGCCCGCTCCACCGGCCCCTACTCCCTGGTGACCCAGCAGCCCCTGGGCGGCAAGGCCCAGTTCGGCGGCCAGCGTTTCGGCGAAATGGAGGTCTGGGCCCTGGAGGCTTACGGCGCGGCCCACACCCTGCAGGAGATCCTGACCGTCAAGTCCGACGACGTGGTGGGCCGGGTGAAGACCTACGAAGCCATCGTGAAGGGCCAGAATATTCCCACCCCCGGCGTGCCCGAATCCTTCAAGGTGCTCATCAAGGAATTCCAGGCCCTGGCGCTGGATATCCGGGTGCTGGGCGAGGATAAGCAGGAAATCGAAATCCGCGAACTGGACGACGAGGACGACGACCTGGATGAAGGGCTGCCCGCCGGCCGCGAGCCCATCACCATGGATGACTTTGACAATGAACCCGAACCCGCCGGGGAAGGCGACATGGATATCGATCTGGAAGGCGATATCGGCCTGGACGACGAGTTTGCCGATTTTGAGGTGGACGACGTGCTGGACGATATGAAGCTGGACGACGACGACGATATTGAATGATTCCGTCCGCGCGCCGGGGAACAAACGCCCCGGCCGCGGCTCAGCGCAACGGAGGGAGTTATTGATCCATGTTTGAATTGACGAATTTAGATTCCATCCAGATCGGCATGGCTTCGTCCGATCAGATTCTGGCCTGGAGCTACGGCGAGGTCAGCAAGCCCGAAACCATCAACTACCGCACCCTCAAGCCCGAGCGGGACGGCCTCTACTGCGAACGCATCTTTGGCCCCCAGAAGGACTGGGAGTGCGCCTGCGGCAAATACAAGCGCATCAAGTTCAAGGACAAGGAAAAGGTGTGCGACAAGTGCGGCGTGCAGATCACCCGGGCCAAGGTGCGCCGTGAGCGCATGGGCCATATCCAGTTGGCCGCCCCCGTCAGCCACATCTGGTATTTCAAGGGCATTCCTTCCCGCATGGGCATGCTGCTGGACGTGAGCCCCCGGGCCCTGGAAAAGGTGCTCTATTTTGCGTCCTATATCGTGCTGAATCCCGGCAACGAGGCCGCCACCAAGGTGAGCCGCAACGAACTCATTACCGATTCCAAGTACCGGGCCATCATGGCCATGCCGGAGGAGGAGCGGGGCGAATTCAAGGCGGGCATCGGCGCCGAGGCCGTGAAGGAAATGCTGCTGGCCCTGGATCTGGAGGCCCTGAGCGCAGCCCTCAAAAAGGAAATTGCCGACCTCATCGAAAAGGAACGGGACCGGGAGGGCGAAGGCCAGAAGCGCACCCACGCCATCAAGCGCCTGGAAGTGGTGGAGGCTTTCCGCCTGTCCAAGAACAGGCCCGAGTGGATGATTATGGACGTGGTGCCAGTGATTCCGCCCGATCTGCGTCCCATGGTGCAATTGGACGGCGGCCGCTTCGCTACCTCCGACCTGAACGACCTGTACCGCCGGGTCATCAACCGCAATAACCGCTTAAAGCGCATGCTGGAATTGGGCACCCCGGACATCATCGTGCGCAACGAAAAGCGCATGCTGCAGGAGGCAGTGGACGCCCTCATCGACAACGGCCGCCGGGGCCGCCCTGTGACAGGCCCGGGCAACCGGCCCTTAAAGAGCCTGTCCGACCTGCTGCGGGGCAAGCAGGGCCGTTTCCGCCAGAACCTGCTGGGCAAGCGCGTGGACTATTCGGGCCGCAGCGTCATCGTGGTGGGCCCTGAGCTGAAACTGCATCAGTGCGGTCTGCCCAAGCACATGGCGCTGGAGCTGTTCAAGCCCTTCGTCATGGAAAAGCTGGTGGAGCAGAAAATCGCCCACAACGTGAAATCCGCCAAGCGCATGGTGGAAAAGGTGAAGCCCGAGGTGTGGGACATCCTGGAGGGTGTCATCAAGGAGCACCCCGTGCTGCTCAACCGCGCCCCCACGCTGCACCGCCTGGGCATTCAGGCCTTTGAGCCTGTGCTGGTGGAGGGCAAGGCCATCCGCCTGCACCCCCTGGCCTGCACCGCCTTCAACGCCGACTTTGACGGCGACCAGATGGCCGTGCATGTGCCCCTGTCCATGGAGGCCCAGGCCGAGGCCCGGTTCCTGATGCTGTGCGCCAACAACATCATGAAGCCTCAGGATGGCATGCCCGTCATTTCCCCCACCCAGGACATGGTCATCGGCTGCCACTACCTGACTGTGACCCGGGAAGACGCCAAGGGCGCGGGCAGGGTGTTCACCTCTCCCGACGAAGCCATGATGGCCTATCAGTGCCAGCAGATCAGCCTGCAGGCCCCCATCAAGGTGCGCATTGAGCGGACCTTTGACGGCGTGACCGACCGGCGCATTATCGACACCACCCTTGGCCTGCTCATCTTCAACGAAGTGGTGCCCCAGGACCTGGGCTTCAAGCCCCGCACGAACCTGGACGAAATGTTCGTGCTGGAAATCGACCATAAGGTGGTCAAGAAGGATTTGGGCACCATCGTGGAGCGCTGCTTCCGGGCCCATGGCGAAAACCAGACCGCGCAGGTGCTGGACGCCATCAAGAATCTGGGCTACAAATACTCCACCCGCGGCGCCATCACCGTGTCCGTCAGCGATATCATCGTGCCCGAGGAAAAGAAGATCTGGCTCAAGGAAACGGACGACCTGGTGGCCAGCATCAACCGCAAGTACCGCCGGGGCGTTATGAGCGAGGACGAGCGCTACCGCATGGTTACCGAGGCGTGGAACGATACCACGGCCCGGCTGCGCAACCGCGTGATGGAAGTGCTGCCCCCCTTCAACCCCATCAGCATGATGACGGGCTCGGGCGCCCGCGGCAGCGCGGGTCAGGTGGCCCAGCTGGCGGGTATGCGCGGCCTGATGGCTTCGCCTTCCGGGCGCGCGCTGGAAGTGCCTATCCGCGCCAATTTCCGCGAGGGCCTGAACGTGCTGGAGTTCTTCATGTCTTCCCACGGCAGCCGCAAGTCCCTGGCCGATACGGCCCTGCGTACGGCCGACTCGGGCTACCTGACCCGCCGCCTGGTGGACGTGGCCCAGGAGGTCATTGTGCGGGAAATCGACTGCTTTGAGAGCCGGGGCGAAAAGGTGCGGGGCATTACCGTGCAGCCTATCGGCGAAATCGAGCAGATTGACGACCGGATCCGCGGCCGCTATGCCGCCGAGGATGTTTATCACCCCATCACGGGCGAGCTGTTGCTTCATGTGAACGAGCTGATCGATTACGACAAGGCGCAGATGGTCAAGAAGGCCGGCGTCACCAAGATGAGCGTCCGCTCGGTGCTCACCTGCCGGAGCGAAAACGGCGTGTGCGCCCGGTGCTACGGCATGAACATGGCCCACGGCGGCAACGTGGATATCGGCGAAGCGGTGGGCATCATCGCCGCCCAGTCCATCGGCGAGCCCGGCACCCAGCTGACCATGCGGAACTTCCACAGCGGCGGCGTCGCCTCCGCCGAGGATATCACCCAGGGTCTTCCCCGCGTGGAGGAGCTCTTCGAGGCTCGCAAGCCCAAGCGCGACGCCACCCTGGCCGAGATTGCCGGCAAGGTGACCATCATCGAGAACAAGAAAAAGCGCGAGATCGTGGTGACCAGCGAGGACGATCCCTCCGAAAAGAAGACCTATCAGATTCATTATGGCGCCCGCATCAAGGTTCAGGACGGCCAGACCGTGGCGGCCGGCGACGAGCTCATCGAAGGCTCCGTCAACCCCCACGACCTGCTGCGCATCCTGGGCGTCAAGGCCGTGCAGGAATACCTGCTCAAGGAAGTGCTTTCCGTTTACTACAGCCAGGGCGTGCGCATTGCCGACAAGCACATTGAAGTGATCGTGCGGCAGATGCTGCGCAAGGTCCGGGTGGAAGACGCGGGGGATACCGACCTGCTGCCCGGCGGCCTGGTGGATATCTTCGAGTTCGAGCGTGCCAACGAAAAGACCATCCGGGAGGGCGGCCGCCCCGCCATCGCCAAGCGCGTACTGCTGGGCATCACCAAGGCTTCCCTGGCCACCGAGTCCTTCCTGTCCGCCGCCTCCTTCCAGGAGACCACCCGCGTCCTCACCGAGGCCGCCATCAAGGGCAAGGTGGACCCGCTGCTGGGCCTGAAGGAAAACGTGATCATCGGCAAGCTGATCCCTGCCGGCACGGGCCTCAAGCGCTACAAGAACATCGAGCTTCAGGAAACGTATTAATCAACGCATAGGGTGTCGAAAACAGTTTTTCGCCCCGCAAAAAATCCCCTTCCTATTCTGGAGGGGGATTTTTGCATAGACGTTCTTCGGCCCGGGAAAAATACCCGGGAAGGAGGGATGTTTTCCATGGAGAAAAACAGGAAAAACGCCTGGCGCGGGCGCGGCGTGTTCGCCCTGCTCAGCCGCCGGGACAACAGCGACGTGCTGGGCAGCTACACCGGCACGCCCAAGGACCCGGACGACGATATTCCCGTACAGGACGAAGATGATTTATAAACGACATCCGAAGGGCGACATGATTTCGGTCATGCCGCCCTGTTTCATCGTCGGTTTGCAGTCCGCACTGTCTTTCCGGCAAACAGGAATTTGCCTAAGTGTGCTGCCTGTTCGCACGCTGACGAAAATCATCACGGATATATCCGTAAATATTGTAAGTGCAGTAGTTGTTGACCATTTTTCCGTTTCTGATACAGCCTTCAAGTGTAAATCCGCATTTCTTTAAAACCGCATTTGACGCCTTGTTTTCTACGTCTGCTTCTGCATGCAGTCTGTCCAACGTTGTTTCTGAAAAGATAAAATTCACAACTTTGGTTAATGCCTCGGTACAAACTCCTTGGTTCCAGCAGGCAGGATTTATTCTGTATGCGATCTTACCCAGTCTGTCATTTTCCACATCGAATACTTCTATCATTCCAATTACGCTATGATTCTCTTTACTTTCAATCCCCCATATAAAATCATGGGACGGTTTGCGCTTAACATGTGGTCTTGGGTCAATAAACAGAAATTCCGGATTTTTCTCGTCTTTGCTTGCAGAGCGTCCCCAATATTGATAAACAATGTCCAATCCCAACCATTCACGTAAATCGTCAATATCATCTGGTGTCAGTCTGCGCAAAAAGAACCGTTCTGTTTCAAGTTCAGGAATCCACAAATATTCTTTCAGCATAAATCTCACCTTATTTGTAAATTCATCCTTCGAAACCCATCGCGCTGTTTTGCAAATATTCCTCCCGTGTCAATTCCAACTGAAGGATCCCGTCCACTATGCCTGTTTCCCGAAAACCGGCCGCTTTGTGGATGCGGCAGGCCGCCTTGCGGGTGGGCTCAAAATCATTGTGCAGCAGGGGAATGCCGTCCACCCGGAACGCGCGGTCCAGCAGCAGGCGAAGGCCCTGCCTGCCGTACCCCTTTCCCCGCTCCGGGGCATAGATTACGATGCCCATATCATGCCAGCCCTGCTTCGGGTTACGGTGATACTCCACATCTCCCACAAAAGCGCCGTCCCCCTTCCGCTGCAGAAAGGCGTAAAACCGTTCCGGCTCTTTCCCGATAAAGGATGCCTGCAGTCTCTGCCACGCCTCCTCCGGCGCGGGAATGCACCCGTCCGGCGGGAACCATGGCGCGTTATAGGCCATCGTTGCCGGGTCGGAGATCATTTTCACATAAAACCAGCCGTCTTTCGGACGGGGAACATATAACTGCAAATCGTCCGGCATCTTTTCCGTTTCCTCCGCGAATCCGAATTTATTGTGCTGATGATTTACCGCTTCTTACAATATAAGACAAATTGCACAGCCGCATTGAATGTGCTGAGAGCAAAACTGAAACCCAAAAGGGCGGCTGCAACAGCATGCGTACTGTTTGCCATTCCGATGATCCAGCATAACGACGCAATTGTGGAAAGAATTGCAGCGATCAGATGCAGATGCTTCTTTTTCGAAAACAAAGCTTTTGTTTCTTCTGCTGCAGTTTTCACCGCGGGAATATCGCCGTCGTTTTCATAATCGTCATTCAGCAGATAATCTGTTGTAACATGGAACAGTTTACTGATCTGCAATATGTTTTGCGCATCGGGCAGTGCGGTTCCGTTTTCCCAGCGGCTGATTGCCTGGCGTGATATATTCAGTTTTTCCGCGAAATCTTCCTGCGACCAACTATTCGCTTTTCTGTGTTTGATGATTTTCTCTGACAACTCCATCATGAAATCCTCCTTCGGTTTGGGTGATTTCATTGTAGCCAAAACCACCTCCCATTACCACCGCATCAGCTTTACAATTCCGCAACATGCCTTTACATACCGCCAAATTTCGATTTGCCGAACAGTTGTCCATTCGATATTTCATATACCACTCAAATGGGAGAAAATCCGCTGCTCTTTCAGGCGGTTAATCGAATAATTTCGTCAGGGCGATTCTGATCCCCAAAAGCGGCGTCGTGCCTTTGGGGATGTATGAAGGGGCCGAAGCCCCTTCATGTGTAATCCGCAGAACCGGCTTTGCCGGTTCGAGGAGAAGTCAGAATGACTTCTACCTATATCATTTTCCGGCCGTGATGCGTAGCATCACAGGAAAATGATGGAAACGATGCAGGAACGCGGAAACGTTCCTGCATCGCTATTTTTCTTCCCGGGCAATCCGGGCGATTTCCCCTTCCGTGGCGCTGACGACCAGGGTGCGCTGGTGGGTGTAGATAACGAACCCCGGGGCCGCGCCGCCGGGCTTTTTGACGTATTTGCGCAATGTATAATCCACGGGCACGGCCGCCCCGTGACCGGAAGAAAACCAGGAGGCCAGTTTGGCAGCCGTTTCCAGGGCGTCGGGGGAAGGGATTTCGGCCTTGAGGATCACATGGGAGCCGGGCATATCCTTGGCGTGGAGCCAGGTGTCGTTTCCCCGGGCGCCGGCGGTGAGCCGGTCGTTCTGGGCGCTGTTCTTGCCCACAAAAATTTCCGTGCCATCCGGGGCCAGGAAGCGCATGGGCCGGCTTTCGGGCAGCTTGACCTTCTTCCGCCCGGCGGGGGCGCGGACGAGGCCGGCGGCCTCCAGGGTTTTCCGGATGTCGCTCAGGTCCTGCTCGGTTTCGCAGGCGGCCAGGTCGTACAGCGCCTGGGAGAGCAGGGCCATTTCGGCCAGGGTCTTTTCCTTCTGCCCGGCAGCCAGTTCCCGGGCGGAGCGGGCCTTGCGGTAGCGCTTGAAGTATTTCTGGGCGTTCTGGGCGGCGGAAAGGGCGGGGTCCAGCTCCACGGTGACGGAGCCGCCCTCCGGGTCGTAAAAATTAGGAAGGACTGCCTGTGTTGCGCCCTTTTGCACCAGGTAACCCTGGGCGGTGAGCAGCTCCCCGGCGATGCGGTATTCCTCCATCCGGGCGGCGGCGGTCAGCTCTTCTTCCTGCAGGGCCAGTTTTTTTTCGTCCCGCTCTATGCAGGTTTTCACCAGATGCCGGAGGGACGCGCTCTTTTGCGTCATCCGGTCCTGCCGGTCCCGGCCGAAATAAAAGGCGTCAAAGGCCCGGGACAGGGTGGAACAGGGCTTTTGCAGGCCGGGGTCCAGGGAAAGGTAGGGGAAGGGCGTCACGTCGATGATCAATTGATCCTCGTTCAGCTGCAGGGTGGGGCGAAAAAGTTCGGGCAGTTTTTTGAAGAAGGAAACGGCCTGGGCGGACAACTTTTCCACGTCAAAATCCCGCAGCTCCGCCCGGGCAAAGCCCGTCAGCCGGAAGGCGATTTCCCGGGCCGCCACGGGGGAGAGGCCACGGACGGAGGCCGCCAGCGCCCGGTCCAGGGGGCCGGACAGGGCGGACAGCCGGGCCAGGAGCCCTTCGGCGGTCATCCCCTCCGGGGCCAGCTTATCCTGCTCCGGGGGCAGCACAAAGGGCAGGCCGGGCAGCGCTTGGCGTACCCGGCTCATATCCCCGGACACGTGGCGGATGGCGTCCACAATACGGCCGTTCATCACCAGCGTCAGGTTGCTGTGGCGGCCCATGAGCTCCAGGTACATTTCCCGGGGAGCGGTGTCGCCCAGCTCGTCCCGGTTTTCAATGACGATTTTCAGAATGCGGTCACCGCCCAGCTGGGCGATTTCCGTGATCCGGCCCCCCGTCAGGTGCTTGCGCATGAGCATGCAGAACATGGGCGCGTCAATGGGGTTGGGGTAATTGGCTTCGGTCAGGTGCGCCCGGGCATAGGACGGGGCGGCGGACAGAAGCAGCCTGTGGTTTTTGCCCTGGGCGCGGACGAGCAGCAGCAGCATATCCTTTTCGGGCTGGTTCACCCGCTCGATCCGCCCGTCCAGCAGGGCGTTTTGCAGCTCCCGGGTCATAAAGCCCAGGGTGAGGCCGTCCATAGGCATAGAAAAAATGCTCCTTTATTCCTGATGAATGACGGTAAACAGGCAGGAAAGCAGCATGCCGCCCGCAATGTTGCCCAATGTCACGGGCAGGAGGTTGCGCAGCAGGCAGCCCGCCGCCGTGACGTCCGCGCCGCTCAGCATCGCCAGGGGGAAATAGAACATATTGGCCACGCTGTGCTCCATGCCCAGCAGCACGAAAGCCATGATGGGGCCGAAGCAGCAAATGGCCTTGCCTCCGGCGCTTTCGGCCCCGCTGGCCATCCACACGGCGGTGCACACCAGGATGTTGCACAGCATCCCCCGCAGGAAGGCTGCGGCAAAGGAAAGCCCCGTTTTTGTCTGGGCGATTTGGCGGATGAGGGCGGGCCAGCTTTCGCTCATGCCCGCCAGGATGCCGCTGGCCGCGCCCACGCAGGCCACGGCGCAGGCCCCGATGAAATTCCCCAGGTACACCAGCAGCATCCGCGGCAGCGCGCGGCCCGGGCTGCTGTGGCCCGCAAACAGGGGGCCGAACATGAGGCAGTTGCCCGTAAACAGTTCGCCCCCGGCCAGGGAAATCATCATCAAGCCCACGGGGAACACGCACGCCCCGGCCATGCGGCCCGCCGCGCCGCCAAGCAGCCCCTGGGCCATCAGGGCGGCCAGCCCGCCGAAACCGATGTCCGCCCCGGCCAGGATGGCCAGCAGCAGGCACCGGCCGGGGGACAGGGCGCTTTTGCTTTCGGTCAGGCCGATCCATTTTTCATAAATTTGCCGGGGCGTCAGCATGGGAATCCCTCCCGATTCTTTCGTATATGTCCATTATATAGAATTTCCCGCCGTTTCGCAAGGGCTTTTCCCGGGCGGGCCGCCGGGCCGAAAATGTAAACAAATTTTGAATCTGTTTTCGAGGTCGTTTTCAGATGAAAAAATATGATATAATATGTTTAGGCGACCGGCCCGAAGGGCGGTCGGCCGGGTCGCCGGGCCGCGTATGCGTGCACGGCGACAAACATGAAAAGGAGGTATTGATGATGAAGAAGTTCCTGACCGCACTGATGATCCTTTGCCTGGCCCTGCCCGTTTCCGCTCTGGCGCTTACACGGGACGAGGCCGTGGCCATCGCCCAGGAGGCCGTGGGCGGCGAGGCCGAGTTTGTCCGGGCCGAGCTGGACGACGGAGTGTACGACGTCTCCTTCCGCACCGATACCGCCCGTTTTGAGGTGGAGGTGCTGGACGCCGCGGGCGCCGTACTGGAGATCGACACCGTGTTTACCGACGTTCCCCGGGCGACGGCCTTTACCCTGACCGAGGCTGATGCCCTGGCCGCCGCCGTGCAGATCGCCCCCGAGGCCGAAAAGGCTGTCGTGACCCAGGAGCGGGACGACGGGGCCTGCACCTATGAAATCTTCTATGCCGTGCCCGGGGCCATCGGCGAAATCGTGCTGAACGCCGAAACGGGGGCCGTGGCGTCCACGAAGACCTTCCCCGAAGCGCTGGTCCGCGGCGTGCTGAATGGGGAGGACGTGGCCCGGCTGGTTTCCGAACGGCAGGAGGGCGCGGTCATCGTGGAGCTGGACCTGGAATGGGACGACGGGATGTACCAGTATTCCGGCGAGGTGACGGTGAACAACCAGCGGTATTCCTTTGACATGAACGCCCTGACGGGCAAAATTCTGGAATGGGAAAGAGATTAAGCGATGCAGGAACGCATTCGCGTTCCTGCATCGATCACATCATTTTCACGGCTCCGCACGTCTGAGCCTTCGGCTCATCCGCGCTACTTAGGAAAACTCCTTGTGTTCGTTCCGGCGTGGCTCTGCCCCGCCTCCACAACGGACTATACTGCGGATTCAGAATTGGCGGGGCTGCGGCCCCTTCATACATCCCCGGAAAGATAAAGCAGCTTTTTTGACGAACTGAGACCGGGCGTCGGCGAAAGCCGACGCCCGGTTTTTGATGGGGCGCGGGCGGCGCATCCTGTTTAAGAACCAATAAATTTTTGCCGGAAGGAAAAATCGGGCGCTTCTTTGCTTGACAGATATGCGTCGGTAGCCTTATAATATGTAGTTGGAGAAGATGTGGAAAATGGCAGCATTTTCCCCTCTCATAACACACATATAAGGCAAAAGGAGGCACTTCCATGGCAACGAAAATGACCATTGACGGCAATGGGGCCGTAAGCCACGTCGCGTATGCGTTCAGCGACGTCGCCGCCATTTACCCCATCACGCCGTCCTCCACCATGGCGGAGTACGTGGACGAGTGGGCCGCGCAGGGCCGCAAGAACCTGTTCGGGCAGACCGTTCACGTCGCCGAAATGCAGTCTGAAGCGGGCGCGGCGGGCGCCGTGCACGGCTCTCTGGCCGCCGGCGCGCTGACCACCACCTACACCGCGTCCCAGGGCCTGCTGCTGATGATTCCCAATATGTACAAGATCAGCGGCGAATTGCTCCCCGGCGTGTTCCACGTTTCCGCCCGCGCCCTGGCCGCCCACGCCCTGTCCATCTTCGGCGACCACAGCGACGTCATGGCCTGCCGCCAGACCGGCTTTGCCATGCTGGCGTCCGGCTCGGTGCAGGAGGCCATGGATATGGCGCTGGTGGCGCATCTGAGCGCCATCAAGGGCTCCGTCCCCTTCCTGCATTTCTTCGACGGCTTCCGCACCAGCCATGAGATCCAGAAGATCGACGCCTATGAATACGACGAGATCGCCAAGCTGGTGGACTGGGACAAGATCAAGGAATTCCGCGCCCGCGCCCTGAACCCCGAACATCCCCATCAGGCCGGCACCGCCCAGAACCCGGATATTTACTTCCAGAACCGCGAGGCGGCCAACAAGTATTACCAGGCCATCCCCGCCATCGTGGAAGCCTACATGAAGAAGATCGAAAAGCTGACGGGCCGCGCCTACAAGCTGTTCGATTATTACGGCGCGCCCGACGCCGAAGAAGTGATCGTGGCCATGGGCTCGGGCTGTGAAGCCATTCATGAGACCATCGACGCCATGATGAAGAAGGGCAAGAAGGTGGGCGTCATCAAGGTGCACCTCTACCGCCCCTTCTCCGCCAAGCACTTCATGGCCGCCGTGCCCGCCTCCTGCAAGAAGATCGCCGTGCTGGACCGCACCAAGGAGCCCGGCTCCCTGGGTGAGCCCCTGTACGAGGACGTGTGCTCCGTGCTGGCCGAAAACGGCCGGAAGGACATCGTGGTGGTCGGCGGCCGGTACGGCCTGGGCAGCAAGGAATTCAACCCCACCATGGTCAAGGCCGTGTATGACAACCTGGCCAAGGAAGAGCCCAAGAACCACTTCACCGTGGGCATCACGGATGACGTGACGAAGACCAGCCTGAAGCTGGGCCGCCAGTTCAACGCCGCCCCCAAGGGCACCGTGTCCTGCAAGTTCTACGGCCTCGGCTCCGACGGCACCGTGGGCGCCAACAAGAACTCCATCAAGATCATCGGCGACCATACCGACAAGTATGCCCAGGCTTATTTTGCCTATGACTCCAAGAAGTCCGGCGGCCTGACGGTGTCCCACCTGCGGTTTGGCGACGTGCCCATCCGCTCCACCTACCTCATCGACGCGGCGGACTTCATCGCCTGCCATAACCCCGCCTATGTGACCATGTACGACATGGTGTCCTCCCTCAAGGACGGCGGCACCTTCCTGCTCAACTCCCAGTGGGAGCCCGAGGAAATGGGCGAACATCTGCCCGCTTCCATGAAGCAGCTGCTGGCCAAGAAAAAGGCCAAGTTCTACACCATCAACGCCATCAAGCTGGCGGCACAGGTAGGTATGGGCGGCCGCATCAACACCATCATGCAGGCGGCCTTCTTCAAGCTGGCCAACATCATCCCCTACGAGGATGCCGACAAGTACATGAAGGCCTATGCCAAGAAGACCTACGGCAAGAAGGGCGACGCCGTGGTGCAGAAGAACTGGGACGCCATTGACATCGCCATTTCGGGCCTGAAAGAAGTGCCCGTGCCCGCCGAATGGGCCACCGCCACCACCGGCGCCGTGCCCGTCAAGGTGGAAGCCACCGAGTATTTCGATACCCTGATTCATCCTATCCTGGCCCAGGAGGGCGATTCCCTGCCCGTGTCCGCCTTCGATCCCCGTGGTTTCGTGCCCACCGGCACCACCCAGTACGAGAAGCGCGGCATCGCCGTCAAGGTGCCCGAGTGGATTCCCGAAAACTGCATCCAGTGCGGCCAGTGCTCCCTGGTTTGCCCCCACGCCTGCATCCGGCCCATGCTGGTGAAGGAAGGCGCGGAGAAGCCCGAGGGCTTTGTCGTCAAGAAAGCTATCGGCAAGGAGCTGGCCGGCTATGAGTACCGCATGCAGGTGAGCCCGCTGGATTGCACCGGCTGCGGCAACTGCGTGGAAGTGTGCCCCGCAAAGACCAAGGCCCTGGCCATGCAGCCCCTGGATTCCCAGCGCAAGGAAGAAAAGAACTGGGAGTTCGCCATGAAGCTGCCCAAGCCCGAAGTCACCGTCAACCCTGCCACCGTCAAGGGCAGCCAGTTCAAGCAGCCCCTGTTTGAGTTCTCCGGCGCCTGCGCGGGCTGCGGCGAAACGCCGTATGTCAAGCTGGTTACCCAGCTCTTCGGCGACAGGATGATGGTGGCCAACGCCACGGGCTGCTCCTCCATTTACGGCGGTTCCGCCCCCACCTGCCCCTACACCGTCAACGAAGAAGGCCACGGCCCCGCCTGGGCCAACAGCCTGTTCGAGGACAACGCCGAGTTCGGCTTCGGCATGAACCTGGCCACCAATCAGCGCCGGGAGAAGCTGGCCGCCGATATCAAGGTGCTGGCCGAAAAGGCCCCCGATTGGCCCGAATATCAGGAAGCGGCCAAGGAATGGCTGGAGAACAAGGATGATGCCGAGGGCTCCAAGAAGGCGGCCGAGAAGATCATCGCCTGCGTGGAAGAGTGCAAGGACTGCGGCTGCGACTGCGACCCGCTGTGCAAGGCCATTTATGACGCCAAGGATATGCTGGTGAAGAAATCCATCTGGATCTTCGGCGGCGACGGCTGGGCCTATGACATCGGTTACGGCGGCGTGGACCATGTGCTGGCCCAGAATCAGGACGTCAACATCCTGGTGCTGGATACCGAAGTGTACTCCAATACCGGCGGCCAGGCTTCCAAGTCCACCCCCACCGGCTCGGTGGCGAAGTTCGCCGCCGCCGGCAAGCGGACCAAGAAGAAGGACCTTGGCATGATGGCCATGAGCTACGGCTATGTGTACGTGGCTACCGTGGCCATGAGCGCCAACCCCGCCCAGCTGATCAAGGCCATGATCGAGGCCGAGAAGTATCACGGCCCGTCCCTGATCATTGCCTATGCGCCCTGCATCAACCACGGCATCAATATGTCCATGGCTCAGGCCGAAATCCGCAAGGCCGTGGCCGCGGGCTACTGGCCGCTGTATCGGTATAACCCCGATCTGGATCAGCCCCTCACCATCGACAGCAAGGACCCCACCGAAAGCTATCAGGACTTCATCCGCGGCGAGACCCGGTATCAGACGCTGCTCAAGATGTTCCCCGAAGCTGCCGAGACCCTCTTTGCCCAGAACGAAGAGGACGCCAAGGTGCGCCTTGCCAGCTACAAGCGGATGGCGGGCCAGGCCTGACGGGTTCCCTGAAGGCGCGGGTTCGCCTGCGCCTTCAGCCTAAGCGGCAAGACCTGAACTTTGCAAACAGCCCTTCCGGACGAATGCCCGGGAGGGTTGTTTTTATAAGTATAAGATTTTTTCCATGGATTCCCGCTTGACAAATCGAACATTTGTTCCTACAATAGAGAAAAAGAACATTTGTTCGTGTTTGCCAGGGGAGGCGAATCAAATGGAACGGGTGATTCTGCATGTGGACGCCAATTGCTTTTACGCGTCGGTGGAGTGCCTGTATCATCCCGAACTACAGGGGCGGCCCGTGGCCGTGTGCGGCGACCCAGCGGCCCGGCACGGCATCGTGCTGACGGCCAATTATCCCGCCAAGCGGATGGGCGTCCGGGTGGGCCAGGCCGTGTGGCAGGCCCGGCAGCTTTGCCCGGCGCTGACTGTGCTGGCCCCGCATTATGAACTGTACCTGGACTTTTCCAAAAAAATGCGGCGGATGTGGGAGGATTATTCCGACCGGACGGAGCCCTTCGGCCTGGACGAAAGCTGGATTGACCTGACCGAACGGGGCATGACCCTGGAGAAGGGGGCGGCGGTGGCCGACGGCATCCGGGCGCGGGTGCGAAAGGAACTGGGCATCACGGTGTCCGTGGGGGTGGCGGACAACAAGGTGTTCGCCAAGCTGGGCAGCGACCTGAAAAAGCCGGACGGCACCACGCTGCTTCTGCCCCGGAACATAGCCGGGCAGGTGTGGCCCCTGCCCGTGGGGCAGCTGCTGTTTGTGGGCCCGGCCACGCAGAAACGGCTGGGAAAAATCGGTATCCGCACCGTCGGCGACCTGGCCCGGGCGGATACGGGCATTCTGGAAAAGCAGCTGGGCAAGGCGGGGCTCATGCTGCAGATTTTTGCCCTGGGGCTGGACAGGGCCCCGGTAGCCCGGACGGGGGAGACCGCGCCCCTCAAATCCGTGAGCAACAGCGTTACCCCGCCCCGGGATATCGAAACGCTGGACGACGCCAAGAGCGTCTGTTACCTGCTGGCCGAAAGCGTGGCCGCCCGGATGCGGGGGCAGAGGCTCAAGGCCCGGTGCGTTTCCGTGGCCGTGCGGGATTCCGATCTTTGCTGGCATTCCTGCCAGGCGGCGCTGCCCCTGCCAACGGGCGTGACCGGGGAAATCGCCCGGGAGGCGTACCGGATGTTTTTGGGCCGCTTTGCCGGCCTGCTGCCCCTCCGGAGCCTGGGCGTGGCCTGCCTGCAGTTGCTGCCCGAAACTGCCCCCGAGCAGCTGGCCTTCGGTCAGGACGTGGCCCGGAAGCTCAGGCAGGAACGGCTGGATCGGGCGGTGGACGCCCTGCGGGGGCGGTACGGAAGCGCCGCGATCCGCCGGGGAATCGTGATGCTGGAACCCGAGCTCACCTCCCACCAATCGCAGGAGGAGGAGCTTCTGCCCGCCGCGCCTTTTTTCGCTTCCTGAAAAAGGTGTTGAAAAAACGACGCCCGGAGTTTTTACACCTGTAAAAACTGCCGTTCATTGCTTGACAGATTTCGGGCATTTTCGGTAAAATAAGACCGGAACGATACGCAAGGGGGAATTGGCCCATGAAGGGAAGGATGCGCCGGACGGCGGTTCTGTGTCTGGCGGCGCTTTTCTTTTGCATCGGCCCGGGGGCATCGGCGGAAACGGAGGAAGAAACCATCCTCAGAAGCGCCTTGAATACGGGTCGAAGGCTGGAAACGGTATATTATCTGTATACCCTGCATGAAGGCGGCGAAACGGCGCTGTATGACGAGGCGGGTCAGCCCTGCGGCAGTCTGCCGGACGGCAGCCGGGTGGCGCTGACGGACAAACGGCAGGGGGAGCGTACCTTCGTCCTTTACGATCAGGCGCTTTCCGGCTGGGTGGAAAACGACGACCTGATTGCGACGTTGCCCGAGGGCGTCGCGGCCCGGGAGGCGGACGACGTATCCTATCATTACGTGCTGGCGGACGACCGGATGCGCGACCTGTTCACGCCCGTAGAGATTTACGAAGACCCGGAGCGGGCCGTTCCCTGCGGCAGCCTGGAAACGGGCACGCTGGTGACGGTGTGCGGCTGGCAGGGGGATATGGCGCATTTTACTTTGGGCAATCTGGATGCCTGGATCCCGGCCTTTAACCTGCTGGGCGACAGGCCGGCTGATGTGAACCAGGCGGTCATTGCCGCCCAGATCGAGCGGGCCCGGGCCTATGCCGAGGCCCAGAAGGAGGCCTATTCGGGCGGCGCGATCTTTTATATCGCCACGGGGAATGACGATCCCCTGAAACTGCGTTCCGCCCCCAATGCCGACGCCGAAACCCTGGGCCGCTACAAAAACGGCACCCCCGTCGCCGTTCAGGAGGAGGAAAACGGCTGGGCGCGGGTGATTGTGGACGGGCAGGAGGGCTACATGATGCGCAAGTATCTGGCGGCCGCCCCGGAGGGCGCAGACGCTGAAACCGACGGCGGGCAAAAGATCCTGATCGTGCAGACGGGCAACAACGCGCCCCTCAAAATGCGCGCGCGGCCAGACGGGAATTCGGACATCGTGGGTACCTTCCCAAACGGCACCCGGGTCACCGTGCACACGGAGCAGAACGGCTGGGCTTTTGTGACGGCGGGGGATCAGAGCGGCTATATGATGATGAAATATCTTGTTTCTTCCTCTGATGATAATTAAAGAATATCCAGCATAAAAAACGGGAGGCGTTCATGCTTCCCGTTTTTGGCAGTTATTTGTATGCCGTTATTTTTTAATGTTTTCGGGATCCAGGTAGGCGTACACCGTGCCCGGCTTGGCGCCGTCCTTGTGGAAGGAAAGGAGCTCGGACACCGTTACCAACTGGAATCCCTTTTCGATCAGCTCGGGCACGGCCTGCTGCACGGCGGTTGCCGTGGTGGCGTACAGGTCGTGGCAGAGGATGATGACGCCGTTTTTTGCTCCGTTCATAATGGCCCGGTAGGTCTTGGAGGAATTGCGGGTCTCCCAGTCCAGGGTGTCCACTTTCCAGTGGGCGATGACCATGCCCAGCTCTGCGCAGATATTGCGGACGCTCTTGTTGGTTTTGCCGTAGGGGGGCCGCAGCACCTTGATTTCATAGCCGCCGGTCAGCTCCCGCACGGCTTCGTTGGTGCGCTCCAGCTGGGAGCGGGCTGTGCTGGCGGAAACCTCGATGAGGTTCACATGGTTCCAGGTATGGGAGGCGATTTCGTTGCCCATGGCGATGGCGCGCTTGATGGTGTCGCCGAAGGGGGCCACGTTTTGCCCCTGCACGCAGAAGGTGGCCCGGGCGTCGTACTGGGCCAGGACGGAGAGAATCTTGTCCGTTTCTTCAGAGGGGCCGTCGTCAAACGTCAGGGCGATCATGGGCTTGGTGGGGTCGATCTGCCGGGCGCGGCCCCGGATATAGTCCGAATCCAGCGCCATGGTCTCGGCCACCTGAGCATAACGCAGCGTGATGGCCCGGGTGCCGACCGAAAGAGGCAAATACAGCCCGGAGGGCAGCACGGCTTCCACGCCCTCTTTGGTGAGCACGGCGTACTGCAGCCAGGTCATGTCCGCCGCCCGGTCGTACCCTTCCGCGGGGGCGGGCATCCATTCCGCCGCCTGGCTTTCCAGGGAGATCATGGCCCGCATGGAATCCTGAAACAGTCGGGAAGCGTCCAGGGGCCGGCCGTTTTCCAGGTTCAGGGCAAAGACGGCCTGCAGCAGCTGGTCTCCCGTTTCATAGTCGCCCAGCAGCAGGATGCTCTGGTATTTTTCGTCCACCTGCACCGCCTGATACCGCACCGTGTAGGAGGCGGCTTCCCCCGAATGGTTCAGCACATGGTCCTGCTCGAACACGGACAGCGTGCCGTTCACCCAGTTTTCAATCTGGGTGTCGATATCGTCAATGCCCGTTTCCAGGTAGCGCAGATCAAAGGTGAAATCGCCGGAATCCCGGGTCATGGCCATGGGGTTCCCCAGGTCGTGGGCGGCACGCTCCAGGTCCTTGGCCCGCAGGCCGCCGGACACCGTGCCGGAGGCCCCCAGGGCATACTCGCTTTCGGTATCCAGGATGACCAGATTTTTTTGGAGATACCCGAACACGCCTCCCAACCGCACCCGGTACCATTCGCCAGCGGCCTCCAGCACCTCCACCGCCGCGCCGCTCATGGCCTGCTTCAGGATGGCCGCGCCGCTGTCCGCCGAAGCGCGGAGGGTCAGGATCGTTCCGTCGTTTTTCGTTTTGCCCCAGCCCAGGCGGGTGTAGTTGGCCTTGATGGTGAGGTAGGCGGTCATCATATAGCCTTCCTTGCCGTCCACCCGTACCCTGCACCATTCGCCCTGGTTTTCCAGGATATCCACCTGGGTGCCTTCTTTATAGGTGTTGATAATTTTTCCGTCGGAAGCGGGGGACTGGCGCAGGTGCAGCTTGCCGCCCGTCACCGTGCCGATATAATCCGCCCCTTCGGCCCCGGCACCGGGCAGCAGGGCGCAAAGCAGCAAAAACGCCAGCAGCAGCGCCCCCCATTTTTTCTTTCCCATGCGCGAACCCCTCCTTTGTGCAGCGTCGCTTCCCATGCCAGTATACAATAATTCTCCCGCAAAGGGCAAGCAATTTTCGACATTTTACAATTTGTTTTCAAAAAGCGCGTTCTATGAAAGGCCGCGAGGGGGCCTGTATTACGGACGGCCCGGATCGGTTTCCATTTGCCCGCACAGCATGGGATAAAACCCGAACCGCGCGTAAAACGGCCGCAGGCTTTCTTCATAGACCACGGAAACCATGAAAATGCGCTTTTCCTTCAGATACGCGATCATCTGCTTCATCAGGGCCGTGCCGATGCCCTGGCCCTGGCAATCCGGGTGAACCATTAAATCCTGAATATAAGCGTCCGTCATGCCGTTTGATACGCAGTCGATGTACCCAATCAGCCGTCCGTCTTCATAAACGGCGATGTGGCAATACGACGTGATGGCAGGGCTTTGATACGCTTCTTCCATCCTGTTCCAGCCAACGGCCTCGCGCAGGTCCGCCAATGCCTTTGCGGACACGGTTTCGTTGAATTTGTATATCATGGTGTTTTGCCTCGTTCGTCGCGGATTTACCGATCAAACCGGAACACATCCGGCACGGCGTCGGGCCCAAAGGTCCGGACGGCCATCCGGTACATGGCCCGGGCATGAATCCGGTCGTGCCAGAGAAAGCGCCGCAGCACCTTGCGCAATGACCATTCCTCGTCATAGCTGCCAAGGACAACGGTATTTTGGAGAAAACCGGGCTGCTTTTCCAGCGCCGCAAAGCCCCGCTCCCGGCACGATAAAATGCTTCCTTCGTTGTCGGCCGGCACGCCGATTTCGGCAAAATAATAATCGTTGACGTTTCTTACGTGGGCATACATTTCCGCCGCCGTCCGCGGAACAGGGCCGTAGAACGTTTTCCGGGCCGGCAGGCAGCTTTTGTCTTTATCTGGAACCGCCTGATACAGGGCTTCAAAATCCCGGGCGGATTTCAGGGCCAGGGCTTTCAGCGCCGCGTATTCCGCCGGGCTCAAGGGCGCCCTTTCCGAATCGAACAGCACGTCCGAATCGGCGTCGGAAACGGTGAGGCCGGAGGACTTTTCCTGAACGGTTACGCAGGAAAAGGAATCGGGAACCTCTTCGCCCTTCCACCGGAGATAAGCGCCGATCTCAGCGGGCATTTTTTGAAGGGCCGCATCCCGGGACGGACCGCGGGTGAAAGCGCCGGGAAAACTCTCTGCGTACAAAAGGCTGTCGTTTCCGTTGTGTTCCCATACGCACCGGATGATCATGGGGCAATCGCTCCTTTCCGAATTTACCGCAGGGCGGCGAACAGCCGGGCCATTTCCTGGGGCGTTTCCTTGAAATCCCGGCTGGCCCATTCGTTCACCAGGCCAAAGAGGCCGTAGGAATAAAAGCGGCTCACGTACCGCTCCGCGTCGTCGATGTGCTGGGGCGTGATGGCCCGGTAAAAGGTTTCATAGATGCAGGCCTGCTTGTCGGCCTGGTAGAGGATAAGCAGGGTGTCGCGGATGCTGTAAATGAAATCGAAAAATGTGCCGGCGTCCCCCATGGTGTAGCGGCCGTTTTCCGGGATGCCGTGCTCCCGGGCCCAGCGGTTCCATAGCTGCAGCAGGCGGAAGGTGATGGCCTCCTCCTTGCACGAAAAATTCCGGAACCAGGTGGAGCGCCCCACCCCCGCTTTCTCCGCGATTTCCTGATAGGTGATTTTTTCAAAGGGCTTTTCCCGCATGAGCGTCAGCAGCGTGTCGCCCATGCATTCCTTGAGCAGCTCGGTGGTTTTGCTTCCGCGTCCCATGGCCCCCTCCTTCGTCCCGGATTGATACGTTTTCGGCAAATCGTATCAAATACGTCCTTCCCCTTGACAATTGCGGGAAATACCTTATACTCATATTGATATGAACGTGTCATTTAGATGTATTCATATCATATAAACGATTATATCCGGGATCGGGCCCAAAGTCAACCCGAAATCTTTTTTCAGGAGCGAGTATGGCGATTACCACGGTGCTTTTCGATCTGGACGGCACGCTGCTGCCCATGGATCAGGATTTGTTTGTGAAGGCATATTTCGGGATGCTGGCCCGGAAAATGGCGCCCCACGGCTATGAGGCCGGAAAACTGGTGGACGCCATCTGGAAGGGCACGGCGGCCATGGTGAAAAACGACGGCACGCGCACCAATGAAGAAGCGTTCTGGCGGGCATTTTCGGCCATCTTTGGCCCGAAGGCGCTGGAGGACAAATATCTGTTTGAGGAATTTTACGGCAACGAATTTGAAAATGCCCGGGCTGTCTGCGGCTATTCGCCCAGGGCGGCGGCGGTGGTGCGGGCGGCCAAGGGGCTGGGGTGCCGGGTGGCCCTGGCCACCAATCCCATTTTCCCCGCGGTCGCCACGGAAAAGCGCATCCGCTGGGCAGGGCTCGCGCCCGAGGATTTTGAATTGTTTACCACCTATGAGGACAGCCGCTTCTGCAAGCCCAACCCCGCCTATTACCGGGAGGTGGCGGAGAAACTTGGCGTTGCGCCCGAAAACTGCCTGATGGTAGGCAACGACGCGTCCGAGGATACGCCGGCCCGGGAGCTGGGCATGGCGGTCTATTTGCTGACGGGCAGCCTGATCAACAAGGAAAACCGGGATCTTGCTCCCTATCCCCACGGGGATTTTGAGGATCTGGAGGCGTTTCTGAACAGTCACGCGGGGGTGAGGGGGCAATGAGCGTCCGCATCGTGACGGATTCGGCTTCCGATATGACGCTGCAGGAGCTGGAGGCCCTGCGGGTGGAATTGGTGCCCGTGCCCCTGCTGTGCGGCGGCGAAACCCTGTTGGATGACAAGACCCGGCCCATGGCGGATTTCTGGCGGATGATGGATCAGGGGGTAAATATCAAGACCTCCCAGCCCTCCCCCGAAAGCTTTCTTTCCGTGTTTGAGGACGCCAAACGGGCGGAGGACGCCGTTGTGTGCATCGTGATTTCCCCGCGCCTGTCCGGCACCTGGCAGGGGGCGTGCCTGGCGAAGGAAATGGCGGGGTACGACCCGATTTATATCGTCGATCCGGGAAGCGCCGCCGCGGCGGCCGCGGAAAAGCTGCTGGTTTACCGGGCCTGCAAACTGCGGGACGCGGGGAAGGACGCGGCGGAGATTGCGGACGACCTTGCGCGTTACCGGGAGCGGGTGCGGCTGATTGCCTGCCTGGATACGCTGGATTACCTGGCTCGGGGCGGCCGTCTGCCCCAAAGCGTGGCGGGCATCGGCAAGCTGATGCACATCAAGCCCATCATCACCCTGACGGCCCAGGGAAATATCGAGGTCATCCGGAAGGAAATCGGGGCGCTGCACGCCATGCGGGAAATGGTGGCGCTGGTCAAAGACCGCAGGATTTCCAGGGAAGAGCCCATCATCCCTATTTACGCCCGCACGGGGGATAACTGCGAACATTACCTGCAAAAGCTCCGCCAGGCGGGGGTCGATCTTCCCATGCGGCCCATGGAGCCCATCGGCGCCACCATCGGCGTGTATATCGGCCCCGGAGGCTACGGCCTGGTGTTCGCGGAGGACGAACCCTGAGGCGGGAAGGAGCAGAACCGCAAACATAAAAATCCGCCGGGCGGAGAGCAATTTCTCTGTCCGGCGGGCTTTTTTATCAGATATTCCGGGATTACTTGGTCACGAACTCCATATCGCTCAGCAGCTGCACGGCTACGGCGATCTGATCTGCGGTGAGCTGGGTTTCGTCCGTGGGTTCCATGGACACCTGGACGAAATAGCCCTGATAGAGGGTAATAATTTCCACATACTCGTCGCCGTCCGAATTTTCATCCAGCACGATGAGCTTGGTGCCGTGGGTGGTTTCGGAAATGGCGTAGGAAGGGGAAGCATAATCGGCGGCACAGACGGCGATGAGGCTGTTCAGCTCGTCCTCGCTCAGGTCGTTGATGGTGACGCCGCCGTATTCCTCGGATGCGGCCACGGACAGCACCATGGCCGGGGTGGCAGGATCGGCGGGGATCAGGCTGGCATGGAGAATTTCGCCGTACCAATTGCCGGAAAAGGTGTAGCCTTCGGGCACAACTACGGAAATGGTCAGGCCGTCATGCACCTTGATTTCCACGGGAGCGGTTTCCTCGGCGGCCGCGCCGAAAACGGTCAGGGCCAGCAGGCAGATCAGCAGAATGCTCAGATACTTTTTCATCAATGATAACCTCCTTCTTCAGCGGCGGCCGCTCAGTACACCAGCACGCCCGAGCCGAAGGGCGCGCCGTTTTCGGTGACAACCTCGGTCAGGAAAGAACGCAGCATGAAGCCCACATAGCCGGTGGCGGGGTCACGCAGCTGGGCCCAGGAGCCGTCCTGCGCGATGACCTGCAGGGGATAATTGGCATAGCAGCGCATGATCACTTTACAGTCCGTGGAGGGGGCCCACCGGAAATTCACAAAGCCGCTGGGTTTCGAAGGCCGCACGATCACGTTGTAGGGCGTGACCAGCTTGAAATTGGCGAAGTTCGGCATCTTGGGCTCGGCCTTTTCGGGCTGGGCCTGGGCAGGCTGGGGCGCCTTGTAGGCGGGCGGGATTTCCTGGGTCAGATACCGGGTCATCATATATCCCTCATAGGTTTTGTTGTTGGGGTCGTCCGTCCAGGTGATATGTGCCCACTGGCCGCTCTGCACGGTGCTCAGGATGTCCACCTCGGCGCCGTAGGGCACGGTGATGATCACGTTGTCGGCGTTGGCCTGGGGCTTTTCCCGCAGATGCACGCCCTTGCCGTTGCTGCTGATGACGTACATGGAGGCCGTGTTGGCCAGGGCGCTCATGGGCAGCGCCAGAATGACCAGCAGAAGAACCGCGAAAAACAGGGAAAGAATGCGTTTGTTCACGAAAATACCCTCCTTACCAATTTTGTAACATTATGACACAAATATATAACATTTTAATGACGAAAATATTAAGAAAATATGAAGTACTGAACTTTCCGGTCGTTTTTCGAAATTTTTTGCCGGATAAATTGCTTCTTTTCCCGAATTGTGGTAAAATCATAAAGCACACAAAAAATGCATGAAACGGGAGGGATACAGGTTGACGAAGAAACTGTCTTTTGGTGTGGGGCGGCTGGCGCTGTGCCTGTGCGAATTGGTGCTGGGCATCCTGCTGCTGATTAATCCGGAGGGCTTTACCAAATTCATTATTATCGGCGCGGGCGTGCTGCTGGCGGTGGACGGCATCATCAGCGTGGTGCGCTATATCAAGGCTGAGCCCTGGGAGGCGGCCCGGGAGCAGAGTATGGCCAAGGGCCTGTTCCTGCTGCTGCTGGGCCTGGTGTGCTGCTTCCGCAGCCAGTGGATGATCGAGCTGTTCAAGATGCTGACCTTCCTGTACGGCGCGGCCATGCTGCTGGTGGGGCTGGTGAAGGTGCAGTGGTGCCTGGATATGAAGCGGCTGGGGGAGCAGAGCTGGTACCTGACCGCCGTCAGCGCGGCGCTGACGCTGATTCTGGCCGTGCTGATTCTGTGCAATCCCTTCGGCGCGGTGGAATTCCTGTGGACATTCCTGGCCATCTCCCTCATTGTGGAGGCCGTGATGGACGCGGTGGCCGTATGGATGGCCCGCAAGTGGCTCAAGAGCCTGGCGAATCCGTAATCGGATACTCAAATCAAAAAGGGAAGGCGCTTGCCTTCCTCTTTTTTGGTTTGTCGCCGTGCACGCATACGCGGCCCGGCGACCCGGATTTTTGCTTTGCAAAAATCCTAAACCGAATACACTTTGTTTTTCGGATTTACACGTTAAACCGGAACAGGGTCACATCCCCGTCCTGCATCACGTAATCCTTGCCTTCGGACCGCACCAGGCCCTTTTCCCGGCAGGCGTTCATGCTGCCCAGGGTGTTCAGGGTGTCGAAGGGCACGATTTCGGCCCGGATGAAGCCCCGCTCAAAATCGGTGTGGATTTTGCCGGCAGCTTGGGGGGCCTTGGTGCCCTTCACGATGGTCCAGGCCCGGCACTCGTCCTCGCCCGCCGTCAGGAAGGAAATGAGGCCCAGCAGGTGGTAGCACTTGCGGATCAGCCTGTCCAGGCCGCTCTGGCCGATGCCCAGCTCTTCCAGAAATTCGGCTTTTTCGTCCGGCTCCATCTGGGCGATTTCCTCCTCGATCCGGGCGGAAATCACCAGCACTTCGGCCCCTTCGCCCTCCGCAATGGCCTTTACCTGCTGCACGAAGGGGATTTCGTCCTCGCCCTCGCCCACCTGATCCTCGGCGATATTGGCGGCATAAATGACGGGTTTCGTAGTTAAAAGGAACCAGCCCCGGACAGTTTCCCGCTCCGCATCGTTCAAAGGGCAGGTGCGGGCGGGCTTGCCCGCTTCCAGGTGGCTGAGGACGCGCAGGGCCAGGTCGGCCTCCTCGGCGTATTTCTTTTCCCCGGTCTTTACCAGCTTTCGGGCTTTTTCCTCCCGCTTGGAAACCGTTTCCATGTCGGCGAAAATCAGCTCCAGGTTGATGGTTTCGATGTCCCGGGCAGGGTCCACGCTGCCGTCCACATGAATGATGTTTTCATCCTCGAAGCAGCGCACCACATGCACGATGGCCTCGCATTCCCGGATGTGGGACAGGAACTTGTTGCCCAGGCCTTCGCCCCGGCTGGCGCCCTTCACCAGCCCCGCGATATCCACAAATTCCACCGTGGCCGGGGTCACCTTCTTGGGGTGGTACATTTCCCCAAGTTTTGTCAGCCGGTCGTCCGGCACGGCCACCACGCCGGCATTGGGTTCAATGGTGCAGAAAGGATAATTGGCGGCCTGCGCGCCCGCCCCCGTAATGGCGTTGAACAACGTGCTTTTCCCTACATTGGGAAGGCCCACCACGCCCAGCTTCATAATGGATGCTCCTTTGCGCTTCAATTGCCGGGCAGGTTTTCCCGGTGTTTCCATTATACAGAAAACAGGGCCCGATTGCAAGGGTCCGCCGCCCGGCGCGGCAGGATTTTCCCGCCCGCGCAGCGAATATTTCCCGGAAAGCCATGGGAAGGAGGGGTACGGAAGCATGAATATGCTGGATTACCTGGACTGGCGGGGGGACCTCAGCTTTGCATCCGCGCCTTTCAATGAAGTGGACGCGCTGATCTGCGCGTGGCTGTCCTATTACGAATTTGACGACCTGCTTCACGACGCCGATTTCCGTGGCTGCCTTTCCCTGCGCGAGTTAGGGGAAAGGCAGCTGAAAGAGTTGGGGCCCGCGCCCCGGCTGAACCTGAATTTCACCATCGATCCCTCCCTTTCCGCCACGCTGCTGCTGACTAAAATGTACGACACCGTGCGGTTCCGGGATATGCGGCTTCTGCGCTGCCGGGAAATTTTTGACGAAAAGGCGGGGGTTCAGTTTGCCGCCATGAGTTTTTCGGCGGAAAACGCGCCGTATATCGTGGCATACCGGGGCACGGACACCTCCATTGCCGGGTGGAAAGAGGATTTTGAACTGAGCTTTCTGGAGCATGTGCCCGCCCAGACCCTGGCGCTGCAGTACCTGGAGGAAGAAACGCTGCCCCGGAGCACCGTTATCTGCGGCCATTCCAAGGGCGGAAACCTGGCTTTGTACGCTGCCCTGAACGGGCCCGCGGAAAAGCTGCGGCAGGTGGAGCGCATTTACAATTTCGACGGGCCGGGCTTCTGTGTACCCATGGAGACCATGCCCCGCTTCGATATGATTCAAAGCAAAATCGTCACCGTGGTGCCCGAATCCTCCGTTATCGGCATGCTGCTGGAGCATCCGGAAACCTACCGGGTGGTCAAGAGCGACATGGTGAGCATTTTCCAGCATAACGGCATGATGTGGCAGGTGCTGGGGGATCATTTTGTGGACGCCGGGCAGCTGAACCTTTCCAGCGTGATTGTGGACAGGACCATGGAAAGCTGGCTGGAGAAAATGCCCCTGGAAGAAAGGCGGGAGGCGGTCAAAATCGTGTTCACGGTGCTGGAGGGCACGGGTGTCCGCAATTTTCCCGACCTGACCGACCACGCCGTGCGCAATATGCTGTTGATGCTCAAGGGCGTATCCCATCTTTCCTGGCCCCAGAAAAAGCTGGCCGCCCGGCTGATCCTGGAAATGATCAAGGCGGGCAATGTTTCTGCGTATGAAGCCGTCAGCCATGCGGATTTTATGGCGGAATGGACGGAGGGCAGGGGCAAAGCCCGGCGGCAGGCGGAACGGGAATCCTGACGGGGAAAAGATTGTAAATTTTTTGACGCAGTGTTTGCCAAGCGGCCAAAAGGTGCTATAATAGGAAAGTAATTCATACCCGGGAGGAAAAAGCCGCAATGAAACAAAAGCTGATTTTATGGGCGCTGGCCGCAGTGATGCTGCTTTGCGTATGCGGGGAAGCGGCCGCCGAGGACAACAAAAAGCCGATTCTTTATAACGGCAGCGTCACCCGCCGCTACGGCACCAGCACCACCAGCATTTATCCCGAAATGGATAAGGAAAGCAAGCCCTTCAAATATCTGAATCCCGACGCGAAAATTCAGATTACCGCCATTTATCCCAATTGGGTGGAGGTCAATTACAACGGCCAGCTGGGCTATATTATTCGCCAGCGCATCGATATTCCGGAGGACGGGGCCGTGGATCCCCTCCATACCCCGGCCTATCCCGTGGACGTGCAGTATTATTACGCCCTCATCGACCGGGACGTGAACGTCATGAGCGATAAGAGCGCGGACAGCGAAGTGCTGTCCACCCTCACCGCCGGGGCCCGGGTGGCGATTGACGGCATGGAGGACGGCTGGGCCAAGCTGATCTATCACCGCCAGTACGGCTATATCGACACCAACGACCTGTCCGAAATTTATCCCGTTCATCTGGACCCGGCCACTGCCGACGGCGAAACGCCCATGGCCGTGTTTACTTCCTTTTATAACGACAATCCGGACCGTATCAATAACCTGGCCGTGGCCTGCGCCTATATCAGCAAGGTCATGCAGCCGGGGGAGGAAATGAACTTCAACGAAACCGTGGGCCCCTTCAACGCCGCCCGGGGCTATCTGCCCGCCCCCGTGCTGGTGGACGAAACGCTGAAAAACAATTACGGCGGCGGCTCCTGCCAGGTGTCCTCCACCCTGTGGGACACCCTGATCCAGCTTACCGGCATTACCACCGTCAAGCGGGAGCCCCACGGCAATAACGGCGCGTCCTACCTGCCCCACGGCATGGACGCTTCCTCGGGCACCGATTGGTCCAACCTGATTTTCCGCAACGATTACGATTTTCCCATCCGCATCGACGCCAGTGTGCACGACTTTGCCATGTTCGTGGCCGTTTACAGGGAGCGGTGATTCATGAAACGCCTGATTGCCTGCCTGTTGCTGTGCTGCCTTCTGCCCCTTGCCGGGGCTTTTTCTGCATGTGCGGAGGGAGAAGGGGCGCTGCCCGCGCTGTATTCGGGCAAAATGCGGCTGGCGGCCAAGGTGTTCCGCTCCTGGGACGGCACCCAGGGGGTCGATCAGGTGGGCGTTATCGGGGAAGGGGCCTGGGTGGTCATTCATGGCTACAATCCCAGCTTTGCCCTGGTCACCTGCCCCCAGGACGGCCTGACGGGCTATGTCAAGCGCGTGTGCATCGAGCAGATCAAGATTCGGGACGGGCAGAATGTTCCGCCCTTCGGCGTGGAGTTTCAGCACTATATCGCGGCCGTCGCGGCCCAGGACGCCCCGGTAACGGCCATGCCCGGCGGCGGCGAAACGCTGATTACCCTCCACCAGGGGGCAAAAATTGCCTTTATCGGCTTTGAGGCCGGCTATGCCAAGCTGATTTATCACCGCCAGTACGGCTATATCGATTCCCGGCTGCTTACGGAGGCCGTGAACGTGTATTACAACCCCGAAACCGCCTCCGACGACGCGCCCATTGCCGCCTATACGTCCTTTTATAAAGTGACCACGGACGAATCCAACCTGGGCCGCATGGAAAATATCGCCGTGGCCTGCGCCAAGCTCAGCGTCATGCGCTTTCAGACGGGGGACGCCTTCAATTTCAACGCCCAATTGGGTCCCTATAACGCCGCCAACGGCTATAAAAAGGCCACCGTGCTCACCAACGAGGTCAGCACCCAGGGCTATGGCGGCGGCACCTGCCAGGTGAGCAGCACCCTGTACAACGTGGTGCTGCAATTGCCCGGGCTTACCGTGCTCCAGCGCCGGGCCCACGGCAACAACGGCGCTTCCTACCTGCCCATCCATATGGACGCCGCCGTGGGGAACTCCACCCTCAATTTCCGCTTCCGCAACGATTACGGCTTTCCTGTCCGCATTGACGCCTCCTCCCAGGACGGCGCCCTGACCATCGCCATTTACCGGGTGCGGGAATAAACGGGTCATTCAGGCAACGCGCCGCTTTTCCCCGGGACGCAGGCTTCGGGGAAGGGCGGCCTTATTTTTTGCTCTTGCGAAAAAAGAGGAAATGGGGGATAATAGGAACAGAGGTGATGCACGATGTATCAGGCGCTGTACCGGGTGTGGCGGTCCAAAACCTTTTCGGAAATGGTGGGGCAGGAGCATGTGGTCAAAACCCTGCGCAACCAGGTGATGACCGGGCGCATTGCCCACGCCTACCTGTTCTGCGGCAGTCGCGGCACGGGCAAGACCAGCGCGGCCAAAATCATGGCACGGGCCATCAACTGCCTGAACCCGCAGAACGGCGACCCCTGCGGGGAGTGCGCCTCCTGCAAAACCATCGAAAGCGACGCCTCCTTCGACGTGTACGAAATGGACGCGGCCAGCAACAGCCGGGTGGAGGAGATCCGGGAGCTGCTGGAAAAGGTGGATTATCCGCCCCAGTTCGGGAAATACAAGGTGTATATCATCGACGAAGTGCATATGCTCAGCAACGCGGCCTTCAACGCCCTGCTCAAGACCCTGGAGGAGCCCCCGGAATACATGGTGTTCATCCTGGCCACCACCGAGCCCCAGAAACTGCCGGCCACCATTCTGTCCCGGTGCCAGCGGTTCGATTTCGGCCGGTTTTCCGAGGAACAGATCACGGGGCACCTGAAAAAGGTGTGCGCCGCCAGCCAGGTGGAGGCGGAGGACGAAGCCCTGTCCCTCATCGCCCGGGCGGCGGAGGGCGGCATGCGGGACGCCCTGTCCATCCTGGACATGTGCATGGGCGGCGGGGAAAAGATCACGGAAGAATCGGTGCGCAGCGCCCTGGGCACGGCGGACCGGGCTTTCCTCTTCCGCTTTGCCGACGCCCTGCGGCAAAAGGACGGGGGCGCGGCCCTGAAAATGGTGGACGAGCTCATGCGGGCAGGAAGGGACGTACAGGTGTTCCTGAAAGACCTGTCCGCCCATCTGCGGCTGCTGATGGCGGCCAAGCTGTGCGGCCCGGAGGAAGCGCTGCCCGGGGCCAGCCGGGAAAACGCCGCCCGGTACCGGGAACAGGCCGGGGGCTTTACCGCCGAGCGGCTGCTGCGCATTCTGGAAAGCGCCATGCGGGCCGAGGGGGACACCCGCTGGGCCGCGTCTGCCCGGAGCGTGCTGGAGATTTTCGCTCTCCGCGCCTGCGGGGACGCCGAGGCCAAATCGGCGGAGGAACTGCGGGAAGAACTGCTGGAGCGCATTGCCGAACTGGAGAAGGAAGTGGCCGAGCTGCGGAAAAACGGCGTGCGGATGGCCGCCCCCGCGGAAGCGGCGGCAAAGCCCGCCCCGGCCCCTGCGCCGGAAACGCCCGCCGCCCCCGGCGAAAAAACGCCCAAAGATATCTGGAACGACGCATTGAAGCGCCTCAAGAAATTTGAGCCCGGGGTGTTCGGCCCTCTGTCCCAGGGAAAATTCGCGGGCTACCGGGACGGCGTCTATCAGGCCCAGTTCCCCGCCGAAGCCTCTATTTTCATCACCATGCTGTCCACCCCCGAACGCCGGGGCAAGGTGGAACAGGCATTGCGCGACTGCGGCGCGGCCCCGGACGCCCGGTTTGAACCCGTCGCTCAGGAAACGGCGGCCGCGGACGCTGCTGCCCGGGAACAGGAACAAAAGAACATGGACAGCCTCATCGATATGTTCGGCCGAGACAAGGTGCAGATCGACGACTGACAGGAAATCACAAAAGAAACTGCGGCCCGGACGCGGAATTGCACTCCCCTGATGAAGGACGGTTTTTCGTTTCGCCGCCCTTCATGGGGGAGTCCGTTTTTTGAAGGAGTGGCGCAGGAACTGTTTATTCTTTCCCGCGTTCCCGTTTCGGAACCGGCCGATGTAAGTTTGTCAAACAAATAGGACAGTAAAGTAATTCCGGAGGAAAGAATACGGAGATAACCAGCCAAGCGGTCTGGAGGGGAGGGAGTTGGCGTAGTATTGGTGAGCAGCGAGCTGCTCACCAAAGTCGGCGAGGGAAAAGAAACTGTGGGTGTTATAGAAACGTTTCTGGTCTTCCCGATGGCTGCGCTCGACCTTGCCGTTGTGACGGGGCGTGTAAGGACGGATCAACTTGTGACGAATTCCCAGGCGGGCGGCAGTGTCTTCAAACTGAGTCAGTTTATTGCGCTTGCTGGTGGAGAAACGGTTGGTAAACTCGAAGCCGTTGTCCGTCTGAACGCATTCGACCTTGACCCCGTGCCATGCATACCAGGCGACAGCCTTTTCAAGGAAGTCGGCGGAAGAAAAGGTGCTCTGCTCGTTGTAAGCGCC
>CANQKI010000015.1 GCA_947624355.1 uncultured Clostridia bacterium | reverse complement strand
GGTTTGCCTTGTTCCAGTCCCGGAACCAGCCTTTTTCCCCGGCCTCCCGCAGCAGCTGCCGCACCGGTTTTTCATCCACGGCCGGCAACAGATTGGCCGTATAGCTGGAAAAGGGGGAAATATCCGTGAGGCGGTCGTCTTCCACATAGGGTTTTCGTTCATACGTCACATAGTGTTTTCGTTCGTACGTCCATTCGGGATGGGCGGGATCGTAATAGGCATAGACATTTTCCCCGCGCTTTTCAAATACGAAGGCCTGGGCCTCTTCCTGGGTATAGCCGTATTTTTCCACCAGGCTCTTTCGGACGACGGCCTCCGGGTCCTTTTCCTCCGCCAGGGCGGCGGGGAATTGCAAAAGCAGCAGGGGCAAGAAAAGCAATATCAAAAAGCGTTTCATCATAAGCTTCATAATCTATCGTTCACCTCCGTTCGGGAAAAAAGGGATCGTTCGGCGGTCAGCCGTTGCCTTTGTTCACGCCGCACATGAAATAAATCAACCGGGGTTCCCCCGCTTCTATGCGGATAGTCAGGGAATATTCCTCGCCCATGGGGCAGAAAAGCTGAGCGTCCAGGCCGCCATCGCAGGGTTCGCAGCGGACAAGCTGCCACGCATCGGCGTCCGTTGGGGCCATGCCGGGCAAAAGCTGGGCAACGCATTGCTGGGCAAAGGCGATCAACTGCGCCTTTTCCTCTTTCGTGGGGGTCGCTTTCTCTTCTCCGGGCATGCAGGACATGGTCAGCTGCCAGTCGTAAATGTATTCGATCAGGCCGGTTTCATGGAAGCAGCCATGGATGAGCGTATCGCCGTCCGGGTCCGCGGCCGTTACGAGCCATGAGTCTGAAACGTGTTCCGCCCGCCACACGGCGTTTTCCGAAAGTTCGGGCGGGAAACAACCCACCTTGGTTTTTGCGTATGCGATGAATTCATCTTCCGTGGAAAGATCGGCCGCAAGATCGGGGGCCTCATAGGCCCGCCACCAGGGGTACGCCTGGCTTTCTGCCCGGGCGTTCACCGCCGGGCCGATGGGGTCCAGGGTGGCGAAGGCGCAGACGAGCAGTGCGGCGGCCGTGACGGCGAAAGCGGCGGCCAGCCCTTTGATCACCCGATTTTCCCCCACGATGGAGAGCACCCGGTTCTTGAGCTTCTTGCCCGTCATGGTCATGCCGGTGGCCAGAATGGGGGTGCCGGGGGAATTGCGCCGGGCGGCGGCCAGCACCAGCACCCCGGCATAGGCCTTCCGTTCCTCGGGGGTCTGGTTTTTGGTCACCCGTTCGTCGCACCTCAGTTCCATATCCGTCCGGCTCATGGCCGCCGCCAGCCACACCAGGGGGTTGAACCAGTGCACGGCGCAGCAGAGAAGGCGAAGCACGGCCCACAGGTGATCCCTGCCCTGATAATGGCAGATTTCGTGCAGCAGCATTTGCGGCGCGTCGGCGGGGGAGGCCGTGAGGGGCAGGGCGATGTAGGGCTTGAACACGCCCACCAGGCAGGCCGAGGGCAGGGGATCGGTGAAATAAACGGGAATGGGTTTGACGTGCCGGGCCTGGCACAGGGCGTTGTATTTGTCCAGCAGCGCCCCGGAGATGGGTTCGATGCGGCCCGCCCGCAGCTTCCGGCGGAAGCGGATATTGGAAAGCACGAACCACAGGACCACCAGCCCCGCGCCAACCAGGTATACCTTCATCAGCAAAATGGCAACGGATGCGTTGCCCATACCGGTGAACAGGCTGAACGTCGGCTCGGTCAGAGATTCCAGATGATTGTTTTGCGTCCAGAGGTACAGATCCCTGGCCGCGTCGCTGAGCCGCACCTGCACCTGCCCGGCGATGGGCCGCAGGGCGGGGTCAGGGGCGTAAGAGGACTGGATTTCATGAATCAGGGGATTGGGCAGGGCCAGGGGGCAGAGCAGCCGCACGGCTACCAGCAGCCAGGCAAAGCAGAAAACGGTGCTGCCCATGCGTTTGCGGAAAAATTTCCGCAGGGGAATCATCAGCAGAATGGCCAGGCTGGCCATGATGTTGGCTTCCAGAAGAAAATTATAAATCGTCGCGGTGCGCATTGTTTTCGCCTCCTTTTTCTTTTGCGCTGCGGCCCCGGCGGATCACGTCCATCAGCTCTTCCATTTCCTTCAGGGTGATTTCGCCGGAATCCAGCAGGTTGTTGATCAGCAGGGAGGCCTTGCCCGAAAAAACGTGGGAAAGCAGCTTCTTCGTCTGGGCGGACGCGGCCTCCTCCCTTGAAATGCGGGGGGTGTAGGTTTTCACGTCCCCGGATTCGTCCACCGCTACGCTGCCTTTTTCCTGCATGCGTTTGAGCAGGGTGATAACCGTGTGGCGGGTCCAGCCCGTATCGGGCTCCAGGGTTTTGGTGATGTCGCTCATGGTGCGGGGGGAA
This sequence comes from uncultured Clostridia bacterium, assembly GCA_947624355.1. Lineage (GTDB taxonomy): Bacteria > Bacillota > Clostridia > Christensenellales > Aristaeellaceae > RUG563. Next base: position 31,460 of record CANQKI010000015.1, on the reverse strand, counting down.
TGATCCCATAACACCTCCATGATCTTCCATTCCGCCTCGGTGCATTGAACAGCCATGGGAGCGCCTCCTTTCAAAACAGTCGGTTGACACGTGTCTACCGAAAGGATACAACTGTCTACCACTCTTTGTCAACCCTTTTTGACCGGAATTTACATTTGGAATTTATTTCCATATCGAATGACGGCCCGCCCTGCCCTCATACGCTGGAGGGGAGGTGGACGCCTATGAAGCGGCAGAGCCTGAAAAACCAGGCCCTCGTCACCGCCGGATGCAACGCGGTGATCCGGGGCCTGGGGTTTTTCATGCGGCTGTGGATATCCAGGCTGCTGGGGGCCGAGGCGGTGGGGGTGATGGAGCTGGCCAGCGGGGCCCATATGATGGCCCTGACCCCGGCGGCTTCCGGGCTGCCCGGGGCGGTGAGCCGCCTGACGGCCCAGACGGAGGGGGAGGAGCAGGGGCTGGTGCTGTACGCCGGGCGGCAGATGGCGCTGTGCCTGGGGTTGGCTGTGCTGCCCGTGTTCCTGCTGCTGTCCCCCTTCATTGCGACGTGGCTGGGGGACGGGCGCACATTGCCCTCCCTGCTCATGTTCGCCCCCTGCGTGCTGCTCATCGGCGTTTCCAGCGTATACGACGGCTGCTGCTTCGGCCGGGGCAACGCCTGGCCGCCCGCCCTGAGCGAGCTCATCGAGCAGGTGCTGCGGCTCGTTGTCACCCTGTTTTTATGTTCCCTGCTGCCCAGGCTCACGGTGGCCTGGCGGGCGGCCATGCCTGCCTTTGCCACCACCTTGGGGGAGGCGGCAGGGCTGGTATTGATGCTGGTATGGGTGGGCCGCGTGCCCTCCTTCCGGCAGGACCCCCGGCTGCCGGGCATGCGGAAAAAGCTTTCGCGGCTGGCTTTGCCCCTTATGGCGTCCCGGCTGTGCCACACGGGGCTGCGCACCCTGTGCGGGGTGTGGATTCCCCTGCGGCTCATGGCGGCGGGGCTGACTCAGCGGGAGGCCGTCAGCCGGCTGGGCATGCTGAACGGCATGGCCATGCCACTCATGTTCCTGCCCGGCATGCTGGCGGGGGCCCTGGGCACGGTGGGCGGCCCGGCCATGGCCCGGTGCAAAACCCCCGGGGCAGAGCGGCGGCTGTGCCTGCGGCTGCTGGTTCCGGCCCTGCTGGCCGGGGGCGGGTGCGCGGCGGTTCTGTACGCCGGGGCGCCGGTTCTTTCGCGGTCGCTGTATCACCTGCCCGAACTGGCCCCCCTCATCCGGGCCCTGTGCCCCATGGCCGTTTTGCTGCCCGTCCAGCAGGTAATGAGCGGGATCATGACGGGGCTGGGCCTGCAGAAAAAGGCCCTCCGGGCGTCTCTGCTGGGGGCGGCGGCTACATTGCTCTGCACCTGGGTGTGGACGGCCCGGCCGGCGTGGCACATATACGGCGCGGGCTATGCCGCCATGGCGGGCCACGCCCTGACGGTGGCATGCGGCCTGATTTCCTTTTTCCTTCGGGAACGGGGCGATAAAGTGGGAACCGGTTCTTGACAAAAAGCCCCCTGCTGAGTATGATACAGCAAAAGGAGGCGGTTTCCGTGGAAAAAATTTACACGAACGTGGGGCAGCTGGTGGGGCATACGCCGCTGCTGGAGCCCGTTCGGCTGGAGCGGGCCTTGGACGTATCGGCCAGGATATTATGCAAGATCGAGGCCATGAACCCCGCCGGTTCGGTGAAGGACCGGGCGGCCGTTTCCATGCTGGACGATTTTGAAGCGCGGGGCCTGCTGAAGCCGGGCGGCGTCATCATCGAGCCCACTTCGGGCAACACGGGTATCGGCCTGGCGGCCATGGGGGCGGCCCGGGGCTACCGGGTGATCCTGGTGATGCCGGACACCATGAGCGTGGAGCGGCGGCAGCTGATGGGGGCCTACGGGGCCGAAGTGGTTCTGTCGGACGGCAAGCTGGGCATGGCCGGGGCGGTGGCCAAGGCGGAAGCGCTGCAGAAGGAAATCCCCGGGGCGCTGATTGCCGGGCAGTTTGAAAACTCCGCCAATCCCGCCGCCCATTACCGGACCACAGGCCCGGAAATCTGGGAGGACACGGCGGGCCGGGTGGATATTTTCGTGGCCGGAGTCGGCACCGGGGGCACGGTTTCCGGCGTGGGCAAGTACCTGAAGGAAAAGAAGCCCGAAGTGAAAATCGTGGCCGTGGAGCCGAAAAATTCCCCGCTGCTGAGCGAAGGGCATGCGGGGCCCCACGGCCTCCAGGGCATCGGGGCCAATTTCGTGCCCAAGGCGCTGGACACGGGAATTTACGACGAGATCGTGACCGTGCTGGAGGCGGACGCTTACGAAACGGCCCGGCTGCTGAGCCGGAAGGAGGGCGTCCTGGTCGGCATCACCTCCGGCGCGGCCCTGTGGGCGGCGGTGCAATTGGCCAAACGCCCGGAAAACGCGGGCAAGACCATCGTGGCCCTGCTTCCCGACACAGGGGAACGCTACCTTTCCACACCCTTGTTCCGGGAATAAAAGAACGCAGACAAAAAAAGAAGCTTCGTTAGCGGAAGCTTCTTTTTTCGTTATTCCTGAATGACTTGATCCGATGTGCCGAAGCCCGTGATACTGGTGGTCTGGCGGATGGCCTTACCGGGGTTGCCCTTATAGAGGATGTTCCCCATGAACATAAGGGCCACTGTGCCGCCGCCGTCCAGGTTCATGGCTTCCTGCACGCCGCGGGCCATCATATTGTCCGCAAGCCAGGTAAGGTACACGCCTTCGGAAACGCCCTCCAGACGCCCTTCGGCCACCAGCACATAGTAGTGATAAGGCTCGATCATACCGATGGCGCAGCGGGGCTCGTGGTAGGTGTAGTATTCGTCCATGAGCATGTATTCGCTCAGCTGGCCGTTTTTGATGAGCACAGGGCCGAAGGCATAAGTATCCGTCACGCCCATGTCCAGGTATTCCTGGGCGGTATGGTCCTTCATGCCGAAGGTTTCCATGCGCCCGTCCTGAAACACGGCCAGCACTTCCAGGTTGGCGATACCCGATACCTTGCCCGTGGCTTCGTGGATGATCTGCCCGCCCCGGATAATGACGCCCGTTTTTTCCCCGTCGATCCAGCGGCCGCCGAAATGGTCGTCCGTGATGGCGAACACCACATGGTTGTCCTGGGCCAGCTTTTGCGGATAGGCCCAGCGCTTGCCCGGGGTCTTGTCGCCGCTCAGGTAGGTGGTCAGGGGCGTTTCCGGGCTGGCCTGGATATCCGCCTCAAACCAGATGAGGGGCTCGATTTCGTCGGTATACCGGCGCAGGTCGATGGACAAAGAGGAGGTTTTGTAGAGCCAGATGCCCGCTTCCTCGTCGGTATAGACGTATTCCTCATCTTTGTCCGCCGTGTCCAGAAAGCCCTTTTCGGTCATGGGCGGGGGCACGGGAGTCGGCGCGGGGGTGGGGGACGGCGTGGGCACGGGAGAGGGGCTGGGGGCCTTGTCATTCGGCACGGCGTTCCCGGAGAAAACCAATGCCTGCAGCTCGGGGGTGGCGACGCCGTCGGGCTCCAGGCCGTTGTTTTCCTGGAGCATTTTTACCCGCTTCACCATCACGTCGTTGTAGGATTCGGATACGTCCTGGGAGGTAAAGTACCCCAGCCAGTACATGGCCAGTTTCAGGGCCTTTACGTCCTTGCCGCTCATGCCCTGCTGCAGGGTGCGGTATTCCTCGGCGGAGCCTGAAAAGCACAGGCCAAACAGCAGCACGGCGGCCAGCGCCGCGCACAGGACGCGGCTTCCTTTACTTCGCATTTTTGACCTCGTTCCACAGGGAATTGTAGACGGCCTGCATGGCGGCGGGGATGTCGTTGAAGAATTCGCAGCGGTCGATGACGTCCTGGGAGGGATTGATGGTGGCATTTTCGGTGTATTCTTCTCCCATCAGTTCGATGGCGCCCACGTTAGGGGAGGAATAGCGGATGTAATCACAGTTCATTTGGGCGATTTCGGGGCGGCAGAGGAAATCGATCAGCTTTTCGGCGTTTTCCTTGTTTTTGGCCGTGGCAGGAATCACCATGCCGTCCACCCAGATGTTGGAGCCCTCGATGGGCACGAAGTAATCCAGATCGTCGTTCAGGTCGATGGCGTACAGGGCGTCCCCCGACCACATGAGGGCCAGAGCGGCCTCCCCGGCCACCATCTTGTCCTTGGTTTCGTCCACCTGATAGGCTTTCACCACGCCGGACTTTTTCTGCTCGATCAGCTTGTCCCGGGCTTCCATCAGCTCGGGCACCTCGCGGGTGTTCATGGAATAGCCCAGGTATTTGAGGGTGATGCCCATGGAATCCCGGATGGAATCCAGCATGAACACGTTGTTCTGGTACTGCTCGTCCCACAGGATGTGCCAGGACTGCTCGGGCTCGGGAATCATGGTTTTGTTGTACAGGATGCCCACCGTGCCCCACATGTAGGGAACGGAATATTTGTTGTCCGGGTCATAGGCCGGGTTCAGAAGGCTGGGCATCACCTGATTGAAATTGGGGATATTGTCGAAATTGATTTCGGCGGCCTGGCCGTTGGCAATCATGCGCTCGATGATGTAGTCGGAGGGGAAGCACAGGTCGAACGCGCCGGGATTGGCATCGATCTGCACGATCATATCCTCATTGGTGGTGAAATTCATGTAATTGACCTTGATGCCCGTTTCCTGTTCGAACATTTCCAGCACGGATTCGTCGATGTAGTCTTCCCAGTTGAACACGTTCACCACTTCCTCCGCGGAAGCGCACACGGGCAGCAGCAGGGCCAGGGCCAGCACCAGGGCAAGCAGCTTTTTCATGGGAACATAAACCTCCTTCAAATATGAATGGGGATCTATCGCAAGCCGGGAAATCAGGTTTTCTCGGCGGTGCGGCGGTTGACGATGAGCAAAAGCAGCAGCAGCGATACGAACATCAGGGCCGACAGGGCGTTGAGGGTGGGCTCGATGCCCCGGCGGGCGGCGGAATAAATGAGGGTGGACAGGTTCTGCACCAGGGGGGTGGTGGTAAAGTAGCTGATGGTGAAATCGTCCAGGGACAGGGTGAAGGCCAGCATGGCCCCCGTGATGATGCCGCTCTTGCACTGGGGGATGAGCACACGGGTCAGGGCGTAGGTGGGGGTGGCACCCAGGTCCAGGGCGGCCTCGTAAGTGTGCTTGTTCATTTGCTTGAGCTTGGGCAGCACGGATAATATCACGTACGGCACGTCAAAGGTAATATGCGCCAGCAGCATGGTCCAGTACCCGCGGCTTACCTTGGTAAAAAGGAACAGCAGCATCAGCGAAATGCCCGTCACGATGTCCGGCATGGTATTGGGCAGGTTCGTGAGCGTCATCATGAAGGCTTGGGGGCGCTTTTTCATGGCGTGAATGCCGATGGCCGCCAGGGTGCCCAGCACGGTTGAAATCACCATGGCCAGCAGGGCGATGGACACCGTCACGTACAGGGCGTTCAAGATGCGGGTGTCGGTAAACAGCTCCCCGTACCAGCGCAGGGAAAACCCTTCCCACTTGGCCCGGCTCCGCCCGGCGTTGAAGGACTGCACAATCAGAACCAGAATGGGCACGTACAGGAAAATCAGGATGATGGCCAGGTAAAACCGCTTGAAAAAATTCTTCACGCGATGCCGCCTCCTTCCCCGTTGGGGTCCGCCTTGCGCAGGATGCTGAGGCTGATGAGGATCAGCACCATCATAATGAGGGACAGGGCGCTGCCCACGTTCCAGTTGCCTTCGGTGAGGAACTTGCTTTCAATCAGGTCGCCGAACATCATGGTGTTGCCGCCGCCCAGCACCCTCGGGATAAAGAACGTGGTGACGGAGGGCATGAACACCATCGTAATGCCGCTGATGACCCCGGGCACGGACAGGGGCATGGTGACTTTGTACAGCGTCTGCCAGCCGTTGCAGCCAAGGTCTGCTGCCGCCTCGCTCAGGCGGTAATCCATTTTGTTCAGCACGGTGTAAATGGGGAACACCATGAAGGGCAGGAAGTTGTACACCATGCCAAGGAGCACGGCCCCGGAGTTGTACATGAGCTGCACCCCGTTAAAGCCCAGGGCTTTCAGGAAGGAATTGATGAGGCCGCTGTCCTCCAGCAGGCTCATCCAGGCGATGGTGCGCAGCAAAAAATTCATCCACATGGGGATAATGAAGAGCACAACCAGCGTGGACCCCAGCTTCATATGCCGGTCGGCCATGAAGAGGGCGGCGGGGTAGCCTAAAATCAGGCAGATGAGGGTGCACTGGAAGGCCATCCAGAGGGAGTATACGAGGGTGTCCACGTTCACGGTGCCCCGGGTCACATAGGCGGCCCCGTCTTCGCCCATGACCTCCAGAATGACCTTGTTGGATTCGTAATTGCTGTCCCAGAAATTGCGGAAATTATCCAGGGTGAAAGCGCCGTTTGCGTCCGTAAATGCGTAATAGGCGATGAGCAGCACGGGCAGCACGGTAAAGAGGATCATCCACAGGGTGTAGGGGGCGGCGAACAGGGACCGCTTCATGCCCCGGTTCCGCCGCACGGTGATTACCACCAGGGCGACGAAGCCGCACAGGCACAGCCCCATCAGGATCCAGGCCCACCAGGGCAGCGTCAGATTACGGATCATGGCTTATTGCTCCTCCTGCATGGGCCGCATAATATGGATATTGAAGGGCACCACCGACAGGCCCACCCGGGAGCCTTCCGGCTGCATGGTGGTGGCGTGCACCTTCCAGATGGAGTGGCCCGCGTCGATCATCATTTCGTAATGGACGCCCTTGAACAGCACGGATTTGACGACCCCCGTCACCTGGCCCACGTCCTCGCCAACCAGGAGCACGTCCTCGGGCCGCACCACCACGTCCACGGGGGCGTCCTCGCCGAAGCCCTCGTCCACGCAGGGGAATTCCGCCCCGCAGAAGCGCACCAGCTCGTCCCTAATCATGGTGCCCTTAAAAATGTTGCTTTCCCCGATAAAATCGGCCACAAAGGCGTTTTTCGGCTCGTCGTAAATGGATTTGGGCGTGCCGATCTGCAGGATTCTGCCCCCGCGCATGACCACGATGGTGTCGCTCATGGTGAGGGCCTCCTCCTGATCGTGGGTGACGTAGAGGAAGGTAATGCCCAGGCGCTGCTGCATGGCCTTGAGCTCCAGCTGCATTTCCTTGCGGAGCTTCAGGTCCAGCGCGCCCAGGGGTTCGTCCAGCAGCAGCACTTCGGGCTCGTTGACCAGAGCCCTGGCGATGGCGATGCGCTGCTGCTGGCCCCCGGACAGGGAATCCACGCTGCGCTTGCCGTACCCCTGCAAGTTCACAAGGTCCAGCATTTTATCCACCTTGCGGGCAATTTCGTCCTTGGGCGTCTTTTTGATCTTGAGGCCGAAGGCGATGTTGTCCCGCACGTTCAGGTGAGGGAAGAGGGCGTATTTCTGGAACACCGTGTTGACCCGCCGCTTGTAGGGGGGCAGGCCGGAAATATCCTGGCCGTCGAAGAGGACGCGGCCGCTGTCCGCCGTTTCAAAGCCGCCGATGATACGGAGGGTGGTGGTTTTGCCGCAGCCCGACGGGCCCAGCAGCGTCACGAACTCCTTCTTGCGGATGTACAGGTTGATATCGGACAGAACGGTCACGCCGTCGAACTGTTTGTGGACGTTTTCCAGGGAAATCAGCCGTGCTTCCTCCATGGCGGGGCACCTCCTGTAAATATGAAAAAATCAGAAATTGGGCGGGGTGGAAACCCACAGGAACCGGGCCGGGCGCTTGCCCGCGTTTTCGATGACGTGGGCCTCGCCCGGATGCAGGCAGAAGCTTTCCCCCGTGCGCACCCGGTACCGCTTGGGGCCCACCTTCAGCACCACCGTGCCGGCCAGCACATAGCCGAATTCCTCCCCCTCGTAGGGCGGCATTTCTTCCGTGCGCCCGCCCTCGCCCAGCTCCACCAAAATGGGCTCCATGTCGTTTTTCTGGGCGCTGGGAATCAGCCAGGTGATACTGCCGCGCAGGTCCTCCTCGTCTTCCTTTACGAACATGTCGTTCTGGGAAAACACGCATTTTTCATCCGTTTTCTCGGAGAAAAATTCGGGCAGGCTGCTGCCCAGGCACTCCAGCATATCGGTGAGCGTGGCGATGGAGGGGGACGCCAGGTCCCGTTCCACCTGGGAGATAAAGCCCTTGCTCAGCTCGCACCGGTCGGCCACTTCCTCCTGGGTCAGGTTTCGCTGCAGACGCAGCTGCCGCAGCTTTTCGCCGATGTCCATCCGATCCCCTCCTTTCCGCCGTTCCGGTTTATTTTCACTAAACTTCGGGTGAAAACAGCAGGTTTAAAATTACTAAACGCCGGAACGCAGAACATTAAACCACATTCCGGTCGCCGTGTCAATATCTTTCCACAAATATTTTGCCGGAAAACCGAAGAAAATGTAGAGGCGGCGGACGCGGCCCCAAAACGTCCGGAAATTTGCCCCTTGCAATGGACGAAAAAATGTGGTATGATTTATAGGTCAAAGAAAGGCAATGAACAAAGGAGGCGGCTTCATGCGGCTCAGCGACGCCATCGAGGCGTTTATCAAGGCCATGCTGGAAGAGGATCAGAGCGAAGTGGAGCTGAAGCGCAACGAGCTGGCGGCGTATTTCCACTGCGCCCCCAGCCAGATCAATTACGTTCTGTCCACCCGCTTTACCCCGGATCACGGCTACGCCATATCCAGCCAGCGGGGCGGGGGCGGATGCATCCGCATCGTTCGGGTGCGGTCGGACGACAGCGACCATGCCCAGTACGTTTTGCGGGAGCGAGTGGGGGACAGCCTGGACGCCCAGACGGCCCGGCGGCTCTGCGGCCAGCTGATGGAACGAGGGGCCATTTCGGAGGACGAGGCCCATCTCATGGCCGCGGCCCTGTGCCCCCAGGCGTTTTCCGTGCCCGTGCCCGAAAACGTGAAGGACGCTTTGCGGGCCAAGGTGTTCAAATCCATGCTGCTCAATATCTGCCAGCGGCGGAGCAATGCGACATAAGGTATAATCATCATTCATAATTAATGGAGGAATCTGGGATGCTTTGCGAAGAATGCGGCGAACGGCAGGCCGAGGTGCTGGTCACCACCGTGGTGGGGGGCGAAAGCGTCACCCGGCATCTGTGCCGCGAATGCTTAAAGAAATATCAGGCGGGGGATCTGCAGGCGGTGTTGGCCGCAGTGCTGGCCCTCATGACCCAGAAAGAAAAACAGCCCGAAATCACCTGCCCCCACTGCGGCATGGCTTTTTCGGAATTTGAAAAGAGCGGCATGCTGGGGTGCGCGGAATGCTATCAGGCCTTCCGCGCCCAATTGACACCCCTGATTACGAAGGTGCAGGGCCGGGCCCAGCACGCGGGCAGGCGGCCAAGGCTCAGCGCGGAGGAGCAGGAGCGGCAGCAGAAAATCGAGGCCCTGCGTACGCAGATGGAGGCCGCCGTGGCCGTGGAGAATTTTGAAGAGGCCGCCCGGCTCCGGGACGAGATCCGGGCCATGGAGCCTGCCCGGGAGGCGGAAGCATGAACGATATCGTGGTGTCTTCCCGGGTGCGCCTGGCCCGGAATTACGACGATCTGCCCTTTCCCCACAAAATGACCCCGGAGCAGGGAGACGCCTGCGTGGTGCGCACCCTGGAAGCCCTGCGGGACGTGCCCGAAAGCTATCGCTTCATTCCCATGAAGAATGAAGGCGACATGGAAAAGAAGGCCCTGGTGGAGGGTCACCTCATCAGCCCGGACCTGCTGCTCCGCAAGGAAGGGGCGGCCCTCATCCGCAGCGACGGGGCCGTATCCATCATGATCAATGAGGAGGATCACCTGCGCATCCAGGCTTTTGCCCCGGGGGAAAACCTGCAGGCGGCGGCGGAAAACGCATTCCGGGTGGAGGAAGCCCTGGCCGGGCGGCTGAATTTCGCCTTTGACGGCCAATTGGGCTACCTCACCGCCTGCCCCACCAACATCGGCACGGGCATGCGGGCCTCCATGATGGTGCATCTGCCCATGCTGACCCTGTTCAAGCAGATGGGCAAGGTGAACCAGGTGGCGGCCAAGCTGGGCCTGACCATCCGGGGCATTTACGGCGAGGGCAGCGAGGCCCGGGGTAACCTGTACCAGATCAGCAACCAGGTGACGCTGGGGCGCACCGAGCGGGAAATTTCCGAGGCCGTTTCTGCCGTGGCCCGGCAGCTGACCGAAATGGAGCGCACCTTCCGGGAACGCACTTTGGAAAAGGACAGCGTGGGGTTCCTGGACCAGATGTTCCGCTCCTACGGGCTGCTCAGCAACGCCCGGCGGATGCAGGAAAAGGAATTCATGGCCCACTGGAGCAACCTGCGCCTGGGGGCAGCCATGGGAAAACTGCCCGTCACCACCGCTCTTTGCGACGAATTGCTGACCAAGGGCCAGTCCGCGCAGGTGCAGCAGGCGGCGGGAAAGCCGCTGACCAATCGGGAAATCGATGAAAAGCGCAGCGACCTGCTTCGCCGCGCATTGACGGGAGGCGAATGACATGGCCATTTTCGGACGGTTCAACGAACGCGCCCAGCGGGTCATTGCCGCGGCCCAGCAGGCGGCGGTGGAGCTGGGCCACAGCTTTGTGGGCAGCGAGCATTTTCTCATGGGGCTTTTGCGGGAGGCGCGGAGCGATTGCCCCGCCCTGCCCGATAACGTCACCTTCGATACGGTGCGGGAGGCCGTGCGCCAGATTTCGGGAGAGGGGGGCACGTCTCCAAGTCAACTGGATTTAACGCCCCGGGTGAAAAAACTGCTGGAAACCAGCGTGCGGGAGGCCCATCGCCTGGGCATGCCCTACGTCAGCGCGGGCCATTTCTGGCTGGCCCTGCTGGGGGATTCCGAAAGCGTGGCCATGCAGGTGCTGACCGGCATGGGCTGCGACGTGGAAAAGCTGCAGCGGAGCGTGGCCGAGGGCCTGGGCAAGGAGCCGGACGGCCCGGACCAGGCGTCAAACGGCGGCGGGGACGGCTCCTGCCTGGCAAAATACGGCCGCGACCTGAACCAGGCCGCCGAAAAGGGCGAGCTGGACCCCGTTATCGGCCGGGCCAACGAAATCGAGCGCATCGTGCAGATTCTGTCCCGCCGCACGAAGAACAACCCCGTCCTCATCGGCGAGCCCGGTGTGGGCAAATCCGCCGTGGCGGAGGGGCTGGCCCAGCGCATCGTGGCGGGCAGCGTGCCCGAAACCCTGACGGACAAAAAAATCGTGTCCCTGGACATGGGGGCCATGGTGGCGGGCAGCAAGTACCGGGGGGAATTTGAGGAGCGCCTCAAGAATACCCTGGATGAAGTGAAAAAGAACGGCAATGTGATTCTCTTTATCGACGAACTGCAGAACATCATCGGCGCGGGCAAGGCGGAGGGCGCCATGGACGCCGCCAATATTCTGAAGCCCGCCCTGGCGCGGGGGGAAATCCAGTGCATCGGCGCCACCACCCTGGACGAATACCGCAAGAACATCGAAAAGGACGCGGCCCTGGCCCGGCGCTTCCAGCCCGTCACGGTGAACGAGCCCACGGAAGAAGAAACGCTGCTCATCATGAAGGGCCTGCGGGACCGGTACGAGGCCCATCACAAGGTGCGCATCACGGACGAAGCGCTGGAGGCCGCCGTGAAGCTTTCCAACCGCTACATCGCCGACCGGTTCCAGCCCGATAAGGCCATCGACCTGATGGACGAGGCCGCGTCCCGGGTGCGCATCCATTCCTTCACCGCGCCGCCGGACGTGAAGGCCCAGGAAAAGGAGCTGGAAAGCGTTCTCCGGGAAAAGCGGGAGGCCATCGACAAGCAGGATTACGAAAAGGCCGCCGCCCTGCGGGACCAGGAGCATCAGCTCCGGGCCGAAATCGAGGAAAAACGCGCGGCCTGGGAAAAGAAAAAATCCGCCGCCAAGGACACCGTGGGGGAGGAGGACATCGCCCAGGTGGTGGCGGGCTGGACGGGCATCCCCGTCAAGAAAATGACCGAGGAAGAAAGTCAGCGGCTGCTGAACCTGGAAAAGCTGCTCCACGAGCGGGTGGTGGGCCAGGAGGAAGCCGTGTCCGCCGTGAGCCGGGCTATCCGCCGGGCCCGTGCCGGGCTCAAGGACCCCAAGCGCCCCATCGGCAGCTTCATTTTCCTGGGCCCCACGGGCGTGGGCAAGACCGAGCTTTGCCGGGCCCTGGGGGAGGCCATGTTCGGGGATGAAAACGCCCTGATCCGCCTGGATATGTCCGAATACATGGAAAAGCACACGGTGTCCCGGATGGTGGGTTCGCCTCCCGGCTATGTGGGCTACGACGAGGGGGGACAATTAACCGAGGCCGTGCGCCGCAAGCCCTATTCCGTGGTGCTCTTTGACGAAATCGAAAAGGCCCACCCCGACGTGTTCAATATCCTTTTGCAGATTCTGGAGGACGGCCGGCTTACCGACAACATGGGCCGGGTGGTCAGCTTCAAGAACTGCATCATCGTTATGACCAGCAACGCCGGGGCTCAGTCGGCCCAGCGGGGCGGGCTGGGCTTCGGGGCAGGGGCCAACGCCGCCCTGGATTACGAGCGGATGCGGGAAAAGGTGTTCAGCGACGTAAAGCGCGTGTTCCGGCCCGAGTTCCTCAACCGGGTGGACGAAATCATCGTGTTCCACAAGCTGGAGCAGGCGGACATCGAAAAAATCGCCGGGCTGATGCTGCGGCAGGTGGCGGCCCGGCTGAAGGAACGGGAAATTACCCTGACCTACGACGACGCCGTGGTGGCGCACCTGGCCCAGGCGGGCTTTGACGATCAGTACGGCGCGCGGCCCCTCCGCCGGGTGATTCAGCGCACCATCGAGGACGCCCTCAGCGAAAAGCTCATCGCCGGGGAAATCCATTTGGGCGAAAGCGTGAAAATGACCGTGAAGGACGGAAATATCGCCTTTGAACAGGCCGCCGGGGCCGACCCGGCGTGACACACTTGCATTTTTTTGGAAAATGTGCGAAAATCAATGCCGAGAGAGAGGTGACGTGAACGCGTGAAAATTGGTCAGTTTACCGATACGTTTCTGCCGATTGTGGACGGCGTGGGCCGGGTGGCCGTATCATACGCCGAAACCCTGGCCCGGATGGGGCACGAGGTGACGGTGGTCTGCCCCATGTACGATACGGGGTTCCGGGGCGGGCTGCCCTATGAAATTGTGGATTTTCAGGGCTTCAAAATGCCCGGCATGGAGCAGTACCGCCAGGGGGAGGCTCCCATGGACCCCCATTACCGCCAGCGCATGCGCATGATTCCCCTGGACATTGTGCACAGCCACAGCCCCTTTACATCGGGCACCGAGGCCCTGCGTCTGGCCGTCCAGCGGGATATTCCGTTGGTTGGCACCTTCCATTCCAAGTATTACGACGATTTTCTCAAGGTCACCAAGTCCGAAAAGCTGGCCAAGGTGGGCACGAAGATCGTGGTGGATTTTTACGACCGGTGCGACGAGGTCTGGGCCGTGGGGGACGCCACGGCGGAGACCCTGCGGCAGTACGGCTTTGAGGGGCGCATCGAGGTCATGCCAAACGGCGTGACCCGGCGCAGCGCGTCCCCGGACGCCGTCCGGGAGGCCGAACGCCGCTGGGGCCTGGGCAGGGATCCCATGTTCCTGTTTGTGGGCCAGATGAACTGGAAAAAGAATATCCTGGCCGTGCTGGAGGCCTGCGCCATTCTGAAAAGCGAAGGCCGGAAATTCCAGCTGGTGCTGGCCGGGCAGGGCCCCGACCTGAAGGCCATCGAAAAGAAGATTCACGAGCTGGGCATCGAATCCTGCACCCACCTGGCCGGGCATATCACGGATATGGACCTGCTGGACGGGCTGTACGAACGGGCTTTGCTCTTTGCCTTCCCTTCCCTGTACGATTGCGCGCCCATGGTGGTGCGGGAAGCGGCGGTGATGGGCACGGCCTCCGTGCTGGTCCGGGGCGGCAGCTCGGCCGAAATCGTGCGGGACGGGGAAAACGGCTACCTCTGCGAAAACGACGCCGGGGATGTGGCCCGGGTGCTGCGCCTGGCGCTGGATGACCCGGAAGCGGCGAAAAAGGCTGGCCAAAACGCCCGGGACACCATTCCCGTCCCCTGGGAAACCATTCTGGAAACCGCCGTGGCGCGGTACGAACGGCTGATTGCCCTGGGCAGGGAAGGAAAGCTGAAGAAAAAAAGCCAGCGCGTCATCTGACGGCAGGAAAGGGGAAACACCATGAACGAAAATCCGGACAGTATGGCCCTTGAAAAACAGGGCAGCATCCTGGCGCCGCTGGGGGCGCTGGCAGGCGCGCTGCTGGGGGCGGTCGCCTGGGCGGCACTGAGCATCATCGGCTTTATGGCATCCATTGTGGGGCTGCTGATCGCATGGCTGGCGTCCAAAGGATATGACCTGCTGGGCGGAAAGCCGGGAAAAGTGAAAATCATCACGCTGATTCTGTGCGTGATTCTCGCCGTGGCGGCGGGCACTGCGGGCAGCGTGGCCTATGAGCTGCATTCCGCATATAAGGAAGGAAGCCAGGAATTGGTGGAGGAATATACGGGCTACGGCATGACGGAGGAGCAGGCCCGGCAGTTCATCAACTCGGAAGGGGAGTTCTTCCGGACAGTGACGCCGCTGATTCTTCAGGGCGAGGATGAGGAAATGGCCGACATCCGCACCGACGTCATCAAGAATTTCGTGATGGGCCTGTTCTTTGCCGCCCTGGGCAGCTGGGCCGTCATTGCGTCTTCCGGAAAACAGAAAGCGAAAAAGCAGCAGGAGGCGCAGGCTGTCGCCCCGCAGCCTGCCGCTGAAATCGTCCCCCAGTTTCAGGAAGCGCCCGGGAATGACGGGAAAACGGATTCCTTCACCTGATTTAGAAAAAATTCAAGAGGCGCCTGATCTGCCCCCATTTGCCGGCGGTATGCCTTGCCTGCCGGGCAAACGGGGGGCGGACCGGATTCCCAAAGCGGGCCGCGGGGCCCTTTTTTTGTGCCACTTTTATGAACAAGTGCATACGAAGATAAATTAATTCGAACAAGTAATTGACGGTCGAACAAAACCGTGTTATGATAAAATCAGAAAAAAACGGCCCGGAGACGTGCTGCCCCGGGCGGCAAGGAGCGAAAGATGAGCATCACGGCCAGGCTGCAGAGCGCCGGTTTTTCGGCGACCGAGCGGCGCATCGCGGATTATATCCTGAAAAACGCCGGCCGCATCTGGGAAATTTCCATCAGCCAGGTGGCCGGGGACTGCGGCACCAGCAAGTCCATGGTGGTGCAGCTGTGCAAGGCGGCGGGGTTCAAGGGGTACAAGGACCTTTGCCTGCAAATGCGTGTGGAGCAGGCCATCAGCGGCCGGCAGGAGGACGAAGAGGATTACGAGGGCATTCATCCCGGCTGCTCGGTTTCCCAGATTGCCCATCTTACCTTCCACGAGGAGGTGCGATCCCTGCAGGATACCGAGGAACTGCTGGACGCCGGGGCCATCGAGCGGGCGGTGGAATACCTCCGCGGCGCAGACAGGATCATTCTTTTCGGCGTGGGAGGAAGCGCCATTGCCGCCCTGGATATGTACAACAAGCTCAGCCGCATCGGCCTCCACGCGCATTTCTCCCTGGACGTGCACTGCCAGCTGCTGGAAACCTCCGCCCTGACCGACCGGAGCGTGGCCCTGGTTTTCAGCTTCAACGGCCGCACGAAGGATATGCTGGAGGCCTGCGAGCTGAGCCGGGAAGCGGGCGCTAAGGTGATTTCCGTGACCCGGTACGGGAAAAACCCCGTGGCCGAAAACAGCGACGTGTGCCTGCAGGTGGCCAGCAACGAATCCCTCCGCAGGGTCACGGCCATGAGCTCCCGAATCAGCACCATGAGCATGGTGGACGTGCTGTTCACCTGCCTTGCCAGCAGCATGAGCGACGAAATCGAAACGCTTGTGCGCCGCAACACCATGATTGCCGAAAGGCGGCGCGTGAAGAAAACGGGAGGAACGTAAACAAAATGACAAAGCATCGTGTTTTGAGCGGCGTGGACTGCCTGGAGCCGGTTGAAAAGCAGCTGCGCGGGCGGCGCGTCGGCCTGATGACCAATCCCACCGGCGTGACCCACGCCATGGAAAGCACCATCGACCTGTTTCACCGCCGGTTCAACCTGACGGCCCTTTTCGGGGTGGAGCACGGCATCCGGGGCGACGCCCAGGCGGGGGACGAGGTGGGCAACACCGTGGACGCCGCAACGGGCGTGCCCGTGTTCAGCACCTACGGCGTGCACCGGGAATACACCCCCGAAAAGCTGGACGCCTTCGACGTGCTGGTGTTCGATATGCAGGATGTGGGAGCCCGGTTCTACACCTATCTTTATTCCCTGGCCAACGCCATGAAGGCCTGCGCGAAGGCGGGCAAGGCCGTCGTTGTGCTGGACCGGGTGAATCCCCTGGGCGGGCTGGTGCGCCAGGGCACGGTGATCGAGGAAAAATTCGGCTCTTTTGTGGGCAATTACGCCCTGCCCACCCGTTATGCCCTCACCGTGGGGGAATACGCCCGGTATGTGAAGGACTATCTGCACCTCGACCTCGATCTCACCGTGGTTCCCCTCACCGGCTGGAAGCGGGAAATGTACCTGGACGATACCGACCTGCCCTGGGTGGCCCCTTCCCCCAACTGTTATGACCTGGCTACCGCCGTGTGCTACATCGGCACCTGCATTTTTGAGGGCACCAATATCAGCGAAGGCCGGGGCACCACCCAGCCCTTCCAGCTCATCGGCGCGCCCTTCCTGCAGGCCGAGCGCCTGGAAAAAGCCATGAACGAAAAGGGCCTGCCCGGCCTGTATTTCCGCCAGGCATATTTCCGGCCTACCTTCAGCAAACACGAAGGAACGCCCTGCGAGGGCGTGCAGATGCACGTCATTGACCGGGACGCCGCCGACCCCTTTGCCGGCGGGCTGTACCTGCTGGAGGAAATTCTGCGCCAGGCGGGGGATAAGGTGGAATTTCTGCGCTGGGGCGAAAACCCCGTTCATTCCATTGATAAACTGCTGGGCACGGATGCCTTCCGCACGGGCCGCATGACGGCGGCGGAAGTGATCGCCAAGGGGCGGGAAGATATTGCCGTTTTCTGCGAAAAGGTGCGGGCCTTTGAACTGTATGCATGAAGTCTTTCCGGCCGCTGCAAACGAATTGAATTTTTCACCGTGAATGATTTCTTCATCCAGTACGAAAATTTCAGGACTCGCGGCCTGGCCGACGTGATCCAGGCGTGCTCCGATGATTACAACGAGATCATGGGCGCCAGGAAATTTCCGGTTTCTCTTCGCCCCGGAGGTTCCGTCAAACGGGCCCCTGGGCCCTTTTTTATGCGAATGCGGAAATACGGGGTCGAAATATGAACAAGTGCAAATTAATTGAAAGGTTTTGCGAACAAGTAATTGACGAAAAGAGAATAGGATGATATAATACGTTTAGGCGACCGGCCCGCAGGGCGGTCGGCCGGGTCGCCGGGCCGCGGATGCGAGCACGGCGACAAACAAAAAGAATGATATCCCCGCGGTGCGCCGCGGCGGCGAGGAGGAATGGGATGCTCACGCTGCAGAAAATCGATACGGAACAGCGCAACGAGCGCACCATGAATATCGATACGCTCTCCACCCTGGAAATGCTGGAAGTGATCAACGAAGAGGACCACAAGGTGCCGGAGGCCGTACGCCTGACCCTGCCCGAGATTGCCCGGGCTGTGGACGTGATTTACGAAAACATGCGCCGGGGCGGACGGCTGATTTACTGCGGGGCAGGCACCTCGGGGCGGCTGGGGGTGCTGGATGCCGCCGAATGCCCGCCCACCTACGGTGTGGACCCCGGCCTGGTGGTGGGCCTCATCGCGGGCGGCCCCTCTGCCTTCATCAAGGCCGTGGAGGGCGCGGAGGACAGCGCCGCCCTGGGGGCGGAGGACCTGAAAGCGCTGGATTTCTCCCAAAAGGACGTGCTGGTGGGCATTGCTGCCAGCGGCCGCACGCCTTACGTGCTGGGGGCCATGGGGTACGCCCGGGAAACAGGCGCGCCGGTCATTGCCCTCACCTGCTGCCGGGACAGCGACCTTTCCCGGGCCGCGGATATCACCATCGCCCCCCTGCCCGGCCCCGAGGTCATTACGGGCTCTTCCCGGATGAAGAGCGGCACGGCCCAGAAGCTGGTGCTCAATATGCTGTCCACCGCCGTGATGGTTAAGATGGGCAAGGTGTACGGCAACCTGATGGTGGACGTGAAGGCCAGCAACGAAAAGCTGTATCAGCGGGCCGTTTCCATCGTGCGCACGGTGACGGGCGCGGAGGAAGCCGCGGCGAAGGAAGCCCTGCAAAATTGCGGCTATTCCTGCAAAACGGCCATCGTAATGCTGTTGCTGCATTTGGACGCGGAAGAGGCCAACCGGGTGCTCGAGGCGGCCGACGGGCGCATCGCCCAGGCCATTGCACAGACGAAAACGACCGGGAAAGGCGGGGAAACGATCGATGAAACGTGACCTGAAATGGATGGCCGGACAACGGATGATGGCCGGCTTTGCGGGCACGGAGGTGACGGACGACCTGCGGGCCCTGGTGAAGGAATATAAAGTAGGCAATATCATTCTGTTCAGGCACAACGTGGTCAGCATTCCCCAGCTTCGCGCCCTCTGCGCGGAACTGAAGGCGCTGGTACTGGCGGAAACGGGCCTGCCGCCCCTCATCGCCATCGACCAGGAGGGCGGCGTGGTTTCCCGCCTGCCCGAGGGATGCGCCGTGACGCCCACGGCCATGGCCATTGCCGCCACGGGCAGCACCGAAAACGCCCTGACGGCGGGCCGCATCATCGGCCGGGAGCTTCGCGCCCTGGGGGTTAATCTGGATTTCGCCCCCGTGGCGGATGTGAACAACAATCCCCGCAATCCTGTCATCGGCGCCCGCAGCTTCGGGGACGATCCGGCCACCGTTTCGGCCTATACCATGGCCATGGCGGCGGGCATCCGGGAAAGCGGCGTGCTGGCCTGCGCCAAGCATTTTCCCGGCCACGGGGATACGGATGTGGATTCCCACCTGGGTCTGCCCCGGGTGGAAAAAACGCTGGAGGAGCTGGAGTTGTGCGAGCTGCGGCCCTTCCGCGCCCTGATCGAATCGGGAATCGACATGATCATGTCCTCCCACATCCTTTTCCCCGCCGTCGATGCGAATGTTCCGGCCACCCTGTCCCGAAAGATCATGACGGGCCTTCTTCGGGAACGGCTGGGATTTGAGGGCATCATTGTGACAGACTGCCTGATGATGCAGGCCATTGCCCGCCATTACGGCACCGTGCCCGGCAGCGTGATGGCCTGCGACGCGGGGGTGGATATGGTGATGGTGTGCCATGATCCCGCCCTGGCGGGGGAATGCTGCGCCGCTATGGTGGAAAAGTGCGACCCCGCGATTATGGAAGACTCCGCCCTGCGGATTGCCAGGCGCAAGGAACGGCTGCCTGAAATGGGCGACGCATCCGGCGCGGGCCGCCCGGAAAACAGGGCTGCCGTGCGCCGCATGCGGGAGGAGGCCGTCACCCATGTGGGCGCGGCGCTGCCGCCCCTTGGCGACAGGCCCCTGTTCGTGGGCTGCGCGGCGGACCGGGTGTCCCTGGTGGGCAACGCCGAAATTGACGGGCTGTGCATGCCCCAGGCTTTCCGCGCCCGGTTCGGGGGCGAAAGCTGGGTGACGACCTATGACCCGGACGATACGGAAATCGACCGGGCAGTGGAAAGGGCCCGGGGCTGCACATGCATCGTGCTGGGACTGTATAACGGCCATGTGCGCAAAGGGCAGCTGCGGCTGATGGAAAGGCTGGCGGCTCTCGGCACACCCATGATCTGCGCCGCCCTGCGGGATCCCTACGACCTGGCCGCACTGCCCGAAAACGCTTGCGGCCTGGCGATTTATGAATACAGCGCGGAAAGCCTGGACGTGCTGGCCGCCGTATTGGCGGGCGAATTGGCTGCCCCCGGCAGGCTGGGCGTGAATCTGGAGGGCGTCGTATGCGCATAACCTGGGGTTGGGACGGCGGCGGCACCAAGACAGAGGTTGTGGCGCTGGATGAACAGGGCCGGGAAAAGGCAAAGGGCGTGTTCGGCCCCCTGAACCTAAACGGCGCGGCGGATGGCCGGGTGCAGGCTACCATCAAAGACGCGGTGGGCTTTATGGCGGCCCAGCCGGGGGGCCTGGAGGCCTGCGCCGGGCTGGTCATCGGCGCGGCAGGAATCAGCAACGGGGACGCGGCGCGGCTGCTGGAAGCCTCCGTGCGGCAGGCGGGCTATCAGGGCCCGCTGCGCCTGGCGGGGGATCAGGAAATCGCCCTGGCCGGGGCCATCGAAGGGCCGGGGGCCGTGCTCATCGCGGGCACGGGCTCCATCTGCTGCGGCCGAAACGGGGATAAGGTCCTTCGGGCCGGGGGGTTTGGTTATCTGATCGACGACGAAGGCAGCGGCTACGCCATCGGCCGGGATATTCTGGCCGCCGTCGTCCGGGCCAAAGATGGCCGGGGGCCCGCCACCGCCCTGACGGAAAGCGTGTTTGCCGCCCTGCGTGTCCGGGACGTGGGCCCGGTCATTTCCTGGCTGTACGCGCCGGACACGGGCAAAAAGGACGTGGCCGCCCTGGCCCGCCTGCTGCCGTCTGCCGTGGCGGCCCAGGATGAAGCTGCCCGGCAGATCGCCATGAAAGCGGCCAACGCCCTCACCGAGCTGGCCCTTACCGTGTGGACCGGGCTGGGGCTGCAGGAGGGCGAATTGGCGCTGGCCGGCAGCATCCTGGCTCATCACGATACGATCCGCCGGGGGGTGGAGCAATGCTGCCGGGCGGTGTATCCCCAAATGCGGTGCATTGCGCCCCGGGGTTCCGCCGCTTACGGCGCGGCGAAAATGGCCGCCGGGCTGTGAAGACAGCATCATAAAAAGGCTTCCGAATCGGGAGCCTTTTTTCAGTGAAATTCATTCCGGGCATTACCAAAGCAGATACGCGCAGGTGATATACAGGCCCACGCACAGGAAGCATATCCAATAAGTCATTCGACTTATATGAAAACACATAGAAGTGCAGAAGAAGGGCGGTCAGTCATCCAATTTATGACCGCAGTAAGGGCAAAATTTCTTCGGGTCGTCCTTGGCCTGGCTGTTGCGATTGATGGCTGAAGTAAACCCTGCGGCGATGATGCCGGTGGGAATGGCAATGATTCCGATCCCTACAACGCTGATAATGGCGGCGAATACGCGGCCGACGGCGGTGATGGGGTAAACATCCCCATAGCCTACGGTTGTTAATGTGCAGATGGCCCACCAGAGCGAAGCAATCACGTTGGGAAATTGTTCGGGCTGCACTGGATTTTCCACCGTGTACATAACAATTGATGAAAACAGCATGACAAAAAAGCAAATTATGACGGAGATGACCAATTGGGACAGGGTGCCTTTGATAACGTCGGCAATGATATTCAGCGCGTCGAGATACCGGCCCAGTTTAAAGATGCGGAAAAGGCGGACGAGCCGGAAAAGCCGCATCATGCGCAGAAACCGGAGATCGGCAGATACAAAGGGAAGGTAAAACGGAAGAATGGCCAGCAAATCAACAATTGCCAGAAAGGAAAAGACGTATTTCAGGCGGGGATGTTTGCTTTCCGGATACAGCAAATCCGCCGTCCAGATTCGTAATGCATATTCGATGGAAAAAACGATTACGCACAATACTTCCAGCCCATGCAGGATTCCGTAATACTGCGCGGCAAATCCATCGAAAGACTCAAGAATGATGGAAACAATGCTTACGGCGATCAGGGCCATAATAACCCCATCGAAAAGTTTGCTTGCCCGGTCGCCGTCGCTTCCCCGGCTGATAATCTCAAAAGTCCGGCTTTTGACCGACATGTCAAACACTCCTTATGTTCAGGCGCTGTGCAGCGGAATCAGCACAATATAAGTGCGAAAATTAAACAAGGGCCCGGTAATTCTTACCAAAGCAGATACGCGCAGGTGATATACAGGCCCACGCACAGAAGCAGCAGGCCGAAGGACACGCTGACGGTCAGGCTGGACATGCTGTCCTTGAGCCCGCGCCAGGAGGCGGCCAGAACGTATTCAAAATCCGTGCGCAGGGGGCGGCGGCGCAGCAGCGTTTTATTGAGCAGCCGGGCGCAGCCATCCAGGAAGCGGCCCAGATACCAGGTGAGCCGGTTGCCAACCGGCACGGGCCGGGCGGCGCGGCGGGGGCGGAACAGGGTATAGCGCAGGAAGAGCACAAAGCGCTCGGGCAGTTCCGCCAGGAACCGCACAATTCCCACACAGACGCCCGTCAGGCCGTGTTTCGTAAAGCCGCACTCGGGCAGGTTGGCGACAAAGCCCGTGACCGCCGCCGTCAGATTGGGCAGCCATTCCATCACCAGGGGCCGGTACAGGCCCTCCGCCAGGTCCAGCTTTGCGGGCCAGCGGTTCAGGTAAATGTCCCCGGCGGCCTCTTTTTTCATGAGCAATTTCCGCACCACCAGCAGGTACAGGGCCGCGCCGATCAGCAGGCTTTCCGCCGCGCCCAGCAGGTTTTCCCCCGAGAACCAGTGGATGGCGTGGGAAAGGACGGGCTGACCGAAAAAGGCAGCGCTACCGTCCATGAGGGGCCGCAGGGTAAAGCCCGGGAAGAAGGAAAGAATGGGCAGGGTCACGGCGCTGCAAACCAGGGCAGCGGCGGAGGCGGGTGTCAGGTAGTTTGTCATCCGGTCGTATTCCTGCTGCCGGGTGGGGTGCTTCTGCCAGAAGAGGCAGATGTACAGCTTGGTCATGTAGGCCACGGTGAAGCCCCCCGAAAGGAGAAACAGGATTTCGGCGCACTTGTAGGGCATCCAGGGCGCGCCGGCTTCCTTTTGCATGCTGATGAATTCCAGAATGCTTTCATGGAGCAGGCTCTTGCTGTGATACCCGCTGCCCAGGAAGGGCACGCCGCCGATGGCCAGGGCCCCCGCCAGGAAGCAGAAATGAAGCAGCGGCTTTTTCCGGCCGAAGCCCCGGAGCTCGTTTAAATCCAGGGTGTGGGCGTTCATGTACACCGCCCCCGCCGCCAGGAACAGCGTCAGCTTGATGAGGGAATGGTTCACCATGTGGCTGACGGCCCCGTAAGCGGCCAGGGTGCCCTCTTCCCCGGACAGCACCATCATGGCAAGGCCCACGGAAATGAACCCGATCTGGCTCATGGAGGAGCAGGCCAGGGTGCGCTTCAAATCGGTGGAGAACAGGGCCAGCACCGCCCCCAGCAGCATGGTAATCACGGCCAGCGCCAGCAGGGCGTTGCCGTATACGGCATTCCCCGGCAGGATGCGGGAACAAACCACGATGAGGCCGAACACCCCCGCTTTGGTCAATATGCCGGACAGGAGGGCAGAGGCCGGGGCCGGGGCCACAGGGTGCGCCTTGGGCAGCCACACATGGAGAGGGAAGAGGCCCGCCTTGGCCCCGAAACCGATGGTAACGAGCCAGGCGGCCCAGGTGATTCTTCCGCTGACCGGGGCGGACCCCAGGGCGTCGCGGATACCGTCGTAAAACAGTGTGCCCGTTTCGTGCCACAGGATGAAAAGGCCCATCAGCGCTGTCAGCCCGCCGATCACCGCCACGGTCAGGTACAGATTGGCCGCCCGGATGGCGCCGGGGGTTTCCTCCTGAATCACCAGGCAGAAGCTGGCGAAGGACATGATTTCAAAGAAGATGAAGGCGGTATACAGATCGTCCGAAAGGAAGAGGCCCAGAGTGGCCCCGCAAGTGAGCAGGTTCATGAGGGCGTAACGGGGCAAATTGTCATGGTGGGCAAAGTACCGGGGCGCAAACAGCGCCGTCATCAGCCACATGAAGGCGGCCACCAGGGCGTACAGCCCCCGGAACCCGTCGCACTTAAAATTCAGGGAAAGGCCGCAGACGCCGGGAATGGTCAGCGCCGCGTCCCCCGTGATGAACAGCATGAGGCACAGGCAGAACGTAACTGCGCACCCGCCGATCTGCAGGCCGTGCAGGGCACAGAGGGATTTTTTGCCCGCAAAGAAGCAGGCGGTCCCTGCCGCCATGGGCAGGAAACAGGCAATGGGAAGCAGGAAATGCATCATCGCGCCTCCCTCCTTACACAAGGCCCGCCGAAACCTGGCGGAAATAATCGGTCAGGGGCCCGGAGAACAGGCCGAGGCCCAGCATGAGAAGACACAGCAGCAGGAAGGGCACCAGCATCCGCCAGTCCGGGTCCCGTTTCTGCCCGGAAAGGGCCGCCTGGTCGGCATTCAGGGGGCGGAAATACATGGGCATGGCGGAGGAAAACAGGTAAACGGCCGTCAGCACGGCGGACACGATCAGCGTGCCCATGGCGACGGGGCCCAGGGGCTCCCCGGCGGAGGCGGTGAGCAGGTTCCACTTGCTCACGAACCCGCACAGGGGCGGAATCCCCGTCAGGGCTGCCGCGCCCACCAGGAAGGCGGCGCAGGTGCCGGGCATGATCCGGGCGTATCCCCGCACGTCGGGCACGTATTCCGCCCCGGTCTGCACCAGGAACGCTCCGGCGCAGAAGAACAGCGTGATCTTGATGATGCCGTGCATGACCAGGTGGCTCAGGCTGCCCGTCATGCCCGCCGGGGTCATCAGCGCGGCCCCCAGCAGCATGTACGACAGGTTGGATACGGTGGAATAGGCCAGGCGGCGCTTGAAATGCCGCTCCCGCACGGCCATAATGGAGCCGTACAGAATGGTGACGCAGGTAAGAAGCAGGGCGCAGGCCTGGGCGGCGGAACCGTAAAGCAGCTCCGTGCCGAAGGAATAATAGGTGAGCCGCAGCACGGCGAAGGCCCCCGTGTTCACCACGGCCACGGCGTGCAGCAAGGCGGTGACGGGGGTCGGGGCCACGGACGCCATGGGCAGCCACTGGGACAGGGGGAAGATGGCGGCCTTGACGCCAAAGCCCACAAAGGCCAGCAGGAAAATCCACTGCATGGCCGTTTCATACCCCGCGGTTTTTTCCGCGTCCAGCACGCCCCCCAGGATGAAATCCGTGGTGGAGCCGAAATGCATCA
The DNA here is from genome assembly GCA_947624355.1 of uncultured Clostridia bacterium. Lineage (GTDB taxonomy): Bacteria > Bacillota > Clostridia > Christensenellales > Aristaeellaceae > RUG563. The sequence continues at coordinate 6,411 of CANQKI010000015.1, read as the reverse complement.
CGCAGATGAGGGCGATAAAGGCCAGGGCCGCCCCCGAAATGGAAAAGTTCAGGTACATGCGCCCGGCCCGGACGGATTTCGCGTCCTGCTTGTGCACAACCAAAGGCAGCGTCACCAGCGTGAGCCCCTCAAAGAAGATATACAGCGTGAACAGGCTGCCCGCCATGGCCACGGCCAGGGAAACGGCATAGCTCATGGTGTAGAAGCAGAAAAAGGTGTTGGGCCGCTCCTCGTGCTCCATATAGGAAAAGGCGTACAGGGACGCAATGGGCCACAATACGGCAATGAGCCCGGCGAACACCTTTCCCATGCCGTCCAGGCGGAACACCAATTCCTGGTTGCCCGCCAGGCGGCACAGGGACATGCGTTCCCCGCCGTTTCGCAGAATCAGGAACCAGACCAGCGCGCTGGTTGCCAGCACGGCGGCCTCCACATAAACGGTCCGCGCCCTGCCGCTTTTGAAGCGGAAGAGGGGCAGCAGCGCCCCGGCCAGCAGGGGCAGGAGCAATGTGACGTACATGAGCATCGCGCCGCCTCCTTACAGGACCGTTCCGGCCAGGGCGGAAAACAGGTCGATCAGCCCGCCCGGGAACGCGCCCAGGATCAGCATCAGGACGGACAGAATCATCATGGGAATCACCATGCCCATGCCCGGCTCGCATTTTTTGAGGGCCGGCGCGTCCTCCCCCGGGAAAAAGCCCCGGATGATGATGGGCATCAGGTACCCCGCCGTCAGCAGGGCGGAGAGCAGCAGCACCGTCGGGCCCAGGAGATTGAAGCACCCCGGCACGCCGGCCATGGCCATGGAGCCTTGGGCCAGGTACCACTTGCTCACGAAACCCAGGCAGGGGGGAATGCCGATGAGGCCCAGGCTGGCCAGGGTGAAGCAGGCCATGGTTTTGGGCATGCGCTTGCCGATGCCCGCCAGGTCCTTCACCTTCGTTTTGCCTGTTTTCAGGATCACGGCCCCGGCCCCCATGAAGAGGGTGTCCTTGATGAGGGAGTGGGCAATCACATGGAGCAGCGCCCCCGCAAAACCCAGGGGGTGCAACGTGGACAAGCCGAAAAGCACATAGCTCACCTGGCTTACCGAGGACCAGGCCAGCCGCTTTTTCAGCAGCCCTTCCTTAAACGCCAGCAGCGAGCCCATGAACACCGTAAAGAGCGTCAGGGCCATGAACGCCGTCTGCACCCAGGTGCCCCGCAGAAAATCCGCCCCCACGTAAAAGTACAGCGTCCGGAGCACGCCCAGCACGCCGGCTTTGGTAATCACGCCGGACAAAACCGCGCTGGCCGGGGCAGGGGCGGCGGGGTGCGCCGTGGGCAGCCAGCCGTGGAGGGGAAAGAGGCCGCCCTTGCAGGAAAAGCCAAGCAGCATCAGGAACGCCGCCGTCAGCACCGCGCCCTCGTGGCCCGATACTTTCGCGCTGTCCAGTACGCCCCCCGGCGCAAAGGAAAAGCCGTTGCCGTACGGGCTCAGCAGGAACACCGAAAGCAGCGCCAGGGATGCGCCCAGAATGGAATAGATCAGGTACTTGAGGCCGGCGGCCACGGCGTCTTTTTTGCCCGAGTGCATCACCATGGGCATGGTGAGCAGGGTCATGAGCTCGTAGAACATATAGAAGGTGACGATGCTGCCCGAAAAGCACAGGCCCATCAGCGCCCCCAGGGTGATCATATACAGGCCGTAATACCGCCGCTCGTGCCCCTCGTGGGCCATGTATTCAAAGGAATAAATGCCCGCCATGGCCCACACGAAGGCCATCACGCAGGCGAACACCTTGGCCGTGCCGTCGGCTTTGAGAAAGAGGGGCAGATCGCTGGTCAAAAGGAAAAGGGGCTGGGTTTCCTCCCCCATCAGCAGGCAGGGCGCCAGCGCCACCCAGTTGACCAGCAGCGCCATCGTGACCACAAAGCGGCGGGGACGCGGCAAATCAAAATCGGGGAACAGCAGAATCAGCAGCCCCATCAGCACGGGAAACAGCACGGGCAAAAGCAGCGCAAAGCTGGACATGGCAGAAACCTTCCTCCTATGCAAATTGGGCAAGGCCCGTCAGAATGGCGTCGGCAATAGAGGGGGCGAACAGCCCCAGGCCGATGTTGACGCAGATAAACAGCACCAGCGCCCCGTTGAAGCAAAAGCCGCGCCGGCCCCGCTCCGGGGAATATTGGGCGCCCTCCGCGGGCTTGCGGTACAGCGTGATTACGGTGCGCAGGAAATACAGGGTGTTGAGGGCGGTGGACACCGCCAGGAAAACCAGCACCAGCAGGGCCCGCATGCCCCCGTGCCCGGCCGCGGCCATGGCCAGGTTCACCTTGCTGGAAAAGCCGCCCAGGAAGGGAAAGCCCACCATGGAGAGGGCCCCCACCGTGAAGGCGACCCCGGCAATGGGGCTGCGGAAGCCGGAGCCCCGCAGGTCCCGGAACTGCTTGGAATTGCCCGAAGCGTCCGCCAGGCCGCCCGCCGCCAGAAACAGCATGGACTTGCACACCGCGTGGGACAGCATGTGGAACACGGCGGCCATCATCCCGGCGTCCGTTCCCAGGCCGATGCCCGCGTAAATATAGCCGATCTGCGCCACAGAGGAAAAGGCGATCATCCGGCGGATATCGCTCTGCCGGATGGCCGAAAGGGAGCCCATCACCATGCCCACCAGGGCGAACACGAACAATACGTTGAAAATATGCGTGTCCGCCATGACGTCCATGCCGATGACCCGGTAAATGATTTTGATGAGCAGGAAAATGTAGCCCTTGCTCACCAGGGAGGACAGCACGGCGGAGGAAGTGGGGGTGGAATAGCCGTAAGCGTCCGGCACCCAGGTGTGGAAGGGAAACAGGGCCGATTTGACGCACAGCCCCACGGAAATCAGCGCCACCACCACGTTGAGGGGCAGGGCATATTCCCCCGACGCGTGGAGGGCGCGGACGGCCTCCTGGATGTTGGGCATGAGCAGGTGGCCCGTCAGGTCATAAAGCAGGATAATGCCCAGCAGAAACAGGCCCGAGCCCAGCAGGTTCATAATCATATACCGGGTGGCGGCCACGATGTTCAGGCCCCGGTTCCTTGCCGAAATCAGGGCGCAGCCCGAAATGGTCATGATTTCCAGGAACACGTAGGCCGTGAAAATATCGTTGGTGTAAATCTGGGCCATGAGGGCGGCGGTCAGCAGCAGCAGCACGGCGTAATACAGCCCGTGCTTGCTCTTTGTCACATGCTCATCGATTTTCCGCATGCCCCCCAGCAGGGACAGAAGCATGATCAGGCTGAAAAAGTGGGCGGCAATGGCTTCCAATTGCCCGGCACGGATCTCGTTGCCCCAGGGGGCGGGATAATGGCCCATGGAATAGGCATAGCTTTCCGCCCCGGTGACGCCGAAAATCACCATCAGCACGGTGGACAGGGCGGTGACGACGGTCAGGGCAATCGCGGCCCACCACTTGGCGATGCGGCCGGGCAGCACCGTCGTCACCGCGGCGGAGCCCAGGGGCAGCAGGATACAGAAAAAGGGGATGGACTGCCAAAGGGGGTGGGTCATCAATGCTCCGCCTCCTTTTTGCTCATCCTGGTGATTTCATCGATGTTCAGGGTGTGGTAGCGGCGGTAGAGCCGCACGGTCAGGGCCAGCATCAGCGCCGTTACCGACACGGACACCACAATACCCGTCAGCACCAGCCCGGCGGGAATGGGGTTGATGTAATGCTCCATTTCCTGAATGCTGTCCACCACAATGGGGGCCACCCGGCCGGTGATGTACCCCTTGGCGGCCAGGAACAGGTAAACGGCGCTGTCCATCATGGAAAAGCCGATGATTTTCTTGACCAGGTTGGGGTTGAGCAGCAAGGTGGTGAACCCGATGCCAAACAGGATCATGGCCGCCATTTCCTCATAATTGACCAGGCCGTTCATCACAGATCCCCCTTCCTGAACAGGGTGTAAAAGGCGTACATGGTGCAGCACACCACGAAGCCCACCGCGATATTGAGATAGGGAATCAGCCCGGCGGAAAAAATGCGGCCCGGGGTGCCGGGGGTGATGAAGGAGTGCAGGCCGTTGGCTCCTGTAAAGAAGGAATAGGCCTTCGACCCCGCGTAAAAGGACAGGGCAGCCACCGAAATCACCCGGAAGGTGGTGTAGGTAAAAAACCGCTCGGCCTTCTTGAACCCGAAGGCGTTCAGGTACAGAATCAGGCCGGCCCCCATAATCGCGCCCCCCGAAAAGCCGCCGCCCGGGGAAATATGGCCGTAAAACATGACGTACAGCCCGAACATCAGGATAAAGGGCGTCAGCAACCGGGCCGTGGCCTGCAAAATCGCGTCGTTCTTGGGTTCGTACATCCGGTCATCCGCCTCGGCTTCCAGCAGCGCCGCCGTGTGGCCGCTCCCGTCCCGGGCGTCGGGCAGCCGGAGCAGGATAATCACCGCGCAGGCCGCGATAAAGAGCACGTTGCTTTCGCCCAGGGTGTCGAAGGCGCGGTAATCCAGGATCATGCCCGCCACGATGTTCACCGCGCCCGTTTCCGTCATGCCGTCCTCAATGTACCGGCGTGACACCTCGTTGTGGGCCGGGTTGTCGGCATGGCCGAAGGGCGGCAGGTAGGCCGCCGTTTCCAGCAGCACCCAGATAATGGCCAGGCACACGGTCACGGCCAGCAGGCGGTACAGCATATTCGCCCACCGGCGGCCCTTTTGCTGCCGCCATTCCCGGAAACGGGCGTACATCCGCGCTTCCCGGGCGCGGTCCAGCCGCTGCCGGGCCTCGGCGCGCTCCTCCCGCTCGGCCGCTTCCTCCTGGGAAAGCACCTGGTGCCCTTCCCGGGTTTCGTCCAGGGCTTTCTCCAGCGCGTCGTCCAGGGGGGACGCGCCCGCGTCGATCCACCGGCGGAGGCGGGGCCACCAGCTGGTTTCATAGTCCTTCCGCATCCGGGCCATGGCCTTCGCCTTCTTTCTTTTTCACGTCGATGGCGTGAATTTTTTTCAGCGTCACAAACAAAAGCAGGCTGGTGACGCCCGCGCCCACGGCGGCCTCGGTAATGGCCAGGTCGGGGGACTGAAGCATGATCCAGATCACGCTCATGGCCAGGCTTTGGCCCATGAAAATGATGATGGAGGTGAGCAGGTCCTTCGTCATTGCCACGGCCACCGCGCACAGCAGCACGAAAAGCAGCAGAATCAGGTGCAGCGCCTGCATTTATTTCCCCTCCTTTTCCCGGAGCACGGCTTTTTCGTCCGTTACGTTCATGTTTTCGGACAGTTCGTCGTTGGCCGTGATTTCAAGCCGCCCCAGCAGATGCGAGGCCACGGGGCTGGTGGCCCACAGGAATACCGCCACCAGCGCCAGCCGGATCCCGATGGGGGAAAGGCCTTCGGCCACAATCACCCCCAGCAGCGTCAGGGCGATGCCCACTGTGTCGTTCAGGGCGGCGGCATGGATGCGGTTCAGGGCGTACCGGAAGCGGAATACCCCGAACACCCCCGAAATCAGCACCGCCAGCCCGCCAAGCGTCAGCACGGCGGCCAGGAAAAACCGCAGGAATTCACCCATGCTTTTCCGCCTCCTTTGCCTGCCGGCGCTTTTCCCGGTATACGCCCATGTACACCTTTGTCAGCACCACCACCGCCAGGAAGCTCAGCATGGTGTACACCATGGCCACGTCCACCAGGTAATCCTCGCCCATCAGGAAGGCCAGAATGCAGATGGCGATCACCACCAGCGTGCCCATCATGTTGACGGAAATCACCCGGTCGGTGATCCGGGGGCCGCGGATGGCGCGGATCAGGCAGAAAATCAGCAGCACGCCCAGCACGGCCAGGGCGCCGTTGCAGATGAATTCATACGCTTCCCGCATCGCCCTTGCCTCCTTCGATCCTGAGGATTTTGTCTTCCATGGGGAAATTGCTTTCGTCGATCGCAAAATCTTTGTCCAGACAGTGCACCAGCAGCCGGTCGTCCTGAATGTTCACGGTAATGGTGCCGGGGGTCAGGGTGATGGAATCGGCAAGCAGCACCTTGCCCGCCCGGGTGCGCAGCCTGGTGGCTACGGAAATCAGCTGGGGCTCGGGCTCCAGCCCCGGGGTCCAGATCATTTTCAGCACCGCCCAGGCCGATTTCACGATTTCCGCCAGCAGAAAACCGGTATAGCGAAGGATGCGGGGCAGACGTCTGATCACCGCCCATTCCCGTCTGGGGGAATAGCCCAGAAACGCGGACATGAACGCGTACAGGGCGCAGCTCAGCACCGCGCCCACCAGCGCGGCCTCTCCCGTCCATTGCCCGCCCAGCAGCATCCAGAACAGAAACAAAAGAACCAGCATGATATGCCTCCTTGCGCGGCCACGCCGCACGGCAATCATTGTATAACTTCCTATTAAAAAAGTCAACGGCCGCAGCGGGACATTTCTTCTGGAAGT
>CANQKI010000014.1 GCA_947624355.1 uncultured Clostridia bacterium | reverse complement strand
TTCTACCACAGATCCATCACGATGGATTCTTTTCTTCACTCCTCTCTCTATTGCAACTTCATTTTACAATGAGCCTACGAAAAAAATACCGGCAGGCGGACGTATATCCGGATGCCGGCGGATGATGCGGATGTTTATAAAGATTATTTATGGCCGCTCGTTTCCAAGGGCTTCCGTGAGGGCAGCCAGGTTTTCCCGCATGCCGTCCTCATAGGCCGTCAGGGCGTCGGGGCCCGAGGTCAGCGCGTTGAGGGCGTAAAGCGGCGCGCCCGTTTCCTGGCTGATGATGCGCAGGGCGGCGCTGTCGTACTGGGCCTCGGCGAAGAGGGGGGGATTACCCGCCGCCCGCACCCGCTCGATTACATCGGTCAGCATCCGGGGGGAAAGGGGCTCTTCCGGCTCGATGGCCACCACGGCGGCTACGTTGAGGCCGTACCGGGCGGCAAAGTAGGGGAAGGCCTCGTGAAAGGTGACGATGTCCCGCCCGGGCAGAGCGGCGATGGCGGCGGCCAGTTCCGCGTCCAGGGCGGAAAGCCTCGCTTCGTAATCCGCCGCGTTTTGCTGAATGATTCCGGCGGCATCCGGCAGCAGGACGGAAAGCCCGTCGGCCATGTTCTGCACCATCTGAATGGCATTGACGGGGGAGAGCCAGATGTGGGGATTTCCTTCTTCTCCATGCCCGTCTTCATCGGAATGATGATCTTCCTCTTCCAGCAGCGCCACGCCCGCCCCGCAGTCCACGATGGGGAGATCGGGCAGCTGTTCCCGGATCATGGGCAGAAAGCCCTCCATGCCCGCGCCGTTGATGAGCAGGGCGGCGGCGGACGAGAGGGCGCGCATATCGCTGGTCAACAGCTGGTAATCGTGTAGGCAGCCCGTACTCGGGGCCGCCATGCAGGCAAGGCGCACCCCGGGCACATCCTGCAGCACGTTCTTGGCCAGGATGTACACGGGATAGAAGGAGGCTACAATGACCGTTTCTTCCTCTTCCGCCCGGCACACGCCGCAGCCCACGGCCAAGCAGAACGCCAGAAACAGAGCAAACAACTTTTTCATTCAATACCTTCCCGGATAAACAGTAAAAAACGCTTTACCCAGCTGAAGGGGCAACATTATGACCTTGGGATGCATGAAGGGGCCGCAGCCCCTTCATTTGAAATCCGCAGGACCGGGTTCGCCGGTCCGAGGAGGAGTCAGAATGACTCCTTCCTATATCATTTTCCGGCCGTGAGCGCAACGAACTACAACTGATGCGCAGAGCATTGTGGAGGCGGGGCGTAGCCACGCCGGAACGCAACCAAGCAATTTGCTTAAGTAGCGCGGATGAGCCGTAGGCTCAGACGTGCGGAGCAGCGGCATCGCAGGGTGTCGAAAACTTGTTTTTCGACACCCGTTTATTTGATTGCTTTGGTTTTGATTTCTTCCTTGAACAGGCGGATGGCTTCGTCCAGCTTCATGGTGCCGATGACCTCGCCCTTGCGGGTGCGCACGTTCACCGTGCCATCCTCCACTTCCTTGTCGCCCAGCACCAGCATGTAGGGAATCTTCATCATCACGGCCTCGCGCACCTTGAAACCGATCTTTTCGTTGCGCAGGTCGATTTCCGTGCGGATCCCCTCTTCCTCCAGGGTAGCCTGCACCTGCTTCGCGGCCTCGTCGGCCCGGTCGGTGATGGTGAGCACCTTTACCTGCACGGGGGCCAGCCACAGGGGATAGGCCCCGGCGAAATGCTCGGTCAGGATGCCGATGAAGCGCTCGATGGAGCCGAACACCACCCGGTGAATCATGACGGGCCGGTGCTTTTCGCCGTCCGCGCCCACATAGGTCAGGTCAAAGCGCTCGGGCAGGTTCATATCCAGCTGAATGGTGCCGCACTGCCAGGTGCGGCCCAGGCAATCCTCCAGGTGGAAGTCGATCTTGGGGCCGTAGAAAGCGCCGTCGCCCTCGTTGATGACATACGGCACCCCCAGATCGTCCAGCGCGCCCTGCAATCCGTTGGTGGCCATTTCCCACATTTCGTCCGTGCCGATGGAGTTTTCCGGGCGGGTGGAAAGCTCCACTTTGTAGGGGAAGCCGAAGGTGGAATACACGCTGTCGATGAGCTTGTATACGCCCTTGATTTCGTCCCGGATCTGTTCGGGGGTCATGAAAATGTGGGCGTCGTCCTGGGTGAAGCACCGCACACGCATGAGGCCGTGCAAGGTGCCGGACAGCTCATGCCGGTGCACCAGCCCCAGTTCGCCCGAGCGGATGGGCAGGTCCCGGTAGCTCCACTGCTTGCGCTGGTACACCAGCATGCCGCCGGGGCAGTTCATGGGCTTGATGGCAAAATCGGTCTCGTCGATTTTGGTAGTGTACATATTCTCCCGGTAGTGATCCCAGTGGCCCGAACGCTCCCACAGGGCGCGGTTGAGCATAATGGGGGTCTTGATTTCCTCATAGCCCGCCGCCCGGTGAATCTGCCGCCAGTAATCCTCCAGGATGTTCCGCAGGATCATGCCCTTGGGATAGAAGAAGGGGAAGCCGGGGCCCTCATCCCGCACGTCGAAAAGGTCCAGCTCCCGGCCCAAGCGGCGGTGATCCCGCTTCTTCGCTTCCTCCAGGCGCTGGAGGTAAGCGTCCAGGTCTTCCTTATTGGTGAAAGCCGTGCCGTAAATGCGCTGGAGCATCTTGTTCTTTTCGCTGCCGCGCCAGTACGCCCCGGCGATGGAGGTGAGCTTGAAGGCCTTTACCTTGCCGGTGGAGGGCACATGAGGGCCGGCGCACAGGTCGGTAAAATCCCCCTGCTTATAGAAGGAAATAACGGCGTCCTGGGGCAGGTCGCGGATCAGCTCCACCTTGTAGGGCTCGCCTTTTTCTTCCATGAATCTGATGGCTTCTTCCCGCGGCAGCTCGAACCGCTCCAGCTGGTCGTTTTTTTGCACGATCTTCTTCATTTCCTTTTCGACCGCTGTCAGAAATTCGGGGGTGAAGGGTTCGTCCACGTCAAAGTCGTAATAGAAGCCGTTGTCGATGGCCGGGCCGATGGCCAGCTTGGCTTCGGGCCGCAGCTTCTTGACGGCCTGGGCCAGCACATGGGAGGCCGTGTGGCGCAGCACGCGCTTGGCGTCGTCGTCGTCAAAGGTCAGGATTTCCAGGGCGCAGTCCCGGTCGATGGGCTTCCACAGCTCCTGGATTTCCCCGTCCACCCGGGCGCAGATGGCCTGCTTTTTGAGCTCCTGGCTCAGCTGCCCGGCGATGTCCAGGGCGCTCATGCCATTTTCAAATTCCCGGGCGCCGTTTTTGAGGGTAATCAGCATGGTTTTTCCTCCTTCTTGCGTGGGGGCGGGGCAAGAAAAAACGCCCGTCCCGTTCATTGTTCATGAAGGGACGAGCGCGAAACTGCTTCGCTGCCCGCGGTTCCACCCTTTTTGCCCGCCGAAACGGGCCGCTTTCAGCGCGCGTAACGTGCGCGGCGCGGCCTTTGGTCGGGAGGCGGTACCTTCCGCCGCGCTGCCTGGCAGGCTCGCACCGAGCGCCCGCCTCTCTGAAGGCCGCATTTGCGGAAAACATGTCCTCCGTCATTCCGAAGACGGGTGTATTATACCGCCAAAACGCGTCTGTGTCAAGGGAAATCGGCACGAAAAAGGCGAACATAAATTATTTTTGTATTTTGATTGTTTTGGTATTGACAGGGCAGGGAAGACCGTTTATAATAACACCATCAACGCGGAAAGGAAGGCGGACGCCATGGCATCTTTGCAGAACCGGGCGATGATGATGCGCATGGGCATGTGCATGAGCATGTGCTCCGCTTTCCCATGCGTTTGACGCCTGCGTGATCGGATTGTGATTCTGATCGGAGGGCCGCCGCGTGGGGCCCTCCGATTTTTATTGCAAGGAAGTGATTCCATGGCCGGGCTGCATGTGGGCTGGGTGAAGGATCGAATGTCGGATCGCCCATATTCCCTGTTCCATCCCCGAAAAAACATGAAAAAGGAGATTGCATCATGAAGAACCTGTCTGCCAAGAAAAAGATCCTGATTGCCGTAATCGTTGTGCTGGTCATCGCGGCCGTTGTTGTGGCTGCCGTTCTGATTACGTCCTCTTCCTCCAAGCCGGCCGGGGAACCCCAAAAGATCGGCGTGCCCGACGACGGCACCAACCTTTCCCGCGCCATCAAGCTGCTGGAAACCGCCGGCCTCATTGAGGTTGACCCCGCCGTGGGCTTCACCCCCGAAGTCAAGGACGTAACCAAGTACATTTACAATATTGAAATCATGCCTGTGGCTGCCAACACCCTGCCCGCGACCCTGGACGACTATGCCGCCAGCACCATCAACGGCACCTATGCCACCTCCGCCGGCCTCAAGCCCTCCAAGGACGCGCTGCTCATTGAAAAGCAGGACGAGGGCGCGGAAAACCCCTTCGTGAACATCATCGTGGCCCGGACGGAAGAAAAGGACAACGAAACCTACAAGACCATCGTGGAAGCGTACCAGACCCAGCTGGTGGCCGAATTCCTGCTGGTCAATTATGCCGAATCCTACTTCCCGGCCTTCCCCTATGACGCCGAGGCCGAATTTACCGTCACCCCCGAAGTGGCCCAGGAAATCGTTTCCTATGAATCCCCCAAGGACGGCAAGACGGTGGTGAAGGTGGGCGTGTGCGGCTCCCAGAACGACCAGTGGAAGGCCGTGCAGAAAGTGCTGGACGACGAGGGCGCCAACATCTATATTGAACTGGTGGAATTTGACGCCTACACCCTGCCCAACGAAGCCTTGAACAGCGGCGAAATCGACCTGAACTCCTTCCAGCACAAGGCTTTCCTGCAGAACGAAATCGACGTGAACGGCTATGATCTCACTGTCATCGGCGACACGCTGATCGCGCCCCTGTCCCTGTACTCCAAGAACTTTGAATCCCTGGACGCGCTGAAGGACGCGGCCGGGCTGGTGAAATAATCCACCTGTCGGTTCGGGGGCGGCCGTCCGCCTCCGAACCTTCCTTTTTGCAAATACCTGAGATTGGAGCGGCATCCATCCCATGATCGAGATCAAGAATCTGAGCAAGACTTTCAAGCAAAAGGGCGGCGACGTGGACGCCGTGCAGGACGTGTCCCTGACCGTGGAGGACGGGGAAATTTACGGCGTGATCGGCTATTCCGGCGCAGGCAAATCCACGCTGGTTCGGTGCCTGAACCTGTTGGAAATCCCGGACGGCGGCAGCCTGCGCGTGGGCGATTCGCCGGAAATGACCTTTGAAAACGGCCGGGCGTACATTGCCGACAAGGGCGGCAAGCGCCCCATGAGCCGCAAGGAACAAAACGCCCTCCGCCGGGGCGTGGGCATGATTTTCCAGCACTTTAACCTGCTGGACCGCAGCACCGTGTTTGAAAACGTGGCTTACCCCCTTCGGTATTCCGGCATGAAGAAGGACGCGATCCGCGCCCGGGTGCTGGAAATGCTGGAGCTGGTGGGGCTGACGGAGAAAAAGGACGTATACCCCTCCCAGCTGTCCGGCGGACAGAAGCAGCGGGTGGCCATCGCCCGGGCTTTGGCCAGCAATCCCAAAATCCTGCTTTCCGACGAGGCTACCAGCGCCCTGGACCCGGACGCCACGGCGGCCATTCTCAACCTGCTTAAGGAACTGAACGAGAAGCTGCACCTGACCATCGTGCTCATCACCCACGAAATGGCGGTCATCAAAACCATCTGCCGCCGGGTGGCCGTGATGGAGGACGGGCGCGTGGTGGAGGAGGGCGACGTGTACGACGTGTTCGCCAATCCGCAAACGCCCATCGCCAAGCGCTTTGTGGCCTCGGCCTCTGCCCTCAGCAAGGTCGACACCCTGGTGGAAAGCAAGTCCCAGCTGGTGCAGACCAAGCCCGGGGAAAAGCTTATCCGCCTGACCTTCGGCAACGACTGCGTGGGGGATCACCTGATCACCACCGTGGCCCGGAATTACAACGTCGATCTCAATATCGTGCTGGCCAACGTGGAGATCCTGCAGGACAGCACCCTGGGCGGCCTGGTGGCCATCCTGAGCGGCAAAGAGGAAGACGTGGCCGCCGCCCTTGCATACCTGAATGAGAATCATGTGGGAACCGAGGTGCTGAACTGATGGGAGAGTTTATCAAGCAAATCGCGCCGAACTTGTACGCCTACCGCACCCGCTTTTTAACCAGCTGTTCGGCTACGGGGGAAATGTTTCTGAAAGCCGGGCTCATCGCTTTTGTGATCGGCATGTTGTTCGGCGTGCTGTTGGTCATTACCCGGAAGGGCGGCGTGTGGGAAAACCCCATTGTGTACCAGATCACCAACGTGGTGGTGAACGTGTTCCGCTCCATTCCCTTTTTGATTCTTCTCATTTTCCTCATTCCCCTGACCCGCGCCGTGGTGGGTACGGCCATCGGGGTAAAGGGGGCCATTCTGCCCCTGGTGTTCGGCACGGTGCCCTTTTACACCCGGCAGGTGGAGGTGGCGATCTCCGGCGTGGACCCGGGCAAGATCGAGGCGGCCCGCAGCATGGGCAGCGGCACCTGGGGCCTGGTGTTCCGGGTGTACCTGCATGAAGCGGTGCCCGAGATCATCCGCGTCACCACCGTGACGGCTATCAGCCTCATTGGCCTGACCACCATGGCCGGGGCCGTGGGCGCAGGCGGCATCGGCAGCTTTGCCATCAATTACGGCCAGAACCAGAATCATCAGGACATTGTGAACGTGTGCGTCATCGTGCTGCTGGTGCTGGTGTTCCTGCTGCAGACCCTGGGCAATTTCCTGGCCAAACGCACCACCAACCGCGGCCTGTTCCGCGTGAAGCACTGAGGGGAGGAAAAAGCAGTGACCCGCCGCGATACCATTCTCCGGTATGCTGATGAAAAATGGCCCGAATACCGGCAGATTGCCTTGGATATCCACGGAAAGCCCGAGGTCAGCAATTACGAATTTTTTGCCTGCGAACGCCTGTCCGAACAGATGAAGAAAGAGGGCTTTTCGGTGCAGGTGGACGTGGCAGGGCACCGCACGGGCTTTACTGCCTCCTATAAGGCCGCAAAGCCCGGCCCGGTGCTGGTGTTCCTGGCGGAATATGACGCATTGACGGGCCTCGGCCACGGCTGCGGGCATAATCTGTTCGGGGCCACCTCCTGCCTGGCCGCCGCCGCATTGCGGCAGGTGATCGACGAAACGGGGGGCGAGGTGCGGCTGTACGGCACCCCCGGCGAGGAGGGCGGCGAAAACGGCAGCGCCAAGGGCAGCTTCGTCCGGGAAGGGTTCTTCCGGGATGTGGACGCGGCCCTGTGCGTGCATCCGGGTTCAGACAGGCACCTGCCCACCACGAAATCCCTGGGCTGCGCCCCGGTGGATATCGAGTTCTGGGGCCGTCCCTCCCACGCGGCCAGCGCCCCTGAAAAGGGAATCAACGCCCTGGACGCGCTGATTCTCACCTATAACGGCGTCAACGCCCTGCGCCAGCACCTGACGGGCGATGTGCGCATCCACGGCATTATCACCCACGGCGGCGACGCCCCCAACATCGTGCCGGAATACGCCGCGGCCAAATTCTTTATCCGGGCGGCCACAGCCCCGCGGCTGGAGGAAGTGTACCGGAAGGTGCAGCGCATCGTGGAGGGCGCGGCAGCCATGACGGGGGCGAAAGGCCGCATGCAGCCCTATCAAAACCGGGTGGAAAACACCGTGCAGACTCCCGTTTTCGACGCGGTGTACGGAAAAGTGCTGGAATCCCTGGGGGAGAAAATGAGCGTTCCGGACGTCAATGCCAGCATCGGCTCCAGCGACGTGGGCAACGTATCCCAGGTGGTGCCCACCATTCAGCCCATGATCAGCATTACCGATACCCCCACCCCGGGCCACAGCGAGGCCTTCAAGGCGGCGGCCTGTGCCGAAAAAGGGCTTAAGTCCATCGCTTTGGGAGCGAAAGCCCTGGCGCTGACGGCCCTGGAGCTTATCGAGCATCCGGATACCCTGGCAGCCGTCAAGGCGGATCATCAGCGGGCGCTGAAAGCGCAGGAAACGGCGTAAACATGAAATTATACGAGCACGTGGAGCCGGGCATCTTTCTTGCCCGGCCCAATCGTTTTATCGCCCAGGTGGAAACGGCGGACGGGGTGGAAACCTGCCATGTGAAGAACACGGGCCGGTGCCGGGAGCTGCTGGTGCCGGGGGCGCGGGTCACCCTGGCCCGGTCGGATCGGGCTGCCCGGAAAACGAAGTACGATCTGGTGGCCGTCCGGAAGGGCGGCCTTTATATCAATATGGACAGCCAGGCCCCCAACAAAACCGTCCGGGAGGCGCTGCCCCGGCTGTTTCCCGGGCTGTCGCTGGTCAGGCCCGAAGCGCGGTTCGGCGATTCCCGGCTGGATTTTTATCTGGAAGCGGGGGAAAGGAAGATTTTCCTGGAGGTGAAGGGGGTCACGCTGGAGGAAAACGGCCTGGCTCTGTTTCCCGACGCGCCCACCGAGCGCGGGGTGAAGCACCTGCGGGAACTTGAAAACTGCCTGGCGGCGGGATACGAGGCCGCCGTGCTGTTTCTGGTGCAGATGAAGGGGGTAACCGCCTTTGCACCCAACGAAAAAACGCATCCCGCATTCGGGGATGCGCTTCGTGGGGCCCAAGCGGCCGGCGTTCATATTCTGTGCTATGACTGCCTTGTAACGGAGGACGGCCTGACCCTGGACGCGCCCGTGCCGCTCGCTTTCTGATTTTAATTGACGATCAGGTTCATGCCGTTGGGGGCCAGGGTGGGCTTGGTTTGGTCCGTTCCGTCCCCCTGCTGGCCGAATTTGCTGATGCCGGCGGTGAGGATGGTGCCGTCCTTCAGCATGGCCACGCAGTACAGGCTGCCGCCCTGCACCAGCACTACATCCTTATCGTACGCCTTGCCGGGAAGCACGCCCAGGCCGGAGGCGGTGCGGAAGCCCTGGCCCAGCTGGCCGTAGGTGTTGTTGCCCCAGCTCCAGAGGGAGCCGTCCGTCAGGATGGCGTAGGTCTGATAGGAGTAGGCCGCCACAAAGGTGACAGGCAGGGGCAGGGGCACGGGCCGGGGGGCGGAAGTGGTCTGCCCGTTGGTGTCGTAACCCAGTTCCTGCACATGGTTGCGCCCCCAGGTCCAGAGAACGCCGTTCTTGTCCAGCAGCACCACGGAGGCGTCGCCCGCGTCGATGTACGCGATGTCCACCCCGCCGTAATCCACGGGGGCGGGGGTCGGCTGGTAGGGATGGGAATCAGGGGACAGCTGGTGGTATTCATTGTCGCCCCAGCCCCACAGCACCCCGTCCTTATCCAGCGCCAGGGAGAATTTGCCCCCGCAGGCGATCTGCACGATGTTTTGCAGGGGCAGTTTATAAGGCACGTTGGTCTTGACCGTTTTTCCGTTGCCTACCTGGCCCTGGCTGTTGCGCCCCCAGGCGTACACTTCGCCGTTTTCGGTGAGAATCAGCACATGGCCGAACCCCGTGGCCACGGCGGCGGCGGGCTCGGGCAGGTTGACCCGCACATGGGTGGAATAGGAAATATCCTGGGGCATGGTGAGGGGGAGGTACACGTTGCTGCCCACCCCGAACATGGAGCCGTCGTCCATCCACATGAAGCTGAAATCGGTAGCCGTCACCACGTCCACCATATGGCTTACGTCCAATTCTGCCTGCTTGGTTTTGAAATCGGCCACGGCAAAGCTCTGTTTGGTATTGCCCTTGCCCAGCTGGCCGAACTGGTTGTCGCCCCACACGCGGATGTTTCCGGCGGTGTCCCGGGAATAGGCGAAGCTGCCGCCCACGGAAACCATCACCGTGCGCCCGTCCTCCAGTTCATACACCAGGGCCGAAGCGGGGGAAACCAGCAGGCACAGAAGCAGCGCAAACCCCAGAATTTTTTTCAGCATGGACGGCAGTCCTCCTTATAAATGCGTCGGCAGGCCAGAAAGGCCAGCCCCGCCATATCCAGCGCCATGACGGCGTACACCAGCAGCTTTGGCAGGTTGGTTTTGTCCAGGGCGAAGATCGTGCCGATGCAAAGGCCCAGGCCCAGCAGCATAACCGTTATTTCAACGGCCGCCTTCCACGGGGCGAGGCCTTTTTTGCTGCCCCCGATCAGCGGAAGCAGCAGGGCAAAGAACAGCAGGAACGCATAGCCGATGTGCGTCACCCGGGCGAAAATGAAGATGTAGAGCGCGTCGTCGCAGCGCAGGCATTCGGGCAGCACCTGACAGGCGGGCAGCAGCGCGGCGGCGTACAGGGAAATCGTGCCGGGCCGCCGCGTTTTCCGTCCCGCGAAAATCAGGGCGACCAGCACAATCAATGCTAATATTGCCTCGATCCAGCAGACGGCCACGAATGCGTCGCCCCATTCGGTGACGATGGCCAGCGGGGGAAAGGCGAAGGGGGAATTCTCCAGATAGTCCCCGTACCCCTGGCCGCAGAGGGGCTCGATGGCCCGCATGAAGCAGAAATAACCGAGGGCCGGCAGGGCGGCGATATCCAGGTAATCCGCCGCTTTTTTCTTTGTCACTGCACCGCAAAGCAGGGCCGCCAGGGGGAGCCCAAGCAGCGCGCCCACCATGCTGACGCCCCCCAGGGCCGTATCAAAGAAGGGCGCAATGCCCAGGGCATGGCCCATTTCGTCGAAAAACAGGCTGTCAAAGCGTACCAGGCAGAAAATCAGCCGTCCAAGCCCCAGGGAAAATATCCCCGCGACAGCGGCGAAAAGCAGCCTTTGCCCCCGGTTGGGGCCGCGCTTTGGCAGAATAAAGCGGGAAAGAAGCGCGGCGCACACAAAGCCCGCCGCGGCCAGCAGGGCGTACAGCGTCACCGACGCCCCGCCCAGGGATACCGTCACAATTTCCGCGCCCATGTTATTTTACCAGCGTGGCGAAATAAATGATATCGCCTAAAAAACGTTCTTTCTCGGGCCAATTGGCCTTTACGTATTTCAGCCTGTTTTCCTTGGGATCCATCCGCTTGAACACCAGTGTGGTGCTGTTGCCGCCGTCCAGGTTGTAGGCCAGGCGGCAGCCGTTTTCGCTCAGCTCCTTGCCCAGCTGCTCGCACAAAGCCGCAAATTCATACAGCGTCAGGCCCTTATCCTTTTCATAGGCCTCATTGCTGGCGCACACCACCAGCAGGTATTCCAGTTCGCCCAGCTGGGCGATGGCGGAGCGCTGGGTGTTGTTCTGGGAGCCGATGGATTTGTTGAGATAGCTTTCATCGATAAGGCTTTTTCCGTCCTTCACCAGCACGGGGCCGAAACAGAAAGCCTGGTACATTTCCAAAGCGTGCTGGACGTAATAGGCTTCATAGTCCGCCTGGGTGCAAAGGGGCAGATAGGAAAAATCGCCGTTTTTGTCGATGATCAGCACGTCGGAATTGCCTTCTGCCTTGTTGCGCACCTGCTGCCCCTGCCGCAGCACCACCTTGACCACGTTGGGCTTGGTATAGAAATCCCCGTTGAGGGCCACCACCGCGTTCACCTTCGCGGCCACCAGCCGCCCCCGGAAATTGGCGTCGGAGGAACCGGCGGTGAATTTCGCGTTGGGGGAGGTGTAAACATTGGCCGGCACGGTGCGCAGCTGGGAAGGATCGGCAATCTTCACATGGGCGTACATGTACGTTGTATCGCACCAGCGGCCTTCGCCCAGCTTTACGGAAATGGATTCGTCCGCGTACGTCCAGTCATCCAGATAATTTTCATCCTTGGGCGCCGGGCCGAAGGAAAGATCGTTCATGGGCAGGGGCGTCAATTCTGCCGAGGCGGGCAAAGCAAAAAGAGCGGCCAGCAGCACGGCGGCCGTCAGGCACATCAACCGGCGGATCATGGGCATAGAGGCACCTCTTTCGAATGGAATGAATATGAATACAAAGCCCGAAAAAGCATAGCATAAATGCCAGGAAAAATCAAGCCGGGCAGAGGACGTTTACTTGCCGGGCAGGGCTTTTTGCGTTTCCGTACGCATGGTCAGGTAGGTATCCCGGATGCGGCCGGTCAGCGCGTCCACCACCTGGGCGTCCATGCCCTGGGTGCACAGGTCGGAAATATCCATGGGCTGGCCCACATATATGTTCACGGGGCGGAAAAGCCGCATTTTCCTGTCCATATACATGGGAAGCAGGGGCACGTTGGCCCGGAGGGCCAGCACAGCCGTGCCCGTTTCAATGGTGCTCATCAGGTCGTCATGGTGGCGGGTGCCCTCAGGGAAAATACCCAGCACCTGGTTATTTCGCAGGGCTTTTACGCACTGGCGCATGGCGTTCAGGTCGGTGTTGTGGCGGTCCACCTGAATCATGTGCAGCTTATCGGCAAACCAGGCCACCAGCTTCGTTTTGCAGATTTCCTTCTTGCCCAGAAAGCGCACCTCGTAATCCTTGCAGGGGTACGCCACCGCGAAGGGGTCCAGCAGGCTCTGATGGTTGCACATGAGGATGTAGGGGGCGCGAAGCGCAAAATGCTCCAGCCCGTGATAGCGGACAGGAAACAAAACGTGCACCACCACGGCGGCCACGCCCCGGGCGAAGGTGTATACGGGCGTGCGCTCCTTCTTTTCGGCGGGAAGGGGCGCGGAGGGATCATTCTGCATCATGGCGAACCTCCAATTGATCGATTATGGCCTGCACGGCGGCGTCAAAACTCATGTCGGAAGCGTCGATGCGCACGGCGTCCTCCGCCTGGCGGAGGGGGTCCAGCGGGCGGTTCATATCCTGCCTGTCCCGTGCGTTGACCTCTTCCAGGATTTCCTCAAAGGGTGTTTCGTCGCCCTTCTCCCGAAGCTGCAGCATCCGCCGTTTTGCCCGCACTTCGGGGCTGGCGGTGAGAAAGATTTTGAGGGTGGCGTCCGGCAGCACCACCGTGCCGATGTCCCGGCCGTCCAGCAGCATGGCCTGGCCCGCGGCCAATTCCTGCTGACGGCGCACCATCATGCGCCGCACGGCGGCGTACCGGGATACGGTGGAGGCGGCTTGCCCCGCTTCCTGCGTGCGGATTTCCCTGCTCACGTCCCGGCCGTTCAGCAGCGTAATCTGCCGGCCGCCGTCATACCGGACGTCCACGCGGGCGCCGCCCGCCACACATAATTCTGAAACCTTTTCTTCATCCCGGGGATCGATGCCCCGCTCCATGGCGCACAGGCCCACGGCCCGGTACATGGCCCCCGTATCCAAATGTAAAATCCCCAGGCGCTTGGCTACCGCATCCGAAATCGTGGATTTCCCGGCCCCCACGGGCCCGTCGATGGCAATCGTCAGAGGCTTCATCAGGTTTGCTCTCCCCCTCTTTTGTCTTTTTAGAGAATATACCGCTTCATATCCAGTTCCTTGGCCGCCTTCAGGTGCTCCCGCACGTAATCGGCGGTGATGGTCAGGTACACGTCCGGCATGCTGTCGCCCCCCGCGTTGAAGGATACGTCCTCCAGGAGCTCCTCAAACACGGCGTGCAGCCGCCTGGCGCCGATGTCTTCCCCCGTTTCGTTGGAGAGCATGGCGATGCGGGCGATTTCCGAAAGGGCCTCGTCCTCAAAGGTCAAATGTACCTTGTCCACTTCCAGCAGGGCGGCGTACTGCCTGGTCACGGCGTTATCCGTTTTCGTCAGGATGGCCACAAAATCCTCCTGGGTCAGGCTCTTTAATTGCACATGCACGGGAAAACGCCCCTGCAGTTCAGGAATCAGGTCGGTCACCTTGGCCACATGAAACGCGCCCGCGCCGATAAACAGCATGAAATCCGTCCGTACGGGGCCGTATTTGGTGTTGACGGTGGAGCCTTCCACAATGGGCAGAATATCCCGCTGCACCCCTTCCCGGCTCACGTCCGGGCCCGAGCCCGTGCCGCCCCGGCCCGCGATCTTGTCGATCTCATCCAGGAACACGATGCCGCTCTGCTCGCACCGGCGCACGGCTTCTTCCTTGACCGCGTCCTCGTCGATGAGTTTTTGGGATTCCTCGGCAATCAGAATGTCCCGGGCTTCCTTTACTTTCACATGACGCAGCTTGGTCTTCTTGGGCAGCATGCCGCCCATCATGTCGCCGATGCTGATGGATGCGCCGCCCACTTCCAGCTGCGGCGCGCTCTCCTCCACTTCGATTTCCAGCTCCGTGTCTTCCAGTTCGCCCCGGCGGAGCTGCTCCCTGAGTTCCCCCCGCTTGCGGCTGATTTCCACCTTTTCTTCCTCGGTGGGTTCGGGCTCGTTCTTCTTGCCCAGCAGGAAATCCAGGGGATTGCCGCTGCCCGGCTTCTTGGGGGGATGCAAAAGCAGCGTCACCAGCCTGTCCTCGGCCAGCACTTGCGCCCTCGTCCGCACCCGGGCGGCGTGCTCGTCCTTCACCATGCGCACGGCGTTTTCCGTCAGGTCGCGGATGATGGATTCCACGTCCCGGCCCACATAGCCGACTTCGGTAAATTTGGTGGCCTCCACCTTGATGAACGGCGCGTCTACCAATTTTGCCAGGCGGCGGGCGATTTCCGTTTTGCCAACGCCCGTGGGACCGATCATGAGAATATTCTTAGGATAGATTTCCTCCCGCATATCCTCGGGCAGTTTGGCCCGGCGGTAGCGGTTGCGCAGGGCGATGGCCACGGCGCGCTTGGCCTCGTCCTGGCCGATGATGTAGCGATCCAGTTCCCGGACCACTTCCCGGGGAGTCAGTTCCTTCATTGCCTTCAAACCTCCTCCACGATGATATGGTCGTTGGTGTAGACGCAGATGGACGCCGCGATGCGCAGGGCTTTTTCGGCAATCTCGGCGGCGGAAAGGTCGGTGTTTTCTTTCAGGGCGCGGGCGGCGGCCAGGGCGTAATTGCCCCCCGAGCCGATGGCGGCGATGCCGTCGTCCGGGTCGATCACTTCGCCGTTGCCGGATACGATAAGCATGCTTTCCTTGTTGGCCACAATCAGCAGGGCGTCCAATTGCCGCAAGCCCTTTTCGCCCCGCCAGTCCTGGGCCAGCATCACGGCGGCCCGCTCCAGGTTGCCGCCGCACTGGGTCAGCTTGTCCTCAAACCGCTCGCACAGGGAAAAGGCGTCGGCCACCGAACCCGCGAAGCCCGTGACCACCGAATCGTTGAAGATCCGCCGCACCTTTTTGGCGCTGCACTTGAAAATGGTATGTTCGCCCATGGTGACCTGGCCGTCGCCCGCGATGGCGATATGGCCGTCTCTGCGCACGCCGCAGATGGTGGTTCCCCGCATTTCCATACTGTATGTCCTCCGTAATCTGAATGGGGCCTAATTTATGATACGCCCGGGCAGGGGGCGAATGGCGGCAGAATTGCGTCAGGAAAGGGCCGGAAGCAGCGCATCGATGGTTTCAAGCGCCCGTTGGGCTACTTTTTCATACCGCTGCTGTTTGTTCCGGATACGCTCCCTTGGAGGGTCGATGATGCCGTAGGTAATGTTCATGGGCTGGAAATTCCGGTTGGGGGCGGATACGTACCGGCCCAAAGCGCCCATGGCCGTGGCTCCCGTCAGGTCGGGGGCGGGCAAGCCCTTTACCTGCATGGCCAGGGCGACCCCTGCCAGCAGCCCGCTGGCCGCCGATTCCACGTACCCTTCCACTCCCGTCATCTGTCCGGCAAAGTACAGGCCGGGCCGGGAAATCATCTGAAAGTTATGGTCCAGCAGGCCGGGACTGTTGAGGAAGGTGTTGCGGTGCATGACGCCGTACCGGGCAAATTCCGCGTTTTCAAGCCCCGGAATCATGCCGAACACCCGTTTCTGCTCGGGAAATTTCAGCCGGGTCTGGAACCCCACGATGTTGTACAGCGAGCCCGCCGCGTCGTCCTGCCGCAGCTGCACCACGGCATAGGGCTCTTTGCCCGTCCGGGGGTCGGGCAGCCCCACGGGCTTCATGGGCCCGAAGGCCAATACCATGTGCCCCCGCTTCGCCATGGATTCCACAGGCATGCAGCCCTCAAACACCTTCGTTTCCTCAAACCCGTGGACAGGGGCCCCTTCGGCCCCGAGCAGCGCCGTCACAAAGGCGTCGTATTCCTCTTTGGTCATGGGGCAGTTCAGGTAATCGTCCCCCCGGCCGTAACGGGAAGCGCGGTACACTTTGTCCATGTTCAGCGATTCCGCCGTGACAATGGGGGCCGCCGCGTCGTAAAAATTCAGGGTGCTCACTTCGTCCATGTCCGCGATAGCCGCCGCCAGGGCGTCCGAGGTCAGGGGCCCGGTGGCGATAATAGCGGGGGCGTCTGGAATCTCCGTCTGTTCCGCCGATTCCAGGGTGACAAGGGGGTGCTCCGTCAGCCGCTTTGTAATATACCCCGAAAACCGTTCCCTGTCCACTGCCAATGCGCCGCCGGCGGGCACCCGGGCCTGATCGGCCGCCGCCATGACGAGGGAATCCATGTGCCGCATTTCCTCTTTCAGCAGGCCCACGGCGTTTTGCAGCCGGTCGGACCGCAGGGAATTGGAGCACACCAATTCCGCAAAGAGGGGGGAATGATGGGCGGGGCTCATGCGGGCGGGCTTTTGTTCGGTGAGGATCACTTGAATCCCGCGCTTCGCCAGCTGCCACGCGGCCTCGCACCCGGCCAGCCCCGCGCCGATGACACGCGCGCTCATTCCGCATCCTCCGCCCCGTCTTCATGCACGGCCACCCGGTGGCGGCAGGTTTCGTTGCTGCACAGGTACCAGGTTTCGCCCTTCCGGGAACGCTTCAGGGTCATGTAGCTGCCGCACTTTTCGCACTTTTCCCGCACGGGCATTTCCCAGGAAACGAAATCGCATTCCGGGTAATGCTCGCAGCCGTAAAACTTGCGGTTTTTCCGGCTGGTTTTTTCCAGCAGCCGCCCGCCGCACTTGGGGCATGGGGCATCGATGTAGGTGAGGATGGGCTTGGTGTTGCGGCACTCGGGGAAATTGGGGCAGGCCAGGAATTTGCCGTAGCGGCCCACCCGGTACACCATCCGGGCCCCGCACTTGTCGCAGATCACGTCACTGGGTTCATCCTTGATTTCCACTTTTTCAATGGCGTTTTCGGCCCCTTCCAGCATTTCCACGAAGGGGGGATAGAAATCCCGCAGCACCTGATGCCAGTCCACGTCCCCGGCTTCCACCTCGTCCAGCTGCTCTTCCAGGCCGGCGGTGAACTCGGTGTCTACAATGGGGCCGAAATACTGGGTCATCATGGCGTTGATCATTTTGCCAAGCTCGGTGGGGAAGAGGCGCTTGTTTTCCCGCATCACATAGCCCCGGGCCAGAATGGTGGTGATGGTGGGGGCATAGGTGGAGGGGCGGCCGATGCCCTTTTCTTCCAACGTGCGCACCAGGCTGGCCTCCGTGTAGCGGGAAGGGGGCTGGGTGAAGTGCTGGGCGCATTCCACCGACTCAATACGCACAGGCGCGCCCTCCTCAAACTGGGGCAGGGTGGATTCGGCCGCTTCCTTTTCGTCGTCGGTGCCCTCCTCGTAAATGGAGGTAAACCCGGCAAAGCGCTTGTGTTCCCCGTAAAACCGCATGCCCACGCCATCCCCGGCCACATCCATGCCGAGGGTGTCGTACAGGGCGGGCTTCATCTGGCTGGCCAGGAAGCGGTGGTAAATCAGGCGGTACAGCTGGTACTGCTCTTTGGTCAGGGAGGATTTTACGTCATCCGGGGTGCGGGCGATATCCGTGGGGCGGATAGCCTCGTGGGCGTCCTGGGCGTTGCTGCGGCCCTTGAATTCATTGGGGGTTTCGGGCAGGTATTCCGGGCCGAAGTGCGCGGGAATATAGGCGCGGACGGCCTGCAGCGCTTCGTCGGATATGCGCACGCTGTCCGTGCGGATGTAGGTGACGATACCCACCGTGCCCTCGTTCTCCAGGTCCACGCCTTCATAGAGCTGCTGCACCACCTGCATGGTTTTCTGGGTGGTGAAATTCAGCTTGCGGCTGGCCTCCTGCTGGAGGGAGGAGGTGGTGAAGGGCGGGGCGGGCAGCTTGCGCCGTTCGCCGGATTTCAGGCTGTATACGGCGAAGGACGCGGACTCCACGCGCTTCCGGGCTTCCTCGGCCTCGTCCGCGTTGTGAAGTTCGGCTTTCTGGCCGTCCAGGGTGGTCAGGCGCAGGGTGAAGGTGGTTTTGCGGCCCCGGGCGCTGGGCAGAAGGGCATTGGCGGTAACGTCCCAGTATTCCTCCGGGATAAAGTCCTCAATGTCCTGTTCCCTGTCCACCACCAGCCGCGTGGCAACGGACTGCACGCGCCCGGCGCTCAGGCCCTTCTTGACCTTGGCCCAGAGCAGGGGGCTGATTTTGTAGCCGATCAGGCGGTCCAGGGCACGGCGGGCCTGCTGGGCGTCCACCTTATCCATGTTGATGGGCCGGGGGTTTTTGATGGCGTTTTCCACGGCCTTCTGGGTGACCTCGTGAAACTCAATCCGGCAGGGGGAATTCACGTCGATATCCAGCGTCTGCGCCAGGTGCCAGGAAATGGCTTCCCCTTCCCGGTCAGGGTCGGTGGCCAGGTAAATGCGGGAAGCGTTTTTGGCCTCCTTGCGGATCTTGGCCAGAATCTTTCCCCGGCCGTGAATGGTGATGTATTTGATGGCGAAATCCTTCTCGGTGTCCACGCCCAGCTGGGATTTGGGCATATCGCGCACATGCCCCTGGCTGGCCTCCACCTTGTAGCTTCGGCCCAGAAACTTGGAAATGGTGCGTGCCTTGGCGGGCGATTCCACGATGATGAGTTTGGATGCGGTTGCCACGGTTGTTCCCCTCCGTTGATTGGTTTTGTTTGTCGCCGTGCACGCATCCGCGGCCCGGCGACCCGGCCGACCGCCCTTCGGGCCGGTCGCCTAAACTATTATCCCATGTTTGTCGCCGTGCACGCATACGCGGCCCTGCAACACGGCCGACCGCCCTTCGGGCCGGTCGCCTAAACTATTATCCCATGTTTGTCGCCGTGCTCGCATGCGCGGCCCAGCAACACGGCCGATCGCCTTTCGGGCCGGTCGCCTAAACGATTTATCTTACCAGGGCGTAGGCCCGCCCGGCCCGGCGCTCCACTTTGCCCTCAAGCTCCAGCAGCGTCAGTTGCGTGCCAAGCTCCTGGGCGTTCAGCCCCGTTTCGGCAATGAGCTCCTCCAGGGTCTTTTCCTCCATGCCGAGGGCGCGGAGGACGGGGTCGCTTTCCTCTTTGGTATCCGGGGCGAAAAAGGAGGTCTGCTCGGGCGGCGGCCGACGCCAGCCCATGGCGGATAAAATATCATCGCCGCAGGTGCACAGATTCGCGCCGTCCTTGAGCAATTTGAGCGGCAGCTCGCTGCCCGGGGCGTCCACGTTGCCCGGAAGGGCGAAGACCTCGCGCCCCTGGTCCAGGGCATGGTTGACGGTGGAATGCGTGCCGCTCTTTTCCTGGGCTTCGATGAGCAGCAGCGCGTGGGAGAGGCCGGAAATAATCCGGTTGCGCACGGGAAAATGGTAGGGCAGGGGCGTGAAATCGGGGTGCAGCTCGCTCACCACCGCGCCGCCCTCGGCAATAATGCGGGCAAACAGATCCTTGTTTTCGGGCGGGTAGATGTGCGCAAGGCCGCTGCCCAGCACCGCCACGGTGATTCCATGATGATCCAGCGCGCCAAGATGGGCCGCCGCGTCGATGCCCCGGGCCATGCCGCTGACGACCGCCGCGCCGGCATCGGCCAGCTCGCCCGCAATGCGCCTGGCCTGCGCCGTGCCGTAACGGGTGCTGCGCCGGGAGCCTACAATGGCCACGGCGGGCACGTCGTCCTTGGGCAGCGTGCCCAGCACGAACAGCACATCCGGCGCGTCCCCGACGGCGTTCAGCAGGGCGGGATAATCGTCATTGCCCCGGAAAATTGCCCGGGCGCCCAGGGAATCCAGCAGGCGCAGGGCGGCCGCGCAGCGGTTCATCCGCGTGTCCGCCAGAAAGGAGAAGTACTCCGGCCCCAGGGAATGATACAGCGCGGGGGTGAAATGCTCCCACACGGCTTCCGCGCTGCCGAAATGCCTGATCAGCGCGTCCCGTTTGTTCCATGCGCCCATGGGCAGACACTGCAGCCAGATGCGGGCCAATTGTTCCCGGGAATAATCCATGCTCACGTCCCCCAATATTTACTGTCCAGGGCCCGGTACTGAATGGCCTCGGCAATGTGGGCGGGGGAAATCATATCCTCCTCCGCCAGGTCGGCAATGGTGCGGGCCACCTTGATGATGCGGGTATAGCCCCGCATGCTCATACCCATTTTTTCCACCGCCCGGGTCAGAATGGCCTGGGCATTGCCGGACAGAGGGCACAGCTCCTTCAGCGCCGCTCCGTCCATCTGCGCGTTGCAGTGCAGCCCGTGGGCCTGCAAACGGCATAGCTGCCGCTGCCTGGCCGCCTGCACCCGGGCACGCACCGCGGCGGAGCTTTCCGCCGGGGCGGATGTTGTGATTTCGCTCACCGGCACGGCGTCCACCTCGATCTGCAGGTCGATCCGGTCCAGCAGGGGGCCGGATACCCGGCTCAGGTATTTGCGGATGGCGGGTTCGCCGCAATGGCAGGCGCGCACCCGGCTGCCGTAATAGCCGCAGGGGCAGGGATTCATGCCCGCCACCAGCATGCACCGGGACAGGTACCTGGCCCGGGCCCGCACCCTGGATACGCTGGCAAAGCCGTCCTCCAGGGGCTGCCGCAGGGCTTCCAGCACGTTGGGGGCATATTCGGGCAGCTCGTCCAGAAACAGCACGCCGTTGTGGGCCAGGGAAATTTCCCCGGGCTTGGCGTCCGACCCGCCGCCGACCAAAGCGGGGGCGGATACGGCGTGATGGGGCGTGCGGAAGGGACGTTCGGTCATAAGACCCTGCCCGGGTTTGAGCAGCCCGGCCACGGAATGAATCCGGGTGGTTTCGCAGGCCTCTTCAAAGGTCATCCGGGGCAGAATCCCCGGCAGGCACCGGGCCAGCATGGTTTTGCCGCTGCCGGGCACGCCGATCATGAGCAGGTTATGCCCGCCCGCCGCGGCGATTTCCAGGGCTCGCCTGGCCCCCTGCTGCCCCTTCACCAGGGCCATGTCCAGGGCCGGCGCGCTCTGGGAAATGCAGTTTTCATAGGAAATCTGATTCTGGGCAGGCAGGGGACATTTGCCCGTCAGGTGTTCCACCACCTGCCGAAGATGCCGGGCGGGGTAGATCACCATCCCCTCCAGGGACTGCACCTCGGCCCCGTTGTCCGCGGGCAGAATCACGCTGTCCACCCCGTAAGCCCGGGCGGCAATCACCATGGAAAGCACGCCCCGCACGGGGGTCAGGCTGCCGTCCAGGGAAAGCTCCCCCAGCAGCAGGATATTGGAAAGGTCGGGCAGGGCCGCCTGGCGGCTGGCCGCAAGGAGGGCCAGGGCGATGGGCAAATCAAAGGCCGCGCCTTCCTTTTTCAGGTCGGCAGGGGACAGGTTTACCGTCACCCGGCCGCCCGGCATGGCAAAGCCGGAGTTCCGCAGGGCGCCGGTCACCCGGTCCTTGCTTTCCCGCACGGCGGTGTCGGGCAGGCCGACGATGGAAAACACGTTCAGCCCGGAGGATACGTCCGCTTCCACATGGACGGGCTGCCCGTCCACGCCCTGCAATGCAAAGCACAGCGTTCGCGCCAGCATACCTGCTTCGCCTCCTTTCGCAGAATCAGTACATGAGCCAGCGGGGGAACCAATTCATGGCGTCCAGCCATTTTTCGGATACGGTGACGCCGCTGGCATAGGGGAAGAAAAGAATGAAAAGAATCAGCGCCGTCGCTGTCAGGCAAAGCAATGCAATCCGGGCGGCCTTATCGTGCTTTTCGCTCAGCCAGTCCAGGCACAGCATGGTGCACAGGATGATGAAGGGCACGGAGGGGAAGTAATGGTAAATGTACGTTCCCCGGGGCACCAGCATCCAGGGCAGATACTGGGCCAGGAAGCAGATGATGAGCAGGGCGTACCGGGGGTCGTCGCGTTCGGGATGCAGAACAAGGGTGTGCTTTTGCACGATATGCCGCCTGGCCCACAGGAATATCACCCCGAACAGCGCCGCAAGCCCCGTCCACCACACGGCCGGATTGCCCATGGCCATGATGGTCCGGGCCGTGCCTGCGGGCTCATACTGATCTTCCGCGTACCACATGGGCGTGGCAATAATGGGCCATTCGTACCAGGGGGAATAGAAGAAATGATCCATGCCCCGACCTGGCTTGGAATGGTAACCCAGCATCCCGTCGTATTCGTCCAGCACGCCGGTGGTGAAATAATCGCCCACGGCGGCATGAATCACCTTTTCCACCGTCACCCCGCCGGAGGGGGCGAAGTAGGGAATATAGGAAAGGTAATAGATGGTCAGCGGAAGGACGATGAAGAAAAGGAAACACAGGGCCACCGTGATGCACAGGGGCCGGACGCCCGCCCGGGCGGCGCGGTCGTGGTTCGTCAATTGGGCTTCGGGAAGCTTTTTGGCGTGAATGATTTCCCGGATCCTGCGCCACAGGCCGAAGAAGAAAATCACGGCCAGGCCCACGGCGGCATAGCAGCCCGTCCATTTGCTGGCAATGGCAAAGCCCATGAACAGGCCGGACAGGAAGAGGTCGGCAAGGGTTTTGATAAACTTCGTGCTGAAGAAATCCCGCATGAACCAGCGCAGCATGAAGTATACCGACCAAATGATGAACAGTACCACAAAGCTGTCGATGGTGGCAATGCGGGTCTGGGTGAAGTGCATCAGGTCCAGGGTCATGAGCAGCATGGCCCCCAGGCCGCCCCATTCCTTTTTGATGAGCAGCTTGCCCAGCAGGTACATCCCGGGCAGCATCAGCACCCCGGCCAACGCCCCCGCAAAGCGCCAGCCAAAGGGCGTCATGCCGAAAATGGCGATGCAGAAGCTCATCAGCACCTTGCCAAGGGGAGGATGGGTGGTTTCGTAGGGGGTCAGACCGTGGAGGTGTTCATAGGCCGTGCGGGCGTGGTAAATTTCGTCAAAATAGGTGGAATTGTACCAGCCGGGCTCGCCCTCCAGGGTGTCGGGTTCGTCCACCAGGCAGGCGGCGGTTTCGTTGCCCAAAGAACTGGATACCAGCGAAGCCTGAATGGTTTCCTTGGTTGCGGCGTCCCGGAACAGGGTTTCGAACAGGGTCAGGCTTACGCTCCGGGCGGATATGCGCACATAGCGCCCTGACAGGGCGGCGGGATTGGATCCCCCCGCGACGTCCGGCACGTATTTCCATTTGAAGCAGTCCCCCTGATTGGCCGAGGCTTCATAGGTTTGGGGCCAGGTTTCCCCGTCCTCGCCCGTTTCCACCAGGAAGGTGTAATCGCTGTGATGGATGCCCAGAAAATAGGCCATATTGAATACGCGGCTTTCCCCAAGGTCCAGCACCACGGATTCCTGAACGGGCGTCATCCGGCCTGTTGCCGTTTCCTGTTCGTAGGAGGCTTCGGACACCCAGGCGGTCTGGGGCGCTTTCGTGGAGCCGAGATGTGTAAAGGCCAATACGGCGTACAGCGCGGTTCCGACGGCGAGAATCAGCCAGTCCTTTTTCGTCATTTTGCGAAGGGGCGCATTCTCGGGAAGAGGCGCTTTGCGTTTTTCACGGGCCGCTCCCGCAGCCTTTTCAGCAACAGAAGACAGGCTCAGCACCCGGGCATTTTCTCCGGCAAGGGCGCAGGAGAGGTACACGCCCGCCGCCCCCAGCAGACAGTTGCCCGCGGCGGCCAGGTATTCCAGGAAGGCCATGTCGCTTTGAATAAGGAAATCGGGGGCGTCCAGGTGCCCGTCCACTCCGCCGATGCGGATGTTCCGGTCCAGGGCGCAGCCCACGTTCAAAAGCCCCGTCAGGGTTATGCCCACGGCCAGGTACAGAATCCGCCGGTCATGGGTCCGCGTATAGGCCAGCAGCAGCAGCGCCGCCGCCGGGAACAGGTACCTTTCGTGCATCATTCCGCCCGCGGCAAAAATCATCATCAGCATGGCCGCGCCAAAGAGCGGCAGGTTTTCATCTTTGCCGTGAATCAGCAGCAGCCCGGCAAAGAGCGTTACGCAGGCGGCGATCATGCAGACGCTCAGGGCGGAGTAGGTGAGATGGCCCAGAATCATCAGCACTGCCAGGGCAAGAAGCAGCGCGCAGCACAGGGCAGCGGACAAAAGCGCAGCCGCGGCCGGGCGGTTTTCCCGCAGGGAACGCGTATTGGATGAAAAGAAAGCGCGGTATTGAGGCCATTGTGCCAGCACACAGGGAATGGCCAGCAGCAGGAAAGCACAAAGGGCAATGTACCAGGGTACGGCGGCGGCGCTGTCCGCCCAGTTCTTTCCGAACAGAAAATACAGGTTGCAGGCGTTCACCGTGGCACGGTCGTATTCGCCCATGGTCCGGCCGTAAAGCTGAATGAGCCAGTTCCAGGGCTGGCCCGGCGTGAAGGGCAAAGCGATGACGGCAGCCACAGCGGCGGAGAGGCCGAGGCCAATGAGCACGTCCTGAAGCATGGCCCTGCGCTTTTTTCCATCCCGGGCGTTTTTCAGAATGTGCAGCAGCAGCGCGGCCGCTCCCAGGGGCCCGAACATGAGCGCCTGGGGCTTCACCAGCATGGAAAACACATACACGGGCAGCGCGGCCTTCCATTGTCCCCGCAGGGCGCAGATCACCGTGACGCACAAAAGCACGGTCATCAGGCTGTCGGTCTGCCCCCAGGCGGCCCCCGCTGCGAAGGAAAGGGGATTGGCCGCCATGAGCAGGCACAGCATCAGCGCCTGCTGCCCGCCCAGCGCCTTTTTCCCTTCCCGGTAAAGCAGGAAGCACAGGGCCGTATCGGCCAGGATCGCGGGCAGTTTTACCATCAGCTCGCTGACGCCGCCCAGGGCCTTGCCCATAAGCCCCACGATCCACAGCACCCACAAATATCCCGGGGGATAATCGCAAAAGCCCACCGTGGTATAGAATTCCGTGGGGCCCACGTTGGCCATGTGCCCGGCCCAGCTGCGGAAGCAGGCGATATCCACGTCATAGCCCGGAATCAGGGCGGCCGTCAATACTCGCAGGGCGAAGAAAAGCAGCATGGTTCCGCCCAGAATGATAATTTCTGTTTTGGCGTTCCATTTTGCCGTCCCGCTCAGGAACCGGGCCAGCACGCAGAAAATGCCCGCATAGGCAATGCAGGCCAGAATCAGCCACAGGCTTCCGGTTTTTTCCTTGGATGTATCGGAAACCGTGGAGGACTGGACTTCATACAGGGGCATTTCATAGTATCCCGCGGGTACTTCGTCTACCCGTTGGAAGGATATATCGTCAAACCAGGCTTCGCCTGTCGCTTCGCCGCTGTAGCCGCCCAGGCGGACGAATACAGTGACCGTCCGCTGCTTGGGCCCTGTGCGGCCGTAGAGGGAAACCTCCTGCCATTCGCCGTTTGTGTCGTACAGGCATTCGGAATAAACGCTCAGGTTTTCAATGGAAAGGTTGGCGCCCCGGCTGCTGCCTTCCGCGGCCGCGTTGGCCCGGATGCGGCCGTGCAGGCAGTACAGGGTATCGGGGGAAACGGACACCGTCTGTACGAAGCGGGCGTCGTTGGGAAAGAGGTTCATGATATAGGCGGCCTTGCCGGAGGGGCCTTCCTGCAGGTCATAGGTGGTATAGCCCTGGGAAATCCAGGCCTCGGTGTACCAATCTTTCGGCATGCCGTCGTCATCGGTGATTTCAAAATCGCCGTTCCGGATCAGGTTATCGTACGTGCCGCCTCCACTGGCCTGGCGGAAAAACAGCAGCCAGGCCGCCAAAACTAGCAGCAGGGCCAGCGCCGCACACCCGATGATCCCGTAAACCCGCTTGTTTTTCATAATTGCTCCTTAAAATGCGTTTTTCAGGTGCCGCACGCCGCCTGACGAAATTTCCACCACGTCAAACCGGACATCTTCCGCCGGGTGCTTTTGCAGGTACAGGGCAGCGGCATACCGGATATGCCCGCGTTTCCGGGCGTTGACGGCATCGAACCCTTCTCCCATTTTGCCCCGGGGCCGATATTTTACTTCCACAAATACCGTCGTTTTCCCGTCCCGGCCAATCAGGTCGATTTCCCCATGGGCCGTACGGTAGCGCTTTTCCAGGATTTTGATGCCCCGGAAGCGCAGATACCACGCCGCCCGCCATTCGCCCAGCAGCCCTTTTTTGAAAACGTTCATACGAAGTGCCCGATGAAGCTGCGCCGGTGGGCGGGGCAGGGGCCCAGGGCCCGAAGGGCCTCGATGTGCCGGGCAGTGCCGTACCCCTTGTGCCCGGCAAAGCCGTAGCCGGGGTATTCCCTGTCCAGCGCTTCCATCTGCCTGTCCCTTGTCACCTTGGCGATGATGCTGGCCGCAGCGATGGAATAGCTCAGCGCGTCCCCATGGATAATGCCGCGTTCCTCACCGGAAAGGCCCAGGCCCTGCAAAGCGTCGATCAGGTAAATATCGGCCTTTGCCCCCGCGGCGGCCCGGCGCATGGCATTCTTCGTGGCCTCCAGAATGTTGATTTCGTCGATTTCTTCCGGGCCCGCCTGGCCCACGCCCACAAATAGCGCCGTTTTCATGATCTCGTTGAAAACCTGCTCCCGCCGCACAGCGGACAGCTTTTTACTGTCGTCCACCCAGGGAATGAGCGGCTCGGGAGGCATGATCACGCAGGCGGCCACTACATTGCCCGCCAGGGGCCCGCGCCCCGCCTCGTCCATACCCGCAAAGCGGATGCCCTGCGCCCACAGAAAACCGTCGTGGGTCTGGGTCAGGACCCGCAGCCGTTCCTCACGCTTCTTGTGAATCGTCGTCATGTTTTTGCTCCTTGGGCGGCATTTCCAGGGTGATGCGCCCTAATTTGCCGCCGCGGTATTCGTCCAGCACGGTCTTGCAGGCCCGGTCCAGGTCGGGCACGCCGCCCTTCATTAAAAATCCCCGGCCCGCACACACGGCGTCCAGCAGGGCGGGACCCCGCAGGGACAGGTCGCGGATTTTGAACCGCTCTGCCACAGCTCCCGGCGCGGCGGCAATCATATCTTCCAGCAGCTGAATGGCAAGCATGGCAATATCCACCGCCTGATCCCCGATGGCGGCGATGTAGCACAGCCTCCGGGCGGCGATGGGGTCGTCCAGCCGGGGCCAGAGCAGACCCGGGCTGTCCATCAGTTCCAGAAAGGGGGATATTTTCACCCACTGATTGCTCCGCGTCACGCCCGGCATATCGCCCACCTTGGCGATGGGGGTACCGTGCAGGCGGTTGATAAAGGTGGATTTTCCCGTGTTGGGCACGCCCACCACCATGGCGCGCACCGTTTTTTTGATGCCCCGCTGTGCGGCCCGCTCCACCGTTTCCCGGGCAGCGTCCTCAATGAGGGGCAGCGCTTTTTTTGCCTGCCTGTTCATATCCACGGCGGCGCACAGCAGGCCTTCCCGCCGGAAGGATTTCAGCCAGGCCTCCGTGGCCCTGTCGTCCGCCAGGTCGCTTTTGCCCAGGAGCAGCACCCGCTTTTTCCGGGCGGTCAGGCGGAGAAGATCGGGATTGCGGCTGGAAAGGGGCAGCCGCGCGTCGCACAGTTCAATGACCACATCCACCCGGCTCAGCTGTTCCGACAGCATTCTTTTGGCGCGGGCCATGTGGCCGGGATACCAGTTAATGTCCATTCAGCGTTCCTTCCAAAAATTGTAACATAGAGCCGCAATCGCGTTCTTCTTAAGTAATAACACTTTTTTTCCAAAAACGCAAGAGCGAAATCAGGGGGATCATGGAATTTTACAAACCGGTCATCCATTGGTAAAAATCCCTGCGGGCATATTGCCGGGCGAGCGGGCGCATAATACGAAACAGAAAAAGAACAAAGGAGGAGAAACATTTGGCCGTACAGGCGATCATCATGGCGGGGGGCGAGGGCGTGCGGCTCCGGCCGCTGACGGTGAACCTGCCCAAGCCCCTGGTACCGCTGCTGGGAGAGCCGGTGATGGGCTATACTCTGAAGCTGCTGCGGCGGCACGGGGTGTCGGACGTGGGGGCGACCCTCTGGTATCAGCCCCGGAAAATCCGCGCGGCGTTCGGAAAAGGGGAGGCGGCGGGGGTGCGCCTCCGGTATTACGAAGAGACGGCGCCCCTTGGCACGGCGGGCAGCGTCCGCCTGGCCCGGGATCATCTCAAGGGCACTTTTTTTGTCCTGTCCGGGGACGGGCTGACCGATTGCGATCTGACCGCCGCCCTGGCCTGGCACCGGGAAAAGAAGGCCCTGGCCACGCTGGTGGTGCGCAGGGTCCGCGTGCCGCTGCCCTACGGCGTGGTGATGACGGACGAATCGGGCCGCGTCACCCGGTTTCTTGAAAAGCCCGCCTGGAGCCGGGTGTTTTCCAACCTGGTCAATACGGGCATTTACATTCTGGAACCCGAAATTTTCGATCATATTCCGGCAGGCGGCATGCCCGATTTCGGCAAGGATATTTTCCCCTCGCTTCTTGAAAAAGGCCTGCCCATGTACGCCTGGGAAATGCAGGGCTACTGGTGCGACGTGGGGGACCAGCGGGCCTATCTTTCCGCCCAGCTGGCCCTGATGCGGGGGGAAGTGGACCTGCCTCATTCGGAAGGCATTGATCCCACTGCCCGCATCGACCCCGCAGCGCGGCTGGAGGGCCATTGCCGTATCGGCCGGGACGTACATGTCGGCCCCGGGGCGCGGCTCCGCAACGCCGTGATCGGCGATCAGTGCACGGTAGGCGCGGGAGCGGTGATCGAAGGCTCGTGCCTGTGGAACCGGGCCGTGGTGGGGGACAAGGCCCATATTATGGGCAGCGTGCTGTGCGACGGCGCGGCGGTGCGGCAGGGCGCGATGCTGCAGTCGGGCAGCGCCCTGGGCCAGGGAGCCGTGGCCGGGGCCCAAAGCGAGGTACGCCCGGGCATTCGCATCTGGCCGCATCTGAAGGTAACCCCCGGCGCGGTGGTGAGCCGCACCATGACCGAGAGCAGCCTGGATGTCCCGCTGTGGACAGGCCGGGGCATTGCCTGCGATTCCGCCGAAAGCGTGTGCCTTCTGTGCGCCGCCTATGCCAAGGTGACGGGGGCCCGGCAGGTGCTGGTGGGCCACCGGGACGGCGCTGCGCTGCAGTCCATTGCCGCCGGGGCCCTGGCGGCTTCGGGCGTGCGGGTGCTGCAGGCGGGGGAAATCACCTGGCCCATGCTCCGAAGGCTCGTTCCCGAAATGCGTCTTGGGGGCGGCGTCCTGGCGGAGGGGCGGAATCTCCGATTCCTGACGGCCAAGGGCGAACCGCTTACTGGAAAGCAGATGAACGCCATGGACGCCGCCGTGCTCCGCCAGGACACCCTGCCGGCTTTTGCAAGGCAGGGGGGCATCACCCGTTTCTCCGGGGCGGAGGAGCTGTATTTATCCAGAATTATGCCCGAAGACGCCGGAAAGGCGCTGCTGTCCCCCGTAGCGGTCTTTTCCGCGTCGGACCGGCTTTGCAAAATGGCCCGGGAAGCGCTGGAGGGGCTGAACGCCCGGAACGTGCGAACAGGGGATACGGGGGATATGACGTTGCGGCCCCAGGAAACGGGGTTCCTCCTGTCCGAGGACGGGGAGGAAATGAGCGTGTTTGCCGAGGGCTGCATTCCGTCCCCCGAGCAGAAATCGATGCTGCTGCTTTCCCTGCTGCTCCGGCGTACGGGGAAGCTGTACGATCTCAGTGACGTGCCGAGAGCGGCGGAAAAGCTGGCCCCGCTCCGGGAAAAGGACGACAGCCCTGCCTGCGCCGCCCAGCAAATGCTGTCAGGAGACGGTCTGGCGGGTATGCTGCTGGTCTGCGAAGCGCTGAAGGAAGGGCCTCTTGCTCACCTGCTTGCCGCCCTGCCCGAAACCCACATTCTGATCCGGGATATTCCCTGCCGCGCTCAGGACAAGGGCCGCATTCTGCACAGCCTCTGCCAGGGAAGCGCCTGCCCGCGCACCCTGGGGGAGGGCGTGCGGTTCCGCCACGAAAACGGCTTCGCCACCGTGGCCCCGGACGCTTACAAAAACGCCGTGCGGGTGGTCAGCGAATCGGCGGACGCGGAAATCGCCCGGGAACTCTGCGATTTTTACCTGGACGCTATCCGTCAGGTATCGGGCGGGGTCGAAGAATCGTGAAGAAAGTCTGTTTCAGGGCTTGACAAGCCCGGAAAAACCGCATATAATGAAAACGGAAGGACGATCCTGGGGTGTTCGCCAGTTTCCTGTTTTTACCCACATTTCACATAACGGAACCCGCGTCGAGCGGCCAGATGTCATGCCCCCGTGCTCTCGGGCATGCCAGGGGACGGCAGAAATCCGCCGCAGGGTACCGGCCTGCTTAACATAGCGGGTGAAAAAATAGGGGCAGCGGCACTTTGGGATATCCGAAACGGACGGAGAAAATCTCCGCCCGTTTTTGTGTGGCAATTCTGAAAAACGATCTATACGCTGTGTCGAATTATTCCGTCAGCCGTACGGTTACAAACCTTGCCTCTTCCGGCAGATCCTCCTCCGGCTCCAGACCGGGCACGGGCCGGCCGTTTGCGCCAAAATGGAGACGGGTGATCGAGGTGTTCCGGTGATTGTCCTCGCCGGGGCGCTGGGCATGGCAGGCAAAATACAGCTTGCCGTCGTCGCCGGTGAAGAAGGAATTGTGCGCCGGCCCTTCCCGGTCGCCGAACATGAAGGAGGAGCATTCCGGGCAGGGGGATTTTGCCCAGCAGCCGGGATCCAGCGGATCGCCGTCCCTGGCAAGCTCCAGAAAGCCCACCACGTAGGAATACCCGCCCGCGGCCCCGCCGGAATAGGCCAGGTACAGCGTATCGCCGACAATCAGCGGGAACGGCCCTTCGTTGTTGATTGTGCCGGACTGGTTTTCCCAGCCCAGCAGCGGCCGGGAAAGCAGCACCGGCTCGGTTTTGAGCACCCAGGGGGTTTCCGGATCCGTTTCCGCAATGAACAGCATCGACCCGGAATCGGGGTTGTACCGCCGCTGGGACCAGCAAAGATAATCCCGGCCCTTCCAATGAAAGTGGGTCATATCCAGGGTGATTTTTCCGGGCGCAAGGTCGCTTCCGTCCGCCCGGACCACCCGCACCGGGGCTTCCCAGGCATCGGGCTGCAGCGGGTCAGTGCCTTTTTTCAGCCGCATCATATGGGCGTGGGGCGACCATTGCTTCCCGCCGATGGCCAGCAGGATATACCCTTCGCCGCCGATTTCGTGATATTCCGGCGCCCAGAAGGTCTGGATGAAGCCCCGCGCTTCGTCATACGGCAGAATGCAGACCGGCTCGTTCCCCGCGGCGAAAAGCCCGACCACGGTTTCCGCCCGGCGGATGTACAGTCCCACGTCGCCTGTGTTGTCGTTGGTGGCCAGAAAATACCAGTGTCCTTCATGCCGGAACAGCATGGGGTCGGCCCAGCCGCAGGCGGAAGGAAACGGATATTTTGCCTGCAGCACTTCGCCCCGGGCAGCCTGTCCGCCCGGCAGCACGGTCCAACGTACGGGCTTCAGGTCCCGAGAGCCGTCGGTATAGACGACGGGCGCCATGGCGGGCAGCGACTTCCGGGAGACGGCCTCCGGCAGCTCGATATGCGAAAAGCGCGGCCTGCCGAACCGCGTCAGCAGCGCGGCCATTTCGGGCACGGTGACGGTCAGCGTATCGCCCGCCGCCTCGGCGTCAAAGGGCAGCGCACCCTTGTCCACAAGTCCGAGATCATCATAGTGCTGGAAATCGGCCGTTTTCCAGAGGTAAACCTGGTTCGGGCGGAGGTTCACGCCTTCGCTGTCCGTAAAATCCGCCGCCACATAGACTGCGCCCCCTGTGCGAACGATCCGCGGATGAGCGGCGTTCCGTTCCAGAATCGTATCTTCCGGGCTGATTTCCGCTTTCGGAAACAGGATGCCGTAATTGTTGTTGAGCGGTTCAAAGGCCCCGCCATCCGGGCTGATTGCAAAATGCACGCTTCGGGCCAGGGCGCTGGGGTAGGTGCGCGCGTTGACAATGGCGCGCTCGTAAACCTTCAAAACAGGCACAGATATCCCTCCCGGAGTTTGATTCTCGGTCAATTTGGGGATGGCGGTGCACACCCGCACGGCGTTAATGAATCCGTTCGCCCTTTTTGTAGGCTTCCCGGGCCTCGTTCAGCGACATATTGTTTGCGCACCCATCTTTATCTGGGAAATCGAGCTGATAATAATCATTTTGCCAGCCGCATATGCTGCAAACTTCAAAATGCTCAAGCATGGATTGCCCGCACACAGGGCATTTTGTCAATTCAGGTTCGATTTTTGGAGAATTCATGTTTCTGCACCTCCTTGCCCGTCAGGCGTTTTCGGATACGTTTTCTTGTTCCATATTACGCTATTTACCGCTGTTTTTCAATGCTTTTCCTGAAAAACTGTCGTTCGTGTAAAAAAGAAAGAGGTCTTCCGGGCATTTTGCCTGGAAGACTTCAGGGTGTCAAAATAGTCGTGTTACAGTTTTGGGGATGTATGAAGGGGCCGCAGCCCCTTCATGTGTAATCCGCAGGGGCGGGTTCGCCGCCCCGAGGAGAAGTCAGAATGACTTCTACCTATATCATTTTCCGGCCGTGAGCGTAGCGAACAGGAAAATGATGCAACCGATGCAGGAACGCGTAAGCGATCCTGCATCGCAGGGTGTCGAAAACTTGTTTTTCGACACCCTGAGGTCTTCCAGGCGTTTGGCCTGGAAGACCTTCTTTTCAGAGTGCTTATTTCGCATCCTGGGTCATGAACCGGTACTGGGCTTCGCACAATCCGCGGTAATGGCCGCCGGGCAGCTTGATGAGCTCGTCATGGTTGCCCCGCTCCACGATGCGGCCGTCCTGCACCACCATAATCAGGTCGGCATTGCGGATGGTGGACAGGCGGTGGGCGATGACGAAGGACGAACGGTTCTTCAGCAGCCGCTCCAATGCCTTCTGAATCAGCATTTCGGTGCGGGTGTCGATGGAGGAGGTGGCCTCGTCCAGAATCAGGATCTTGGGGTCGTTAAGCAGCGCCCGGGCGAAGGAAATCAGCTGCCGCTGGCCCTGGGACAGGGAAGAGCCCCGCTCGTTGACTTCGGTCTGGTAGCCCTGGGGCATTTCCATGATGAATTCATGGGCGCACACCGTTTTCGCGGCCTCGATGACCTCTTCGTCCGTGGCGTCCAGGCGGCCGTAGCGGATGTTGTCCATGATGGTGCCGGAGAAGATAAAGGAATCCTGCATCATCACGCTCATCTGCTTGCGCATGGTCTTGAGCTGCATATCCCGGACGTCATGGCCGTCGATGAGCACGCGGCCCTCCGTGGCGTCATAGAAGCGGCTGAGCAGGTTCACGATGGTGGATTTGCCCGCGCCCGTGGGGCCCACCAGCGCGATGGTCTTCCCAGCGGGGATATCGAAGCTCACGTCCCTGAGCACGGTCTTTTCCCGGTCGTAGGAGAAGCTTACGTGGTC
This sequence comes from uncultured Clostridia bacterium, assembly GCA_947624355.1. Lineage (GTDB taxonomy): Bacteria > Bacillota > Clostridia > Christensenellales > Aristaeellaceae > RUG563. Next base: position 3,049 of record CANQKI010000014.1, on the reverse strand, counting down.
GAAGGTGACGCGGCCCTCGATGGGGGGCATGGGCTCGGCACCCGGCTTATCCTGAATATCGGACTGCGTATCCATGATTTCAAAGATGCGCTCCATGGAGGCCGTGGCGGTGAGCACGTTGTTGTAGAAATTGGACAGGGTGTTGAGGGGCTCCCAGAACCGGCCCAGGTACCAGAGCAGCAGCAGCAGATCGGCCAGCAGCAGCCCGTCCGCCTGCATGAACCGGACGCCGAAGATGTACACCAGTACCGTGCCGATGCTGCCGGTCAGGTCCAGGGCGGGCCAGAAGATGTTGTTGATGGTCACGGCCTGCATCCAGGTCTTGCGGATATCGTTGTTGACGTTGCGGAAGGTATCGGCGTTTTCGTCCTCCCGGACGAAGGCTTCCGTCACCCGCATGCCTGTCAGGGATTCGTGCAGATAGCCGTTCATGGTGGAGTTCTTCACCCGGAACCGCTGCCAGCGCAGGCGCATGACCCGCTTGAGCTTGAACAGCACCAGCAGAAGCAGGGGCAGGATGCACATGCCAATCAGCGTCAGCTTCCAGTTCACCAGGAACATAATCACCAGCAGCATCACCATGGTGAGGGTGTCGATGAGCACGTTGACGATGCCGTTGGTGAACAGGTCGTTCAGGGAGTTCACGTCGTTGATGACGCGCACCAGCAGCTTGCCCGCCGAACGGGTGTCAAAGAAGGAAAAGGACATGTTCTGAATGTGGGCGAACAAATCTTCCCGCAGCTTGGCGATGGCCTTGCGCCCGGCGGTATCCATCCAGCGGATGCGCTGACGCGTGCACAGGGAGCCAATCACGGCCACCGCCACCATGCCGCCCAGCAACCAGGGCAGGGCCTCCATGGCCTGGGCCTCCATATCGCCGATGGCGCGGCTCATGAGGTAGGGGCTGGCCAGGGAGCAGCCCATGGCAATCACCATCAGCACCAGGGACAGGGCAATCTGCTTTTTAAAGGGCTTCATGTAGCCCAGCAGACGGACGAACTGCTGTTTGTTAAACGGCTTTTCCAGGGCTTCGTCGTCCAATTGGCGGATTACTTTTGCCATTTTTCCGTCCCTCCCCTCAATCCACTTTCACGGCGGAGGACATCTGGTCCATCACCATCTGGTAATAGATGCCGCCCTGGGCCATCAGTTCTTTGTGCGTGCCCCGCTCGGCGATTTCCCCGTGATCCAGCACGATGATCTGGTCGGCGTTCTTGACGGAGGAAATGCGGTGGGCAATGACGAAGGTGGTACGGTTTTTGAGCACCTCTTTCAGCTCCTGCTGAATCTGGTATTCCGTTTCCATATCCACGGCGGAGGTGCTGTCGTCCAGCACCAGGATGGCCGGATCGATCAGCACGGCCCGGGCAATGGCCACGCGCTGCTTCTGGCCGCCGGAAAGGCCAAGGCCGCGCTCGCCCACCACCGTTTCATAGCCCTGGGGCATATGGTCGATAAATTCCGTCGCCTGGGCCACCTTGGCGCTGCGGGTGATTTTTTCCATTTCCGCATCCGGGCGGCCGAAACGGATGTTTTCGGCCAGGGTGTCGGAAAAGAGGAAGGTGTCCTGCATCACATAGCCGATCTGCCGGCGCAGAGGCTTGAGGGAATGCTCCCGCACGTCGATGCCGTCGATTTTGAGGCTGCCCGAAGTCAGCTCATAGAACCGGCCCAGCAGGGATACCAGCGTGGATTTCCCCGCCCCCGTTGCGCCCATGACGGCCACGGTCTGCCCAGGCTTCACGTCCAGGCAGATGTCTTTTAACACCATCTGGTTGCCGTAGGAGAAATTCACATGATCGAACACCACATGCCCTTCGAATTTTTCGGGCGTCTTCGCGTTTTCGGGTTCCTTGATGGACGCGCCGAAATCCACATAATAGAACAGCTTTTCGGCCGAAGTGACGGCCTGGGTGACCATGTTGAGGATATTGGAAAGCTGGCGCATGGGGTTGACCAGCATCCAGATATAGCCCGTCACGCCCACCACCGTGCCGATGTCGATCTGCCCCCTGGCCAACAGCAGCATGCTGCCGAACAGGGTAATGGGGGTGCAGACGGAACCCAGAAAGTCCATCAGCGGCACGAAATTGCTCCACACCCAGGTGACCTTCAGGTGCATATCGGCCAGTTTATTGTTTTCCTTATTAAAGAGCTCTTCTTCATGGGGTTCCTGGGCGAAGGCCTTCACCACATGCATGCCCGCCAGATTTTCCTGGGTGCGAGTATTGAGCACGGCGTTCTGCTCCCGCACTTCCCGGAAAATGGGACGGATGCGCTTGTTGAACGCCCAGGCCAGCACGGCGATGATGGGGGTGATGGCCAGGATCATGAGGGTGATCTGCCAGCTCATGGTCATCATGAAGATGAGGGAGCCCACAAAGTTCAGCGCGTTGTCGTACACCGTGATGATGCCGGAGGAGAGCAGGTTCCGCACGCCGTCCAGGTCGCCCGTCATGCGGCTCATGATTTCGCCCACCCGGTGTTTGTCGTAAAATTCGCTGGGCAGCTCCTCCAAATGCGCGTACAGGCCTGTCCGCAAATCCCAGGCGGCGTTCTGCCCCAAACGCTCAAACAGCATGGCCCGCCCGAAGGTGCACAGGCCCCGCAGCAGCGTCAGCCCCACAATGAGGCCGCAGAGAGGATACAGCAGGTTGTACTGCTGGCCGGTGATCACGTCGTTGACCACAGCCTTGGTGACATAGGGCGAAATCAGGCGGCAAAGAATGACCACCGTCTGCAGCGACAGCCCGATGACCACCCAGCGCTTGTAGGGCTTCATCATGCCCCAGATCCGCTTCAGGGTCGGCATACGGAAACCACCTCCATGGCGTAAATCCCTGTCATTATAACAGGGATTTATGGAAAGTCAAGAATGAAATATTGATGAAATTTGTAAATAAACTTGAAAGGAAAAATATGGAAATAATAGGATGCCGCTTACAGTGCTGATCGGGTGGAAAATGCCCTGTGTGTAAGTTTGTCAAACAAATAGGACAGTAAAGTAATTCCGGAGGAAAGAGCGAGGGGATAACCAGCCAAGCGGTCT
>CANQKI010000013.1 GCA_947624355.1 uncultured Clostridia bacterium | reverse complement strand
GCCCGGCAGACAAAGGAAGGAAGGATTCCCATGAAAAAGCTGTTTGACGAATTCAAGAAATTCGCCCTGCGCGGCAACGTCATCGATCTGGCCGTCGGTGTCATGATCGGCGGCGCGTTCAGCGCCATCGTCACCTCCCTGGTGAACGATGTGTTCATGCCCATTCTGTCCCTGCTGACGGGGGGCCTGAATACGTCCAGCCTGTTCATCGCCCTGGGCGAAGGCGATTTCGCCACCATCGAGGACGCCGCCGCCGCCGGCGTGGCCACCATCAATTACGGCAACTTCATCCAGCAGATCATCGACTTCATCCTCATCGCCTTGTGCATTTTCGTGTTCGTGAAGATGATTACCAAGCTGCACAGGAAGGAAGAGGAAGCGCCCGCTCCCGCCCCCCGGCTGTGCCCCTTCTGCTGCCAGCCTGTGGATGAGAAGGCCACCCGCTGCCCCCACTGCACCAGCGAACTGCCCGCGGAGGACAAATGAAATACCTGCATTTCTTCTGGGATTACGACGGAACGCTGTATGACACCTATCCCCGGATCACCAGGGCCGTGAAGAAGACCCTGCATGAATTCGGCATCGAGGCCACGGAGGCGGAAGTGCACGACCAGGTGAAGCTGTCCCTCCGCCACGCCTGGGCCCATTTCTGCCAGGAACGCGGCATTGACAACGATACCTACATGGCCCGCTACCGCACCCATGCCGACGAGGAGGGCGCGGAGACCATGCGGCCCTATCCCGGCATTCCCGAAATGCTGCGGGCCGTGGTGAAAAACGGCGGGAAAAATTACCTGTACACCCACCGGGGCCTCAATGCCTGGGAATTCCTCAGGAATGACGGGCTGGATACCCTGTTTTGCGACGGGGTGACCAACAAGGACGGCTTTCCCGCTAAGCCCGCCCCCGACGCCCTGAATTTCCTGGCGGAAAAGCATCATTTGAACAAGAGCGAATGCATCATGATGGGGGATCGGGATATCGATCTGGACGCGGGCAAGAACGCGGGCATGGCCTGCGCGCTCTTTGACCCCGAGGATTTCTATCCCGATTATGATACGCCCTACCGCTACCGGGACGCGGATACCATGCGCCGGGAGCTGGCGGGGGAATAGCAACGGAGGAGGAAACAAGCGATGATGAAAACACGTCCGGAAATCAAGGAAATCGCCAAAGCGAACATGAAGCAGAACTGGGGCCAGTGCGTGGCCGTGCTCCTGATCCTTTCGGTAATTACCGTGGTGCTGGTTACCGTGGCCGCCGGGGTCGGCGCGCTGCTGCTGGTGCCCGTCATCAGCATTGCCGCCAACGGCTTTTTCGTGCGGACCTACCGGGGCTTCCGGGGCACCGTCAGCGATTGGTTTTCCGATATTTTCAGCAATTTCGGCCGGCGGCTGGGCGGGTACTACTGGATGTGCCTGTTCGTTTACCTGTGGTCCATGCTGTTCATGATTCCGGGAATTGTGAAGGGCATCGCCTATTCCATGACGCCCTATATCCTGGCCGACTGCCCCGATGTCAAGGCACGGGACGCTCTCAAGCTTTCCATGCGCATGACGAAAGGCTACAAAGCGGATATTTTCGTGACCCTGCTCAGTTTCCTTGGCTGGCTGATTCTCAGTGCGTTCACCTTCGGCATCCTGGAAATCGTGTACGTGGGCCCCTACATGAACACCACTTTGGCCGGGGTGTATGAGGAGCTCAAGAACAACGCCCTGGAAAACGGCACCATCAGCCAGGACGAACTGAGCGGCGGCACATTACGGCAATTTTGAGCATTGGCGCAGCCAATGCTCATCAACAAAATGCGATTTATCGCATTTTGTTGACTTACAGATTTTCTTGCTCGCTACGCTCACGGCCAGAAAATCTGCAAGGAAGGAAAATTTTCTTTCGGAGCGTAAACGCTCCTTCGCAAATTTTCCTCCTCGAACCGGCAAAGCCGGTTCTGCGGATTGAAAATGAAGGGGTTGCGACCCCTTCAAACATCCCCAAAGACAAGATTTTTAAAAAGCAGAGCGGCCCGGAAGCGTTTCGCTTCCGGGCCGCGGTTTGTATATTTGGGTTGTTACATACTCAGGTTGTCTACAATACGGAGGGTGATGGTCAGGTCAATGTATTCCCCTTCGCCGATTTCGCTCAGGGTGATGTATTGCTGATCCACCTGCTTGGCCAGGCCCTCGTCCCGGAAGACCTTGACGGTGATGGTGTCGCCCTCATTGTAGCCGTTCAGCTTGTTCTGCAGGGCAGTCATGTTGGAAACCACGGTGCCGTCCACTTCCACGATGATGTCGCCGGGCTTCATGCCGCCGGCCTCCGCGGGGGAACCCGCGTCAACCGCCGTGATGAACGCGCCCAGGGGCACCTTGCCGTTGCCGGTGGAATTCAGGGTGGTGCCGGTGACGCCCAGGCGGGGCTTGCCCTGCAGCGGGCTTTGGACGTTGCCGTTGCTGGCGGTGTTGGTGCCGGGGGTGGAGCCGTTATAGGCCTGCAGCACCGATTCGATCAGGGGCTTTGCCACGTTGATGGGGATGCACATGCCGATGTTGTCAATGGTGGTTTCAGAGTAGCCGGAAGCGGAATACTTCCGGGCGGGAATGCCCTGCAGCTGGCCCAGCACGTTGAACATGCCGCCGCCCGAGTTACCCGAGTTGATGGCCGCGTCCACCTGAATCATGGTGTTGGTGATGTTGGTGCGGCGGCCGTAGCGGTCATAGCCCGTATCGGTCACTTCCCGGTCCAGGGCCGAAACCACGCCCACCGTCATGGTGCGGGCAAATTCCTCGCCCAGGGGATTGCCGATGACGATGGCCCATTCGCCTACCTGCAATTGGTCGCTGTCGCCCAGGGGCACGGGATCAAGCTCCAGCCCGGGCACCATCAGCACGGCCACGTCCAGGTCCTCGTCATACCCGGCCACAATGGCCTCGTGCTCGCTTTCGTCGTTGGCGATGGTGACGGTGACGCGGGTGGCGTCCTCAATGACGTGATAGTTGGTCAGCACATGTCCGTACTTGGAAATCACCACGCCCGAGCCCGTGGCAGTCAGGGTTTCCTGGCCCGCGCCGTTGCCGTAACCGTAGCCGTAACCGAAGCCGAAGCCGTAATAGGAATTATTCCGCACGGCATAGTTGTTCACGCCCACCACACTGTTGCGCACCTTTTCGGCCACCTGCGTAAAGGGGCTGGTCACCTGGGAGGAATCGGTGGTGGTGTTCACGATGGCGTCGATTTCTTCCTGGGGGATGGTGGCGCTGTCCGCCCCCGCGCTCAGCACGGTGGTGAAAATCATCGCCAACGCGATGACGACTGCCAGCATACCGAAACCGAAATGCTTGTTCTTCATGATAAAGGCCTCCTTAATAAAGCTTTGCTTTGCAATGATCCGTATTCCCTTTTCCCTGGGAACAATTGCATTGTAGCATGGGATTTTGACTTTTTTTTGAACAACCTTTGAAATAACTTTGATTTTTATTGGGATGATTTGTGACCGCCGCTTTTATACCCCCGTCAGGTCGAAGGGCGGGGTATAGGCCCCGTCGGCCGATTCCTTTTCCTGCAAGTATCCCTGCAGCCCCAGCGCCCGGAAATGTTCCAATACTCTGCCATATTCCCTGTCCGTAATCCGCCGGTCCAGCCCGGGAATCGCGCACCAGGGTTCAGGGGTATACTGGCGCATGAGGGAAACGGGAACGCCGGGAAAGTGCTCCGCGATGTACGAAAGGATTTTCATGGAATCCCCCGTGCAGCCGGGCAGAATCAGGTGCCGGATCAGCGTACCTCGCAGCATCATCCCGTCCGCATCGTAAACGGGCGGGCCTGTCTGCCGCAGCATTTCGGCAATGGCCGCCGTCGTCACATCCCCGTAATCCGGCGCGCCTGCGCACAGGGCGGACAGCCGGGGGGAGAGGTGCTTGAAATCGGGCAGATAAACGTCCACCGCCCCTTCCAGCAGCCGCAGCGTTTCTATTTTTTCATAGCCGCCGCTGTTCCATACCACGGGCACGGGGGGATCGTAAATTGCCAGGGCTTTCAGAATCGCCGGGACGAACTGCGTGCCTGTCACCAGGTTCAGATTGTGGGCTCCCTGCTCCACCAGCATTCGGAAGATTTCCGCCAGATGCCCGGGGGACACGTCCTTTCCCTGGCCCAGATGGCTGATTTCGTGGTTCTGGCAGTAGGCGCACCGCAGCGTGCATCCCGAAAAAAACACCGTGCCGCTGCCCCGGACGCCCGACAGGCAGGGCTCTTCCCAGAAGTGCAGCGCGGCCCGGGCCACCCTAGCGTTTTGCCCCATACCGCAATAGCCCGTCTTTTCTTCACGGTCAACCCGGCAATTCCGGGGGCACAGGGCGCAAAGTGCGGTCATACGGTTCGCTTCTTTCAGTCAGATAGATGGAGGGGCATAACGGAAAAATGCCGGGAAGAAAATTTGTTCCTTCCCGGCGGATTTTTAAGCTTCCTGTTTTTCCAGAATCTGCATGAATTCCTCGCCCGTGATGGTTTCCTTTTCCAGCAGATAGGCGGCCAGCTCGTGCAGCTTGTCCATATTGCTTTCCAGGATGGCCCGGGCGCTTTCGTGGGCTTCCTTGATGAGGTCGTTCACCAGGCCGTCGATGACGGCGGCGGTCTCGTTGGAGCAGGCCAGGGACGTATCCCCGCCCAGGTACTGGTTGGTGACGGTTTCCAGGGCCACCATGTCGAATTCGTCGCTCATGGCGTAGCGGGTCACCATGGCCCGGGCCAGGCGGGTGGCCTTCTCGATGTCGTTGGCCGCGCCGGAGGTGACGGTGTGGAACACCAATTCCTCCGCCGTGCGGCCGCCGGTCAGGGTGGCCAGCTGGTTCATGGCGTCCTCCCGGGTAAGCAGCACCTTTTCGTCTTCCTCCACCTGCATGGTATAGCCCAAAGCCCCGGAGGTGCGGGGGATGATGGTGATCTTGGTGACGGGGGCAGCGCCCTTTTGTTTTGCGGCCACCAGGGCGTGGCCGATTTCGTGATAGGCAATCACGCGCTTTTCCTTATCGGAAATGACGGCGTTCTTGCGCTGATACCCGGCGATGACGGTTTCCACGCTCTCTTCCAGGTCCGCCTGGGAAACGGCGCTGCGGCCCATGCGCACGGCCCGGAGGGCGGCCTCGTTGATGATGTTGGCCAGTTCCGCGCCGGACGCGCCGGAGGTGGCCCGGGCCACGGGCTTGAGATCCACCCCGTCGTCCATCTTCACGTCCTTGGCGTGCACTTTCAGGATGGCCTCCCGGCCCTGGAGGTCGGGCAGCTCCACGGGAATGCGCCGGTCAAAGCGGCCGGGGCGCAGCAGGGCGGGGTCCAGGATTTCGGGCCGGTTGGTGGCGGCCAGGATGACGACGCCCTTGCGGCCGTCAAAGCCGTCCATTTCGGCTAGAAGCTGGTTCAGGGTCTGCTCCCGCTCGTCGTTGCTGCCGGTGATGCCGTTGTCGCGCTTTTTGCCGATGGTGTCGATTTCGTCGATGAACACGATGCAGGGGGCCTTTTCATTGGCCTGCTTGAACAAATCGCGCACCTTGGCCGCGCCCATGCCCACGAACATTTCCACAAATTCGGAGCCGCTGATGGAGAAGAAAGGCACCTTCGCTTCCCCGGCCACGGCCTTCGCCAACAGCGTTTTGCCCGTGCCCGGAGGGCCCACCAGCAGCGCGCCCTTGGGCAGCTTTGCGCCGATGTTGGCGTACTTACCCGGGTCGTGCAGGAAATCCACGATTTCGGTCAGGGCGTCCTTGGCCTCGTCCTGCCCGGCCACGTCCGCAAAGGTTTTGCCCGTCTGGGCCTCGATGTAAATTTTGGCGTTAGCCTTGCCCAGGGTCAGGGCGTTGGTGCCGCCCATGCGCTTCTGCATGCCCCGCATGATAAACTGCCACATGACCACGAAGAACACCATGGGCAGCACGAAGGAAACCAGGAAGCTCATGAGGGGAGAGGCCTGGGTGGGGATTTCGGCGGAAAAGCGCACGCCGTACTGGAGCAGGAGGCCGGTCAGGCTGTCGTCCCAGGGCCAGACGCCCGTTTTGAAGTAGGCGGGCCGGTAATTGTCCCCCGAGGCAATGAACACCAGCTGGTCGTCCTGATAGGCCACTTCGGAAACCCGTCCCTGCTGTACCATCTGCAAAAATTCGTCGTAGGTCACTTCATTTACCTGGGGCTGCAGCATGGACGGAAATACGAAAATATTGAGCAGCAGCATAATCAGCGCCGCAATGCCCACGTAATAGAGCAGCGTTTTTCTTTGGTTGGGTTGTTCGCGCATAAAGTATTCGCCTCCTTGATGACTTTATTATGGTACAAAGCAAAGCGGATGTCAAGGCCGTGTCAAGATTGGGCCCCAATCTGTCCGCAGTTTTGCAACAAATTTCATTTTTCCGCCGCGTTTTTCGTCTGCCGCCTGCTTTCCAGGCGCATTTTGATGCCGGAAAAATAGCCCGATCCCGCCACCAGCAGGGCGGCAAAGGTGTCCGTCAGGATATCGCCCATGGTGTCCTGCAGGGCCGCCCGGCCGATAAGCTCCTCGCCCGCCTCGGTCATGTATTTCTGCATGTTGAGGTGGAGCAGGGTGTCGCAGGTGTATTCATAGATTTCCCACAGCGTGCCGATGGCCAGGGCAAAGCAGAAGGCAAAGAGGGACACAAAGAGGGGGCTCAGGTTCACCCGCACCTTTTCTTCCCGGTTCAATAAGTCCACCAGGATAAAGCCCAATGCCCCCAGCATGGCCCCGGAGAAAAAGTGCAGAATCGTGTCCCAGTGGGGCACCAAATAATAGAAGGAAAGCACTTCCCCCAGGAATACGGCGCAGTAGAGAAACACATAATACAGGACGTAAACAAAGTTCGGAATTTCCAGCTTCCATCTGCGCGCGATGGCCGAGGGCAACAGGATGACGATCAGCCCCAGGCAGCATTCCACCACCATCAGCAGGTAATCGCTTTTGACCTTCTGGTGCGGGTCGCCCTCCACCACGGCGTCGGGGGCCTGGATGAGCCGGATCAGGGAAAACACGGCGGATACCGCCAGCGAAACAAACAGAATATGGGCCAGGATTTTGCTGATTCGCTGCCGCCGCTTTTCCTTCGTCTGCTTCATGGCAATCCAGTCCTTTCGTAATCTGATAGTATTCTACCCCAATTCGGGGCGTGATTCAAGACGGTCTGTCAATTTTTTCGACATTTGCCCCCAACGCCCGCAGTTTTTCCTCCAGCCCGTCATAGCCCCGGGTCAGGTGCCCCGCGTCGTCCACCAGCACGGTTTGCCCCTGGGACACCAGCCCGGCCAGCATCAGCGCCGCCGCCGCCCGCAGGTCGGTGGCCGTCACGGTGGCCCCGGTCAGGGGTTTACCCCCTTGAATGAGGGCCAGCTGCCCTTCCACCCGGGCCTGGGCCCCCAGGCGCTTTAACTCCACCACATGCATGTACCGGTTTTCAAAGATCGTTTCCAGGAAAACGGACAGGCCGTGGGTCTGGGTGGCCACCACCATGAGCGGGGCCTGCATATCGGTGGGAAAGCCGGGATAGGACAGGGTGCGCACCTCCATGGGCTGCCGGGCCCGGCCCCGGATGCGAAGGCCCCGGGTATCGTCCTGACAAATGACGCCCGATTCCGTCAGCTTGAAAAGCAGGGCGCGCATATGGTCGCTCCGCGCGCCTTCCAGCAGCACGCTGCCGTCCGTGATGGCTGCGGCACAGGCCAGGGTGCCCGCCTCGATGCGGTCGGGAATGGGGGTGTAGGCCGCGCCCCGCATTTCTTTCACCCCTTCCACCGTGATGTTGGCCGTGCCCGCCCCCGCAATGCGCGCGCCCATGGCGCAGAGGAAACGGCACAGGTCGGCGATTTCGGGCTCCTTGGCGGCGTTTTCAATGCGGGTCACGCCCTTGGCCAGGCACGCGGCCATGACCAGATTTTCCGTGGCCCCCACGCTTGGAAAATCCAGGTAAATGTTCGCTCCGCGAAGATGGCCGGACACCGTTACCTCGCCGCCGTCCTGGCTTACCCTGGCCCCCAGCTTCTGCAATCCCTTCAAATGCAGATCGATGGGCCTTTGCCCGATGGCGCAGCCCCCGGGCATGGACAGCCGCGCTTCCCCGCACCGGCCCACCAGCGGCCCCAGCACCAGCACGGAGGCCCGCATGGTGCGAAGCAGGCTTTCGTCCTGCGGGCTTCCCGCAATCAGGGCGCGGACGCAGAAATCCTTTCCGCTTTCCTCCACCTGCGCCCCGCAGGAGCGCAGGATATCGGCCATGTGATGGGTGTCGGTCAGGTCCGGCACCTGGCGGATCAGCGTTTCCTCCCGGCTCAGCAGCGTGGCCGCCAGAATGGGCAGCACCGCGTTTTTGGCCGTGCTGATGCTTACTTCCCCCGAAAGCCGGGGCGATTGGGCAATCTGGTACTGTGGCATGGGGCACACCTCCGCAAAATTTTCGGTTTCGCGGTCATTGTGTCCCGAAGCGGGGCAAAGTTTTTTCAGGAAAAACCGACGCAGGGCCGATGGAAGCAAGATATTTGATGGATAATCCTCCGGAACCGCCGCGCTTTCCCGCTATGCGCAGCCAATATTTTTTTGTTGGCAAACGGCGGCGCATATGGTAAAATGTGCATGCGAACATTTGTTTTTAAAGCGCGGGCCGGGAAGGCCGGAAAGGATGCATCATGGGTCAGTTCAGATTGGTAGCGCCTTACACCGCCCGGGGGGATCAGCCCCAGGCCATCGAGGCCCTGGCGAAGGGCGTGGAGGCGGGCATGCCCGCCCAGGTGCTGCTGGGCGTGACGGGCTCGGGCAAGACGTTCACCATGGCTTCCGTCATTGAGAAGGTGCAGCGGCCCACGCTGGTCATCGCCCACAACAAAACCCTGGCGGCCCAGCTCTGCGCCGAGTTCAAGGCGTTTTTCCCGGACAGCGCGGTGGAATACTTCGTTTCCTATTATGATTATTATCAGCCCGAGGCCTACATCGCTTCCTCGGACACCTATATCGAAAAGGACGCCTCCGTGAACGAGGAAATCGACCGGCTGCGCCACAGCGCCACCGCCGCGCTGAAGGAGCGGAACGACGTGATTATTGTCGCCTCCGTCAGCTGCATTTATTCCATGGGCGACCCCAGCGAGTATGAGGGCCAGATGATTTCCCTGCGCCCCGGCATGGAAATGGCCATTCAGGACCTTTTGCGCCGGCTGGTGGACATTCAATACGAGCGCAACGATGTGGGGTTTGACCGTGGAAATTTCCGCGTTCGTGGGGATACGGTGGAGATTATCCCCGCCGGACAGAAGGAAAACGGCGTCCGGGTGGAGTTTTTCGGCGACGAGATCGACCGGATCTCCGAATTTTCCGTGGTGGACGGCCATGTGCTCCACACGGTGCAGCACGCCGCTATTTTCCCTGCCACCCATTATGCCACCAACGCCGAGCACCGGGAGGAAAACATCGCCCGAATTGAAGAAGACATGCGCGCCCGGGTGGAAGAATTTGAAAAAGAGGGCAAGCTGCTGGAGGCCCAGCGCATTGCCCAGCGCACCCGGTACGATATCGAAATGCTGCGGGAGATCGGCTTCTGCAACGGCATCGAGAATTACAGTCGGTATTTTGACGGCCGCCGGCCCGGCGACCCGCCCTTCTGCCTGCTGGATTATTTTCCCAAGAATTTTCTGGTGATGATCGACGAAAGCCATGTGACCGTGCCCCAGATCCGCGCCATGTACGCGGGGGACAGGGCCCGGAAAACCGCCCTGGTGGAGTACGGTTTTCGCCTGCCCTCTGCCTATGACAACCGGCCCCTGCGCTATGAGGAATTTGAGGAGCGGGTGCGCCAGGTGATTTACGTTTCCGCCACCCCCGCCCCTTATGAACGGGAGCAGGCCAGCCAGATCGTGGAGCAGATCATCCGCCCCACGGGGCTGCTGGACCCCAAAATCATCGTGCACCCGGCCACGGGCCAGGTGGACGACCTGGTGGGGGAAATTCATCAGGTGGTGGAAAAGGGGGAGCGGGTGCTGGTCACCACGCTGACCAAGAAAATGGCCGAGCAGCTCACCGATTACCTGGACGAACTGGGCATCCGGGTGCGCTATCTGCATTCGGACATTGTGACCCTGGAGCGTACGAAACTCATCCGGGAGCTGCGCATGGGGGAATACGACGTGCTGGTGGGCATCAACCTCCTCAGGGAGGGGCTGGATTTGCCCGAGGTTGCGCTGGTGGCCATTCTGGACGCGGACAAGGAAGGGTTCCTCCGTTCGGAAACCAGCCTGATCCAGACCATCGGCCGCGCCGCGAGGAACGTGGAGGGCCGCGTCATCATGTACGCCGACGCGCCCACCGATTCCATGATGAACGCCATCAACGAAACCAACCGCCGCCGGGCTTTGCAGGAGGCCTATAACAAAGAAAACGGCATTACGCCCCAGTCGGTGAAGGCGGCCGTGCGGGCGCTGCTGGAAATCACGGACAAGACCAGCGAAGAAATCACCGGCGGCATGGACGAAACCGAAAAGGCCGAATGGATCAAACAGCTGGAGGACCAGATGCTTACCGCCGCCTCCGCCCTGGACTTTGAAAAGGCCGCCAAGCTGCGGGACCAGCTCTTTGCCCTCCGGGGCGACGCGCCCATGGATAAGCACCAACCCACCCACCGCCGCCGGGCCAACGTGCGCAAGGCGGAACACTGACGCGCAAAAAATCCGTGTCACGCATTTTGAAAACCGCATAGCATGGGAGTGAGCGGAAACAGCCGCTCAAATCTGAATCAAAGCGAGGCTTTCCATCATGAACAGCAACGTGATGACGAGCATAAATCGCCAGGCGGCTGGCAATGGCAAGCGGACGGGCGTCATTGACGGCGAAGTGTCCCTGGCCATGAGCTACACCCCTGTGCAGACCCTGAAGAACACCTACGGCGCCATGCAGGCCCTGCGGGCGGGCACCCTGTTCCCCGAACTGGATAAGCCCTTCCTGGCTGAGAACGGAGGCGATCTTCGTGGATGAGAACGACACCATCCTGGGGCAGGATTATGCCATCCCATTCGCGGCCTGGGAGCTGCGGCTGTATCTGAATTCCCATCCCGACGATCATTGCGCCCTGCGGATGTATCACGAGCTGCTGGACCGGGGCGGATGCGGCAATTACGCCTCCGTGTACGGCGATTGCAGCCACTGCGGCAACGAGGATGAAAACGCCCTCGGCCGTTTTGACGAGGCCGCCGCGTCCAATTCCAGCAATCTGGATAACTATTGCGGAACGGACGAAACCGAAACCCGCGAAACCAGCTGCGCCATCCGCTGGACCTGGGTGGACGGCCCGTGGCCCTGGGAATACGGCGCTTCGGCCGACATGGCGTAAGGAGGATACAGGCATATGTGGATTTATAAAAAACAGCTGCAGTTTCCGGTGAATATCCGTTCCACCAATCCCCGGCTGGCCAAGATCATCACGTCCCAGATCGGCGGGCCGGACGGCGAATTGGCCGCCGCCATGCGCTATCTGCAGCAACGGTATCACATGAACGTGAACCAGGTCAAGGGGATGCTCACCGATATCGGTACGGAAGAACTGGCGCACCTGGAAATCGTGTCCAGCGTGGTCAGCCAGCTTCTCCGCCGCGTCACGCCCGATCAGGCCCGCGCCATGGGTTTTGACGATTCCTTTGTGGATCACACCGTCGGCGCGTATCTCCAGTCCGCCGCCGGCGTGCCTTTTACCGCCGCTTATCTCCAGGTCAAGGGCGACCCCATTACCGACCTGCACGAGGATATGGCCGCCGAGCAAAAGGCCCGCACCACCTATGAAAACATCCTGCGCCTCAGCGACGACCCGGACGTGAACCAGGTCATGCGCTTCCTGCGGGCCCGGGAAATCGTGCACTATCAGCGCTTCGGCGAAATGCTCCGCCTGGTGCAGGACCGCCTGAGCAGCCGCAACTATTACGCCTTCAATCCCGCCTTCGATACGGCCCAGCACGGCCAGGGCGGCGATATGGGCACCGAGGCGGACACCGTGCAGGTGACCCGCACCACGCCCGCGAACCCCATCCTGGATAATTCGAACCCCATTACCCGCGTTCAGGCTCCGCAGACTGCCGCGGTGGCCCCCGCCGCTCAGCAGCAAACCCGCCAGGCCGTGCCCTATACCTGCAACTGCAGCTGTGCCAACCTCTGCACCCGGTACGGCGCGAAATAAACAATCCTATACACACGCACGGGCAGGGCCTTCAGCCTTGCCCATTTTTTGCGCAAATTGTAAATTTAATAAGAATATGTGACAAAATCATAACGGAATATTGACAAATCTGCTTCTTTGATGTTTAATAGACTGGGTGAAATGTCGGAAAGGCTTTGGACAGCGCGCTGCACTGGGAGCGGGTATCCAGGGATTTCCGGTTGATTTCCCATGCAGAATAGAATGAACGCAGGAAGATACAAGAGGTGTTTGCAGTGAAAAAAGGATTGCTGATCGTGCTGGCCGTGCTGTTGGCGCTGGCCTTTATTCCGGCGCTGGCCGAGGAAAGCGCGGCGCTGAAGATGGGGGACAGCGGCGAAGAGGTGCTGGAGCTCAATACCCGTCTCCGGCAGCTGAATTACACCACCGTCCGGGCGTCCGATCAGTATACGGAGGCTACCCAGGCCGCCGTTTCGGCCATGCAGGAGGCATACGGCCTGCCCGTCACCGGCGAGGCGGACGAGGCGACCCTGGCGATTCTGTACGGCGATTGCCGGCGTCCCCTCCGGATGGGCGATTCGGGGGAGGACGTGAAGCAGCTCCAGGAGAAGCTCCTTGAACTGGGCTATTATTGGGGCAATGTCACCGGCAATTTCCTGGAGGGCACCACTGCCGCCATTCAGACCTTCCAGGGAGAAACGGGCCTGGAAATTACGGGCACGGCCGACATCAAAACGCTGGACAGACTCTTTGCCCTCAGCGTGCGGCCCACGCCGTCGCCCACACCCGTGCCGCCGCCCACCGCCGCGCCTACCGCTTCGCCCACGCCCGGGCCCTATCAGGAATTCAAAGGCAAGCTGTCCCGGGGCGATAAGGGCGAGACCGTCCAGAAGGTGCAGCAGCGGCTTATGGATCTGGGATTCTTCACCTTTTACAAAACGACCCTGAATTATCAGGCCAACACGGTTGAGGCTGTCACTGCCTTCCAGAAGCACAACGGTCTCAACGCCACCGGCGAGGTGGACGAAGATACCTGGAATATGCTCTTTAACGATCCTACCGTGGCCAGCGTAAACGATCCCGCCAAGCCTGCCTATGAATTGCCCTACTTTTTTGAGGTCGATGTGAAAAACCAGGTGGTGAAGGTGTGGAAATACGATTACAATACCCAGGATTACACCATCCTTGACCGGGCCTTTCTCTGCGCCACCGGCACCACGTCGAACCCTTCGCCCTTGGGCACCTTTACCCTGTCCGGCCGGAAATCCGCCCATTGCAAGTTTCCCAAGTGGGGCGGCGGCGAAGCCCGCTGGTGGACGAAAATCAACGGCGATATCGCCTTTCACAGCGTGCTCTATTCCAGCAGCAGCGACGACAGCACCCTGAAGGTTTCTTCCCTGACCGGCCTTGGCAAGCGCGGCTCCCATGGCTGCATCCGCCTCACCGTGGCCGACGCCAAATGGATTTACGACCATGTGCAGGAGGGCATGCAGGTCTGGATTCACGACGATGCCGAAGCGGACCCTGAACTGCGCTATGCCATCAAGCCCGGGGAATACGATAAAACCATTTATGCCCCCAAAACGACCCCCGCGCCTGAGCCCTTTCCCGAATATGACGGCCTCACAGTGCCCGCCGGGGAAATGCGCAGCCTCTCCGTGGGTCAGGAAGGGAATGACGTTTATTGGCTGCAGATGAAGCTCAAGGAGCTGGGCTTTTATACCGGCACCGCGACCGGCCAGTATCGGGAGGGTACCCAGAGCGCCGTTAAGGCCTATCAGCGTTCCCGGGGCCTCAGCGCCGACGGCACCGCGGGCCTGCAGACCCTGAACCAGCTTTATCTGGAAACCACCACGGCGGCGCTGATCGCAAACCTTGAACCCACGCCTGCTGCCGATGTGCCGGCCGCGTCTCCCGCGCCGACGGAAGAACCATTTTTTTATCCGGAAGGGTAACCGGTTTCGAGAGGGTTTCTTGGGACTTTGCCCCAGACCATGCTAGGGCCCCCCCGGGAGGCTCCGTGCCTCCCGGACCCACCCGCCAGGGGGATGATCCCCCTGGACCCCGCATTTGCCGGACAGAGTCAGCGTATAATTCAAACAATGTGCCGCTGCTGCTTTTGGGTGTCGCAATGAGACGCCGGGGCAGCACAAAAGGCAGAAAAAGCCCGTCGGGGGAGAGCAAGCTCTCCCCGAGCGGGCGTTTTTCTGTCTTTCTCCGGAGGGCAAGCCCTCCGGTTGGCGGCCTGGGGCCGCCCTGCCCCGGCGGACGGTCAACGAAATTGTTTCTTGCGGCGTATCCGGCACTGTTGCAAAGCATAACTTGTCTTCCGTTGCGCTTCGCAAGGCGTTGCGGGGTTCCGAATGCAATGAAGAAATATCCAAGCAGGCCCAGGGCACGGCGGCGGAACGCCGCCAGCCCGGATACGCTTGCGTATCCGGGGAAAAGGCAGAGAAACCGTGCGGGAGAAAGCTTGCTTTCTCTCCGTTAGGTTTCCTGCCTTTTCTTGGCGCCCTGGGGCCGTCATGCTGCCGTGTACCCAAACGCTACAGCGGCACACAAATGGAAGCAACGTCAATATGGTTCCGCAAAAGTGGGGTCCAGGGGGATCATCCCCCTGGTGGGGTTGAGGGGCAAAGCCCCCAGACCGTCCCCCAAAAATTTTCCAAAATACAGACAAAAAACACAAAGTATGATAGAATAAACCTACCTGCCCTGGTGAAAAAAAGGGAACCGCGGGGCCCTGCTCCGCCGAACGGAGGATACACCATGCGAACGGAATTTCAGGATCTGAATTGCCTGTGTCTCAATCGTCTGCCCATGCGCACCACGATTGTGCCTTATCCCGATGCAAAATCCGCCGCTGCCCACGAACGCGGCCTGTCGCCCTGGTTCATGAGCCTCAACGGCCGCTGGGATTTCACGTATTACACGGCCTGGAAGGACGTGGAGGAGCTCTCCGGCGAGGGCGGCCCCTTCGCGGCCCAGGGAAAAATAGACGTGCCCGGCGTATGGCAATTGCAGGGCTATGGCGCGCCTCAGTACACCAACATGCGCTTTCCCATTCCCTATGACCCGCCCTTTGTGCCGGACGATACGCCGGTGGGCGTTTACGACCGGGATTTTTCCCTGCCTGAAGCCTTTGCGGGCCGCAGCACGGTGCTGCGCTTTGACGGCGTTTCCTCCTGCTATTACGCCTATGTGAACGGGCAATTGGCGGGCTTTGCCAAGGGCCCGCATCTCTGTTCCGAATTCGATATTACGGATTTTCTGCAGCCCGGGGCCAATCACCTGCGGGTGGTCGTGCTGCAATGGTCGGACGGCACATACCTGGAGGATCAGGACATGTGGCGGTTGAGCGGCCTGTTCCGGGACGTATCCCTGCTGTCCTTCGGGGAAAGCCGCATTGAAAATGTGATCGCCCGCACGGGGCTGGAAAACGGTTACCGGGACGGCACGTACGACGTCACCGTCCAGGTGCGGGGCGCGGAGATGGTCACGTTCACGCTGCTGGACGGGGAAGAGGTGGTCGCCCGGGAAACGGCGAAGGTCGTGGACGGCGAAGCGCGTTTTCAGGGCACGGTCAAAAATGTCCGCTCCTGGACGGCCGAAACGCCCTGCCGTTACGGCCTCCTTTGCGAAATCCCCGGCCAGGCGGAACACACGTATATCGGCTTCCGCACGGCGGAGGTGCGGGACGGCGTGTTCCTCTTTAACGGCCGGGCCATCAAGTTCAAGGGTGTCAACCGCCATGACACCCATCCCACGCTGGGGTATTACACCCCCGTGTCCGAAATGCGGAAGGATATCGTGCTCATGAAGCGGCACAATATCAACACCGTCCGCACCAGCCACTACCCCAACGATCCCCGCTTCCTGGACCTGTGCGACGAATACGGAATGTACGTGGTGGACGAAAGCGATATCGAGTGCCACGGCGTGGTGTGCTTTGAAAGCTATGATTATATGGCCACCGATCCAAAATGGGAAACCCAGTTTGTGGACCGCGGGGTGCGGATGATCGAGCGGGACCGGAACCACGCCTGTATTTTCATGTGGTCCCTGGGCAATGAATCGGGGTACGGCTGCTGCCACGCCGCCATGGGCAGGGCCATGCGCGCCCTGGATGCCCGGCCATTGCACTATGAGCAGGATCACAATGTGGAAACGGTTGACGTGGACAGCTGCATGTACGAAGGCATCCACAAAATGGTCAAGCACCTGGAGGATCATCCCCATCACCCCTTCTTCCAGTGCGAATACGCCCACGCCATGGGCCAGGGCCCGGGCCTGCTGGAATATTACTGGCAGGAGTTTTACAGCAATGACCGATTCATGGGCGGCTGCGTGTGGGAGTGGGCCGACCACGGGCTGGTGAAGGAAGAAAACGGGCAGAAATTCTACGCCTACGGCGGCGATTTCGGCGAATGGCCTCACGACGGCTGTTTCTGCGTGGACGCGCTGACCTATCCCGACCGTACGCCCCACACGGGCCTTATGGAATACAGGCATGTACTGCGCCCCGTCCGCGCCCGGATGGAGGACGAGGCAAAGGGCCTTGTCCGCTTTCATAACTATTACGGCTTCCTGCCGCTCAGTGGCCTGCAGGGGGCTTTCCGGGTGCAAAAAGGCGGCAAAACCTATGCCCAGGGCACGTTCCGCCTGGACGCCGAGGCCGGGCAGGAACAGGAAATCCGTCTGCCCCTGGGGGAATATCCCGCCGGGGCCATGCTGGATATTACCTTCACCCAGCCCGAGGCCACGCCTTGGAGCGAGGCAGGCCATGTGGTCGCCCGGGAGCAGATTCCCCTGACCCTGGGCCGGCCGGAAAGCGCCCTTGCCCTGCCCAGGGGAAAGCTGACCCTGGAAAAGACCCACGGGGGCTATACCGTGTCCGGCCCGGACTTTTGCGTGTCCTTTGACCGGGAGGGCATGAGCGGCTATCGCTTCCACGGGGTGGAGCTGCTGCAAAAGGGCGTGCAGGTCAACCTCTGGCGCGCTCCCACCGACAACGACAACGGCTGGTCCATGGCGGGCAAGTGGAGCGGCATGGGCCTGGATAAGCTGCTGTGCCGCAACGACCGGCTGGAGGCGGAAGAGAAGGACGGCGCGGTGCGCGTGACGGTTTCGGGAGTGTACGGCATGAAGGTCATGCCGCCGCTGCTGCGGGTGACGCAGGAATACACTGTCACGGGAGAAGGAAAAATTGCTCTGGAAATCACCTATGCGCCCCTCCGGGAAATCAAGGAATACCTGCCCCGCCTGGGGATGCGCCTTTCGCTGCCCGCGGGCTTTGACCGCCTGATCTGGCAGGGCCGCGGCCCCATCGAAAGTTATCCCGACAAGAAGACCGCTGCCTTCATCGGCCGCTATGAAATGACCGTGGACGACACACACGAGCCCTATGTGCGCCCCCAGGAAAACGGCGCTCATGAGGATACGGCCTTTGCCGCGCTGCTGAACGCCCGGGGTATCGGCCTGATGGCGGCGGGGGAGCGTTTCTCCTTCAGCGTTCATCACTACACCCCTGAAATGCTGACCGCCGCTGAGCACACCTATGAGCTGGGCCGCACGGAGGAAGTTACCTGGCTCATCGACGGGGCCATGGGCCCGCTTGGCACCAATTCCTGCGGCCCCGAGCCCGAGGAGCAGGACCGGTTGTACCTGACCGCCCCCCGCACCTTCCGCTTTGCCTTCCTGCCCTTTGACGCCCAGGCAATCAGCGTGGACGCGGCGTACCGGGCATTATAAAACTATATGAAAAAGACCGTTGGCTTTGGCCGGGAAACCGGCGGGCCAGCGGTCTTTTTTCATGGAGCAATCAACGGAAAATCATCAGTCCACAATCCTGTATCCGGAATGAGACAGAACGCCCAGTGCTTCCGGGAAGTGTTCCTTTTTGATGAAAACATAGTCTGTGTTGTACGTGGATACCGCGAAAATCGGAATGCCGTTTTCGGCCAGCACGGACGAAATTTTGGCCAGGATGCCCACCAGGGAAAAATCCAGCGTCCCCTGAATCCGGAAGCCGCGCCAGCCGTCGTCCCGCAGGACGGTGTTGTCCGGCACGGCGTCCGACGGGCACACCAGGGAATTTTCTTCGTCCGTTTTCCCAAGAAAGCAGTATTCCGAATCCAAAGAAACCTGGGAAAAATCTTTTACCTGGCACACCGTAAAATCGCCGGGCAGTATCTTGATTTCCATGTTTTCCTCCGTGACGCTCATATTATTCAGTCACCGTTTCGGCCTCGGCAAAATCGGGGTCGGGGGCGGGCAGATGCTCCAGGCAGAAAATCAGCGCGTCCTCGCCGCTGTCCTCGTAATAGCGCTTGCGGGTGCCCACGTAAACAAACCCCAGGCTCTTATACAGGTTCTGGGCGACGGCGTTGCTTTTGCGCACCTCCAGGGTCGCGTAAACGACGCCCAGGTTGGCGGCATACTGCAGCAGCGCGGCGGTGAGCCTTTTGCCGATGCCCATGCCCCGGTATTCCCGCAGCACGGCAATGTTAGTCACATGGGCCTCGTCCAGCACGATCCACGCCCCGGCAAAGCCGATGATTTTTCCGTCCGCCTCGGCCACCAGGTACCGGGCACACACGTTCTGCGTCATTTCCTTTTCAAAATCTTCCAGCGTCCAGGGCCGGGGAAAGCAGGCGTTTTCCACGGCATGAACAGCAGGGACGTCCGTCAACGTCATCCGGCGGATGATTATGTCAGCCATGGGCGGCCTCCACCAGGTTCCGCCGCCGCTCTGCGGAAGGGGCGCGAAGGTAGAGGGGCTGGAGGGTCAGGTAATCCACGGCCTCATTCCGCTTTTCCCAGGCCAGCATGGCCGCCGACGCGGGCCGAAGATAGGCCAGATGCGCCGGGGCGAACCGTGCCTGATCCCCCAGCGTTTCCGCGATTTTTTCCCGGTGCACGGGCATGCCATCCCCCAGGAAGAGCAGCGGCTGCCCATAGGAGGCCGCCTTCTGCAAATAATCTTCCAGGGCCATGGGCGTGTCCGGCATGAGGCGTTCCATGGTCACACCCGAAAACAGCGCGCCGTACACCTGCCCTGCCCGGGCGTCCTGCATGGGGCAGAGGATGCCGGGGAAAGGCTGCACCCCGTATGCGATGCTCTCCAGCGCGTCCACCCCCACGCAGGGCTTGCCCGCCGCGTGGGCCAGGCCCTTCACCGTGGTCACGCCGATGCGCACCCCCGTGAAGGAGCCGGGCCCCACCGTGACGGCGAAATAATCGGTATTTTCCGGTGAAAGGCCCGTCCGCAGGTACGCTTCCTCCACCATGGGCAGAATGGACTGGGAATGAGTGAAGGCGTTCACCGCCATGCTTTCATAGCGCACCACGCCGTTTTCCACCAGCGCGGCGCCCGCCACCGGGCCTGAGGTATCGATCAGAAGCAGAATCATCCCAGCCATTCCTCCTTGAATGCAAAGCCGCCCTCGGGCAGAAATTCGATTTCCCGGGTGTCCCCGTCCAGGGGGATCAGGCGCACCCGCAGCGCCCTTTCGGGCAGGCATTCCTCCGCCCGTTCGCTCCACTCCACCAGGGCCACGCCGTCGCCTCCCAGGCGTTCGTCCAGGCCCATTTCGTAAATTTCCTCCGGGCTTTCGATGCGGTACCAGTCAAAATGATACAGGGGGCAGCGCCCGTCCTCGTACACATTCAGGATGGTGAAGGAAGGACTCGGTACGGGCCCCGCAACGCCGAGGCCCCGGGCGACGCCCCGGGCAAATTCGCTTTTTCCGGCCCCCAGATTCCCGTCCAGCAGCACCACGTCTCCGGGCCGCAGATGCGCGGCCAGCCGCGTCCCCAGGGCCCGGGTTTCCTCGGGGGAATAGGTGATTGTTCGGTTCATGAAACGCTCCTTGCTCGTCACATGATGGCATAGGCCATCAGAAACAGCAGATTATAGAAGAAAAACAGCATGCCTTCCAGGGTGAAA
The DNA here is from genome assembly GCA_947624355.1 of uncultured Clostridia bacterium. Classification (GTDB taxonomy): domain Bacteria; phylum Bacillota; class Clostridia; order Christensenellales; family Aristaeellaceae; genus RUG563. The sequence goes on along the minus strand of CANQKI010000013.1, from coordinate 17,067 downwards.
AGGATATACCGGACCGCCGGCGTCCGCACCCGGGCCAGGATCAGGAACAGAGGCACGCACCCCAGTAAGTACCGTCCGCCACTGATCATCCAGCCGGACAGGTACGTGAACCCCAGGTACACCGCCCCGTACAGCACGTATTCCACCGGCGCTTTTTGCCGAAGCCCGGCCAGCAGGACAAGCGCCGAAAAGAAAAACAGAACCAGCTGAGGTACGTAAATGTAGGGGGCCAGGCCGGGATATTCCCCCGTCATGGATGCCTGGTCGGCCAGGGTCTTTCCCAACCATTGGGTGGTTTGGTACCAGGGCTCGCCCGCCTCAAATTCCAGGAATTTGAAGGGGTCGCCGTGAAGGGTGTAATTGATGACCAGGTATACCAGGAACCCGCCTATGGGCAGCAGGGCGCACATATCCCGCCCCCGGAACCGCTTTTCCCGGCAGACGCGGCGTACAGCAGTGTAAACCAGGGGAAAAATCAGCAGCATGCCCTGCACCCGGGTCAGTGCCGCCAGGAACCCGCATATGCCCGCCGCCGCCATCCTGTCCCTGCGCATGCAGTACAGGCAGCCGATGCTCAGCAGCAGAAACAGGCTTTCGGAATACACGCCCAAGACGAACATGGAAAAGGGCCAGGCGCTCATGAGCAGCACGCCGCCGAACGCTTCCCGGGGGCCGCCGTCCAGCCGCAGCAGCTCATACAGCATGGCGCACGCCCCCGCATAGCACAGGTGGGACAGCACAACGCCCGCCAGGGCATACCGCCCTGTGCCCAGGCTGAGAAACCGCACCAGAAACGGGTACAGGGGATAGAACACCAGGTTGATGGCGTTTTCTCCCTCGGCCACGTAGCCGTTTTGCGCGATGTCCAGATAGCGGACGGCGTCCCCGGGCTGGGTCAGCCGTTCGGTCATGAGGGCCAGGAAAGAGGCGGGGGAAAGGTTGCCCTTCGTAATCAGGCAACCAATCAAAAGCAGCAAATAATGGAGTGAAAGGCCGGTGAAAGCGGCCAGGAGCCAGGCGGCCAGCCGTTTTTTCGTCATTTCCGCCGCCTCCCTATATCCTGCCCGAAATCAGGGCGTAATCCACTGCCGCGGTCAGGATGCCGGAGAGCAGCAGCAGATATTCCTCGCAGGGCAGCGCTTTTCCTTCTTTTTTCGGCAGCCTTTTTCCAAGAACAAAAAGCAGCGCGGCGATTCCCAGAAACAAAAGCGGCGGCCAACCGGGAAGATACAGAAAAATTGCCCCTGGCAGCAGGCACGCCAGCAGCACGCCCTGCAGGGCGGCCCGGGGCGAAAACCGCTCCCGCAGCCGGGCCTCCAGGAGGCAGCAGGAAACATACGTCATGCCCTCCGAAAGCAGGAAGCCCCCCAGCACATATTGATTGAACAGGATTTTGCCGATGCCGTGGCCCAGCCAGGCCAGCGCACCCGACACGGGCGCGAAAAATGCGGGCGTCCGCAGGGCGTCGTACATTTTTTCCAGGGAACCGGTGCGGAACATGGTTTCGGGGGATGGAAAACCGTCGTTTCCGTAAACGGTGAAATACATAAGACCGCTCAGCAGCACATGGGCGGCCTCCGCGCCCCACACGCACAAAAGCACCCGGCCCAGGCGGCGGGCCGTTTCGGGCCGCATTCTGCCGATTTCGCAAAGAAATGCGCCCATCAGCGCCAGCACGATGAGGAGCATCAGGCGCTCGCCCGCAAACCGACAGAATTCTCCCATGCCGCCTCCGCTTAAAAAGGCGTCCATGCACCCGAAAAGGGATGGACGCCGCGCTTTTCGTTATTTCCGCGTGTTGACCGAAAACACCAGGGCCGCGCCGGCGGGCCGCACATCCAGAATGATGCAGGAGCCCTCGCCGAATACGTTTTCCATCCGGTGCACAAAGGTTTCGGTGATGTCGTTGGGCACGAAATTCAGCGTCGTGCCCGCAAAGCCGCCGCCGTGCACCCGCCAGGCGCCCTTGCCTTCTAGCATGATGCTGGCCATGGAAAGGGCCAGGGCCATGGGCTGATGAATCCCGGCGGGATAGACGTTCTGCAGCAGCATCCAGCTGCTGCGCCCGGAGGCAATCACGCTCTGCAGCATGGTTTCCAGTTCGCCCTTTTGCAGGGCCTGCACCTGCTGCTTCACCCGCTCGTTTTCGCTGATGTAGTGGAAGGCCCGCAGCACGGCGCGCTCGCCCAGCTTTTCCCGCACGGGCCCCAGCCGCTGCCACAGCTGATCGGGCCGCACATTCCGCAGCACCTTCTCCCCGAACATCCCGGCCACCGCCTGCATTTCCTCCCGGATGGCGGCGTATTCCCCCGTCAGGTTCTCGTGGCTGGAGCCGGTGTTCACCACCACGATGGAATAACCTTTGTCATAGAAGGGGAAGGCAAGGGGCGTCACCTTAGGCGTTTCTTCCTTGAAATCGATGGCCACCAGGCCGCCCGTGCTGGACGCCATTTGGTCCATCAGGCCGGATGGTTTGCCGAAATAGACGTTTTCGGCATACTGGGCAATCTGCGCCCGCACAGTGGAATCCACTACGAAGCCGTTGTACAGCGCGTCCCAAATGGCGCACACCATCACTTCGTACGCCGCCGAGGAGGAAAGGCCGCTGCCGCTGAGCACGTCCGAGGTCACCGCCGCGTCAAAGCCGCCGATCCGGTATCCCCGCTGCCGCATTCCGGCCGCCACGCCCCGCACCAGGGCCGCCGACGTGCCTTCCTCCCCAGGAACGGGGTCCAGATTATCCAGGGTCATTTCGATGTCGGGAAAGCCTTCGCTGTGCACCCGCACGGTGTCGTCGTCCCGGGGGGATACGCAAGCCACGCAGTCCAGGTTCACGGCGGCGGCCAGCACCCGGCCGTTGTTGTGATCGGTGTGGTTGCCGGCGATTTCGATGCGGCCGGGGGCGCTCACCATATACAGGGGCGACACGTCCGCGTGGAAAATATCCTCATGCAGCTTCACCAGGCGGGAATACCGGGTCAACTGCCGGGCCAGTTCCCCCTCCCGGTGGCCGTAAACTTCGGAAAATCGCTCCATGGCGGGGGTGTGCTTCAGCTTGGAAAGCATTTGTGCATAGCAATCCATCGTATGTTCCTCCTCAAAGGCCGTTCAGGATATCCTGCCAGAAGGCCAGGAACTGCGGCAGCCCCGCTTCTTCCAGTTCATTGTAAAACCGCTGAAAGGATTCATCCGAAATTTCTTCTTCGCCAAGCACCCACTGGGCCAGACGCATGTCCACCAGATACCCGATCTTTTCCTGGAGGGCCGCCGCGGTGTCCGCCTGGGCCCGGGTCAGGGAATATACGGGGAAGGGGCGCACGCACAGAGCGTTCACCTTTTCCTGCCGGTCCAGGGTTTCCTGCAGGGCGGAAGTGCCGCTGAAGCGCCGCTGGAAACCGTCCGACTGGATACCGGGCATGGTGGCCCCGCCGTCGATCAGGTAGGATACGGTAAAGTAGGGATTGTTCTGGGTGGCGTCGGAAAGGCGCCAGGTGCCGTCCGGGTCAATGAGGTAATCCTCGTTTTCCAGGCCCACCGAGGCCAGCACGGAGCCGGCCTCGCTGTAGAGGTAATCCACCCAGCGAAGCATTTTTTCCGGGTCCTGGCAGGCGCTGGTCACGGCAAAGGTGCCCCGGAGCACCTGGCCCGCGAAATCCCGGTAAACCTGCGCGCCGTCATAAACGAGGGGCTGCAGGATATCGTAATCCGTGCTCCAGTCCACCCGGAACACATCGGCCGCCAGGGGGGCCAGAATCACGCCGTAGGTGGCGGGCTGGTTGGAATCCGTCACCTGCCGGGCAGCGCTGCTGGCGGTAAAGCCGTTCTGATCCAGCAGCCCGGCTTCATACAGATCGCGGCACCAGGTGACGAACAGACGGTAGTTTTCCTCCAGGGGCATGAAGCATACTTCCCCGTCCCGGACGAAAATATTGTAATCGTTGGCCACCATACCGAAGGCGTGGGCCAGGAATTTCAGGTCGAAGGGCCCCAGGAACCCGAAGGGGATTTCGTCCTGTTTGCCGTTGCGGTTGGGGTCCTGATCCCGGAAGGCTTCCAGCACCTGCACCAGTTCCTCCGCCGTCGTGGGCTCGGAAAGCCCCAGGTTTTTCAGCCACTGCTTATTGATCCACATGTAATTCTGCATGGGGATGGACACGATATAGGGCAGGGCGACCACGCTGCCGTCCGGCAGGGAAATGGCGTCCAGGTATTCGGGATGCGCCTGGAAAAGGGCCCACAGGTTGGGGCAGCAGGATTCCAGGTAGGGCTTGAGGTCAATCAGCACGCCCTTTTCCCGCATTTCGATCATTTCGGAGGAGGACAGGGCGGCCTTGAAAAGCACGTCGGGCAGGTCGCCGCCCCGGAGCATGGCCTCCTTGGCCGCCGTCCAATCGCTTTCGTTTTTATATTGCCGATACGAAAAGCGGACGCCCGTCTTTTCCTCCATCCGCGAAAAGAACTTGTTGGAGTCCCAGTCCCGGTACTGGGTATCGTCAAAGCCCGCCATCACGTAACCGTCCGCGGCCGTATCCTCGGCCAGGGCGCCCAGGCTCAGGCAGAGCATTATGCAGGCTATGATCAGGCAGCACAATCTTTTCCGCAATGCAGCAACCCCCTTCTTTAACATTCGTATTTATCATTATACAACATTTTTTTCCATTTGAACACCCCTATTTTCTGACCGAAAATAAAGCGGTTTTTATAGACCTTTTTGTGCGTCCAGGATGCGCGCTGCCGTGTCCCCGTCCAGGGATTCCCGCGCTGTCAGCGCCTTGGCCAGGGCGTCGAGGCCCGCCCGGCAGCGCGTCAGCACATCCTTTCCCAGGCGCCTTGCCTCTTCCTCCAGGGCCGCCCGGTCGGATTTCACGTCGCCCGTTTCGCCCATGGCCCATTCCTCCGCCATGCAGCGGGAAATTTCCCGGACCTTTTCCAGGTCGTTGGCCGCGCCGGTGGTCACGTTGTCCTTTCCCAGCAGCATTTCCTCTGCCAGCCGTCCTCCCAAAGCGACGGCCATCATGGCGATGAGCTCCTGCCGGGTGTGCAGCAGTTTATCCGGCTGCACATGCATGGAATACCCGGCCGCGCCCCGGGAGGTGGGGATGATGGAGACCCGGGTCAGACGCGCCTCGGGCTGCAGGATGTGGGTCAGCAGGGCGTGGCCCGCCTCGTGATAGGCCGTGATCCGTTTTTCGGCTTCCGAAAACTGCCGGGGCCTGTCCTCGCCCGCCGTAATGGCAAAGAAAGCCTGCTGCAAATGCTCCATGGCGATTGCCTGACATCCCGCCCGGGCGGCGCGGATGGCCGCCTCGTTGAGCAGCGTTTCCAATTGCGCCCCGGAAAACAGGGCGGTTTGGGCGGCGACGGTTTCCAGGCACGCGTCCGGGGCCAGGGGTTTGTTCCGGGCATGCACCTGCAAAATGCGCAGCCGCTCCTCCCGGTCGGGCAGGCTCACCTCGATGCGCCGGTCAAAGCGCCCTTCCCGAAGAAGGGCCGCGTCCAGGGTATCCAGCCGGTTGGTGGCGGCCACCACCATGATTTTGTCGCCCCCGGAAAAGCCGCTCATTTCGGTCAGCAGGGCGTTCAGGGTCTGCTCCCGCTCGTCGTTGCCGCTGTCCCGCTTTTTGCCGATGGCGTCGATTTCGTCAATGAAAATGACGCCGCCGCCCGCCTTCCGGGCCTTCCGGAACAGTTCCCGCACCCGGGACGCGCCCACGCCCACATACACCTGCACGAAGTCCGCGCCGCTCATGGCAAAAAAGGGCGCTTTCGCTTCGCCTGCCAGCGCCCGGGCCAGCAGGGTTTTGCCCGTGCCCGGCGGGCCGTAGAGCATTACGCCCTTGGGAGGCCGCGCTCCGCAGGTGGCGAAGCGTTCGGGCTCCCGCAGGAAGCCCACCAGGTCCCGCATGCTTTGCAGCGTTTGGGGGGATACCGCAACGTCCCGGAAGGTGACGTCCGGAATGCGCTCATCCGCCTGCACGGCGGCATATTTCGCCATACCCGCCGCGCCTTTTCGTCCCCGGGTCAGCAGCAGAACGCCGCATAGCAGCAGCCCCAGAAACATAAGGCCCGGCACCGGGCTTTGCCCCTGCTCCCGCACGGTTACGCCCAGGCGCAGCAGCCGCTCCTTCCCGTCCTCCGCCCGGGGATTGGGCGTGACGGCCTTTTGCCCGTCGCCGAGCAGAACATGCCAGTTTTCCCCGTCGCCCATCGTCACCTCGGCGACGCCGCCGTTTTCTGCCATCTGCCAGAATTCCCCATAGGAAAGGGGCTTCGCCTCCTCCCCGCCGCCGGACAGCAGGCAAAGCACCATCAGCGCGGCCAGCATGCCGAACACGATCAGCCCTTCGAGCTTCTTTTTCTTCACGGCTTTCGCCTCCGTTTTCCGTCTGTGCATCCAGTATATAAACCGGATATGCGTTTGTCCATGGTACTTTCAGCCACATTGGCAGATTCTGCCGGCTTTAAGGAAAAGAAAGGCTGGGAAGGATAGACGCAGGCGGATAAAGGAGGCGGCGAAGCTTGCGAAAAGGGGCATGGGGCCGGGCAATCGGCAAAATGGACAGGCGGAGCGACCGGGAGGATGCGAAAGAACTGCGCCGCCTGGAGGGCAAACCCCGGCGGCACACAAAACGGAACGTGCTGATTTCCCTGGCCGTGCTGTTGATACTGGGCGGGGTGGGCTTTTATTTTGCGTTTGACGTGGGCAACTGGCAGAAACTGGATATCGAGAAAATTGTCAATGTGCCCCAGACCGGGGCAATTTACGACCGGAACGGGGATTTCGTAGCCAAAGTGCAAAGCAGCCAGGACCGCATCAGCGTGCCCCTGGCCGCCGTGCCGGTCGAAGTCCGTCAGGCCTTCCTGGCCGCCGAGGATCTGCGCTTTTACCGGCATCCGGGCTTTGACCCTATCCGCATTCTGGGCGCGGTGGCGGCCAATTTCCGCAGCGGCGAATATGCCGAAGGGGCCAGCACCATTACCCAGCAATTGGTCAAACTGAGCCACCTGAGCGCCCAAAAGACCCTGGCCCGGAAGTTTGAGGAAATTTACCTGGCCGTACAGCTGGAGCAAAAATGCACGAAGGATCAGATTCTGGAAATGTACCTGAATTACATTTATTTCGGCCGTGGGGCTTACGGCATCGAGGCGGCGGCCAAGGCCTATTTCGGTGTGTCCGCTTCCGAACTGACCGTGGCCCAGGGGGCCGTGCTGGCCGCCGTGATCAAAGCGCCCTCCGCCTACGCGCCCCACCTGCACCCGGAAGCCAACCGGGAGCGGCAGGAATACATTCTCAGCACCATGCGGGACAACGATATGCTGTCCGAAGAGGCGTACCGGGCCGCCCTTACGGAGGACGTGACGCCCATTGAAAACACCGCCCGGGCCGGGCAGTACGGCTGGTACGTGGACGCAGTGCTGGACGAGGCCGAGGCGCTGCTGGGTCTCCAGGCCGAAACGCTGCTTGGGGGCGGTTATCATATTTACACCGCCCTGGATACGGAGCAGCAGGACATCATCGACACCCAGTTTCTCTCTGCCGACAATTTTCCCGCCGACGCCTCCGACGGCACCCAGGCCCAGGGGGCCATGGCCTGCGTGGACGTGCATACCGGGGCCGTGCGGGCCATTGTGGGGGGCCGCAACTATGAAGTGCAGCGGGGCCTCAACCGGGCTACGCAGATTCGCCGCCAGCCGGGGTCGTCCCTGAAACCTTTGGCTGTGTACGCCCCGGCCATTGAAAATTACGGGTACATGACCGCCAGCGTCCTCAACGACACGCCCCAGAAATTCGGCAATTATTCCCCCCGGAACAGCGGCAACCTCTATTACGGCAACGTCACCGTCCGCACGGCCCTGAAAAACAGCCTGAATGTGGCCGCCGTGTCCCTGCTGAACAAAATCGGCGTGGCCGCCGCCCGGGATTACCTGGGAAAAACGGGCATCGAGCTGGACGACCGGGACTGGAACCTGTCCCTGGCCCTGGGGGCCATGACCTACGGCGTGTCGCCCGTGCAGCTGGCTGCCGCCTATGCGCCTTTTGCCAACGGCGGCACCTTTTACAGCCCGTATTTCATCGAACGCATCGAGGACGGCGCGGGCAATGTGCTCTACCGCCATGAAACGGCGGGGGAAACGGTGCTGTCTCCCCAGACGGCGTACCTCATGACCAGCCTGCTGCAAACCGTTACAGCCTCGGGCACGGGGGCCAAGCTCTCCGGCGCGGGCACCCCCGTGGCGGGCAAAACGGGCACGGTGAACATGACGGGCGGCGGCAACCGGGATATCTGGATGGCCGCCTACAACAGCGAAATTTCCACAGCCTTCTGGATGGGCTTTGACAACCCGGACAAAAACCACAAGCTGCAAAGCTGGGTGTCCGGGGGCGATTACACCGCCGCTTTGGCCACGAAATTCTTCCGCGCCTACTATGCCGACCGGGAAAAGCCCGCCTTCCTCCAGGCGGACGGCATGGTGTGGCTCAAGATCGACACGAAATCCATCGAATGGGCGGGGGAGCCCATGCTGGCCACCTCCCTCACCCCCAAGGCGTACACCTATTCCGAGGTCTTTCTTTCCTCCAACCGGCCCACGAAAAATTCCAACGTCTGGAGCGCGCCCCGGGCCCTGTCCTCCTTCTATGTCACCCACAACAGCGGCGGCAACCCCGTTCTGGTCATGACCGCCCAGGACGCCGGCCTCTACCGCATCCAGCGGGACGCCGTGGGGGAGTGCATCATCTTAAATGAAATCTATTCCAACGCGGGGGAAACCTTCTACTATACCGACAAAAAGGCCCAGGTGGGCGTGGTGTACACCTACCGCATCATCCCTATCCATTCCGACCTGCTCAATAACGGCGTGCTGCTGGAGGGCAAGCAGGCCGTGCAGATTGCCCAGGCCGAGCCGCCGTCCTCCGGCCGCAGGCTGTGGGAGGATATTACCGGGATGCTCTTTGGCAATCGGCAGGAGCAGGAGGACGACGGTTCCGCCGACGCCCTGTCCCTTTTCTGGCAGTCCGGCGAGTAAAATAGCGATGCAGGAACGCGAAAGCGATCCTGCATCGGCTGCATCATTTTCCTGTGATGCTACGCATCACGGCCAGAAAATGATAGAGGTAGAAGTCATCCTGACTTCTCCTCGAACCGGCAAAGCCGGTTCTGCGGATTTCAAATGAAGGGGCTGCGGCCCCTTCATACATCCCCAAATCGAGATACTGTTTTTTTAACAAGCTGTGACGTTGCAGGAACACATTTGCGTTCCTGCAGCGTTTGCTATCTTCTCTTTTTTCCGCACCGGAGCCATTTCCCGCTTTTCCCAGAAAAAACTTTACAATAAACAAGATGTATGTTACACTTAATCCGTATACAAACCGTATTTACGGGAATGATCCATACGGAAAATAACGGTGTGCCCAGGGGAAAGGAGAAGAATAAATGATGAAAAAACTGTTTGCATGCATCGCTGTTCTAAGCCTTTTGATGGCTGTCACGGTCCAGCCCGCCGCTGCCGATTCTCTCATCAGCACCGCAGCGCATGATTGGAAATATGCGCAGATGGTCGAATCAACCGGGAACATTGTCGTCAGCGATTCATCGGGGTATTATCTCGTTGACAGGAACGGCAACGTTCTTTCCGATGTATATCAGGATTTGACAGTCAGAGGGGACGTATGCAGGGTTACTCAGAACGGCAAAGACGGCATGATTGACGCCGGGACGGGCCAGATTCTCGTTCCCTGTGAATACGATCATACGGAGTACCTGGATTCGGAAAATACGAACTGGCTGGTGGGATACCGCCTCATGCCGACCGGAACGGAAGATTATAACGATTTCTATTCCACCAATTACAACACAAATACAAAAACGTACTACATCATCGATTCCACGGATTTTTACTATAACGGAACGAAGGTGGGCACCCTGGCCCGCAGCGAATACACAAACAATTACTATTGCAGCGTCAGGGGCAGCTATCTGCTCATGCGTTCCAGCAACGGAACCGATAATACAAAGGTTTTCAGCCCGGATTTTTCGGTGCGGGTGCTTTCCGAACGCACTTCAAGCGAATATGACTACAACAACGTCCACTGCGGCACCGGCCAGGTGGCCTTTGCGCCGGGCTGCACCCTGACGAAGGAGGAAGTGGAAACCAGCGTCTTTGAAAAGAACAACTTTTTCTATGATCTTCAGGGAAACCTGCTCTTCGCCGCCCAGCAGCCGTATGATTCCTGCAGCATTATCAACAATGATTACGTCAAGGTCCGGATGGATAAAAAATACGGTATCATCGATATGCAGGGAAATACGGTGATTCCCTGCGTATGTGACGAGATAAGCGCTTACGACACCGCTTTTCCCGGCGGGTATCAGGCCGTCAGCCAGGACGGCAAAATTGCTTTCTATAATACCCGGGGCGAGTTGACCTGCCCTCCCGTGTATGCGTACAGCGCCGCTTCCGTGCGGGGCCCGTTTGCCACTTTGAAGGATCTGATGGGCGGCGTGGTTGTGCTCAGCGGCGCGATTGGCGAGCTGCCCGAGCATTATGCCGATGTGCAGATAAATTATGGTACTGCTGCGCGCTGCTTCGTTGCGCAGAATGCTGACGGCGAAATCGGCGTGGTCGATCTCTTCGGCAACGAATTGGTTCCCTTCAGCAGTTCGATCCGCTATATGTACGATGTGGAGGTGTCCGCCGACGGCACGGTGATCCTGGCCCGTAATGCGGACCGGCAGTATATCGTTTACCAGATCGCTGTGTCCGATGACACTGCCGCCGCGGCAGCGCCCGACGTTCCCGTCGCGCCTGCTGAGGAGAACGACGCCAGCTGGACCTGCCCCTCCTGCGGCCTGGAGGGCGTTGCATCCAATTTCTGTCCCAATTGCGGCACCGCCCGTCCGGAAGCGCCCAAAGCCCAGTCCTGCCCCAATTGCGGATATGTCGTTCCGGAAGGAAACACCGTGAATTTCTGCCCCAATTGCGGCACGAAAATCAATTGAATCCGTTGGCAGATTGTCAAAAAAACCACATCTAATCCTTAGGGATGCATGAAGGGGCCGCAGCCCCTTCATTTTCAATCCGCACCGCCGGCTTTGCCGGCGGGAGGAGGAGTCAGAATGACTCCTTCCTATATCATTTTCCGGCCGTGATGCGAAGCATCACAGGAAAATGATGGAGTCGAGGCAAGAACGCTTTTGCGTTCTTGCCTCGCTCGTGTGTCGAAAACTTGTTTTCGACACACGGGGGTCAGACCAGATCCCGCATAGGCGTATCCACGGTGCGGGTAATGACCTCCACGATTTCGCCCGTATAGGCGTCGATTTTGACAAAGTAACCCTCAGGGTCGGTTGGCAGGAGCACATGGCTGCCGTCGCTGTCTCCAAAGAGGAGGTTGATGTGCACCTTCCAAAGGGGATGCTCCGGGTCGGTCACGTCGTAATAGAACGTATGCGCACCCCGGGCGGTGTTGTCCGCCAGGTCGCTGGCCCGGGCGCCCTGGCGAAGGGCCTCGTCGTACGCAATCCGGAAGGCTTCCTCCTGGGAGATGGCTTTTTCATCAGGCAGGCCGTACACATGATCCGTAACGATGAAAATGTTGTCGTACACGCTAAACGCATATTTTCCTGCCGCCACGTCCTGCAGATACTGTTCCAGCCCGGGATGATCCAGCTTGAACTGTTCAAAGAGGGGAATGGCGCTTTGGGAGAAAGCCGCCCGCTTTTCCAGGGACCAATCCCAGAAGTAATTGCCGTTTTCGTCGTAAAGGCCGTATCTTTCGTGATCGTAGGGGTTTGTGCAGATCAGCCCCGCCTTGCCGTAAACCTCCCTCAGTTCATCCCGCCAGGCAAATCCCTGTTCCCGCATCCGTTCGGATTCTTCCCAGTCAATGACCTCAAGGATGGTCCCCGTCTTGGCGTCAATTTCCACAAAGAATTTCGTCGCATCGCCGTCCTTCCAGCTGAAATAATAATCCGCCCGGAACATGCCCAGGGCCTGATCCCAATCGCCGCTTTCGCCGGAGCCCACTTTGAGAGTGTATTTGGCCAGATCTTCTTTGCTTTTGCCCAGGCGGACGCGCATGGCCTCATAGGCCAGTTCCGTCGCCTTTTCCTCGGTCACCTCGGCAGCGTTTTGATCATAGGCCCCCAGATAGTTGCCATACTTATCCAGATAGAACGTAAAGCAGCGCTTGCCGTCCTTCTCATACGCGCCGTAATCGAACACGCTGTCGGTGCCATCGTATTTTCCTTCCTCCATGAGCTTTGCGTTCATGCTGCGCATGCCGGCCAGATACGTTTCCTTGTCAATGGACATGGTGACGATCCAGACGTCGGCCGCGTGCCCGCCCGGCACGTCGGCCCCGGTTTCGGAAAATTCCCCGGTGATTTCCGCCTGGCGGATGAGCTCGGGCGGGAAGTAACCCTCTTCGGTCAGGAAGCTTACGGCGTGCTTATAGATTTCGGTTTCCTGCATGAGGGGGTTTTCCTTCGCGGCCTCGTTTTCGGCGGCGCGGTAAGCCTCGTCCCACGCGTCAAATTCCTTTTGCTCTTCCTCCGTGCGGTTTTCCTCGGGGAACTCGATTTCCTCGATGGTGTGGCTGTTGAAATAATCGGCCCCGTACCGTTCGCTGATGAAAGCGTCCGCCGCCTGGGCGCGTTCTTCCAGGGGCAGGGCGGTGTTGGCGGCGGTAATCACCCGTTCGTCGTTTTCGTCGGTCAGCCCGGCGGCGTGCATGGCGTCAAAGAGCTTCAGCTTGTCTTCGTCCGACCAGCGGTCCAGCTCCCCGGAGGAAGCCATGGCGCGGACGGATTCAAAATAGGTACGGATGGAGTCCCAGTTGGTCAGGGCCAGGGCGGTGGTGGATACCATCACCAGCACCAGCGCCAGAATCAGGCCTATGGATAATTTACGGATCACTTTCTTTTCTCCTTTTCCCTCCGGCTGTGCCTCCGCCGTGTTGATCACGCGACGGGCCAGAAAGGGATCGGCGGGCAGGCCGGAAAGCGAAGTGTCCAATGCGTGCTTTACCTTTTCGCGGATTTCCTGATCCGTCATGCTTCTTCCCCCTTTTCCAGAATGGCCCGCAGCCGGAGCCGCGCGCGTGTCAGGCGGTTGGATACGGAAGGCTGCGCGATATTCAGAATCTGCGCGATTTCCGTAACCGATAAGTTTTCGTAGTAATAGAGCAGGATGACGTCCTTGAGCTTGTCCGGCAGGGCCAGGATGGCCGCGGTCAGATCCAGGTCCCGCTGGGCGGCGGGGGCGGCGGCCTCGGGCAGATCGTCCGGGGTCAGCCGCCTATCCGTGTGCCGCCACCAGGCGGAGCGCTTCATATCCCGGCAGGTGTTCCGGGCCACGGTGAGGAGCCAGGCCTTTTCGCTGTCCGCATGATTCAGGATTTCCCGGGAACGGTAGGCCTTGAGAAAGGTTTCCTGCACCGCGTCCCGGGCCTGGTCAAAATCGCAGAGCCAGACATAGCACATTTTCAGCAGCAAGCCCTGATACTGCTTAACCAGGGCTTCAAACAGTTCTTCACGGGTGTCATCGGGGCCCTCGACAACCTCCATGGCGTTGCACCTCCCTTCGACAATATAGACGAAGCGGCGGGACATTTTATAGGCCGCCGCGGGAAAATTTTTTTGTACATGCTGTTATTCTTGCGTTTTGGCCGGAATCCTGCTATAGTGGGGAAAAGGAGGCGCATTCCGGATGAAGCATTGCATTGTGGCCAAATTCGGCCCCGAAGTGCAGGACAAAAAAGCGCTGACCCCCGAAATTGCCGCCCTGTTCGCCCGGGCGGCGGAGATTCCCGGCGTCAATGGGGCCAGGGTGATCGAAAACTGCGTGGACCGGGAAAACCGGTATGATCTCATGGTCGTGGTGGATATGGCCCGGGACGCCCTGCCCGCCTGGGACGCGTCGCCGGTGCACCACGCATGGAAGGAGAAATACGGCCTTCTGCTGCAATCCAAGGCCATTTTCGACTGCGAGACGCTGTAAGGCGTAAAGAAGCGGCGCATTCCGGTTTGGAAATGCGCCGCGATTTTTTGTGGGATTATTCTTCCGAACCAAGCAGGGCTTCCAGCTCGGCGGGAGAAAAAGTGAAAGAAGGAGGATTGAAAGTGGGCTCTGTCAGCAGCATGGGCGGGATGTAGAACACCGCGTTGTTGTCTTCATCGGCGTAAAAATTTTCCATGGGGGAAAATTCCTCGCAGAACTGTTCCTCCGTCACGTCCGCCCGGGCGACGCCGCTTTCCTGCAGTTTTTGGAATTCCTGCCAGATGACGGGCAGCACCGCGTCCGACAGCTGGCCGGAGGATTCGCCCACCATCACCACGCCCCGCAGCGTCAGCGTTTCGCCGGGATATTCGCCGCTCACGTCAAACACCAGCGGTTCCAGGGACAGGACGGTCTTGCCGTCCTGGGGCTGGGAGCGGGTCAGCAGCACGGAAAAGAAGCGGCCGTTGTTGCAGGTGACGGAAAAACCGTGGATTACCTCGTTCTTTCCTTCGCCGATCATGTCGGGCGCGTCGGCGAACATGGGCAGGTACAGGGCCGCCCATTCGTTCAGCACCTCGTCGAAGGTTTCGTTGATGAGGATGGCGGCGGAATCGTCCGCGTCGATATGGGGGTAGGCGTAGGTGAAATGATACGTCCAGTTTTCCTCGTCCGGGAAATACATTTCCCCGGCCTGGCTGGAGACGCTGTATCCGTCCTCCGGCGGAAGGGAAGTGGACGCCGCCTGAATGGGAGCGGTGGGCGCCGACGTTTCCGCTGCCTGCGGCGCTTCCGTCTCTTCGGAATCGCCGGACCGGTTCAGGCCGTGAACGAAAACGGCGGTCAGCACAACGGCCGCCAGCAGGATTGCCAGCGCTGCCAGGAGGCGCTTTTTTTCTTTAGCCATTGGACGCCCCCCAGGGCTGGAAAGAATTGCGGATGAACTCGGCGTACAGCATATATTCCGCCTGGCGTTCCGGAGGGAATTCCAGCGTGATCCGGTACGACCAGTTCATTTCCGCGGGCACGACGCACAGGATGTACAGCCCGTCCCCCACGGCGGTGAAGCGGGCAAAATCCATTTCCTCCGTCACGGTCTCGCTCTGGTGCTGCTGCCTGAATTCGTCCAGGGCGGAATTGAAGGCGGATTCCCAGGTTTCTCCCGTCTGGTCGAAGGCCTCCACGGTCAGCGTGGCGTCGCCTTCGGCGCTCTGCCACACCATGCAGCGTGGCGTTTCGTCCGCCAGGCCCAGGATGGCCGCGGGCAGATTCAGCGAATATTCAAATTCGGTATTTTCGATTTGCTCCCAGGTGGAAAGCTGGCCGTCCATGTACGGATCGGAGAGTTCAAACCCGTTCACCGTGTAGCCGAACCCGGCTTCCGGGGCGCGCCGCAGGGAAACGCGGGCATTGCAGAGCCAGGTCATGGCGTCCTCGGGCAGCAGTTCGGCGCTGGAGCCGAAATCGCCGAAATAGGTGTACAGATCGCACAGGACGATAACGGCCTCCCCGTCCTGATCCTGAGCGGCGTATGCGTACACGCCCACGTTGGGAATGCTTTCCAGGGCGGAAAAATCAAAGGTCAGCCCGGCGTCCGACTTGGTGACGCCCGGGCAGGTGATTTCCTGCGCAAAGGTAATACCGCCGGTGGTGAAGAGCATATCCAGCATGGCGGCGGCCGAAGTGAGGCTGAGGGGGGATTGCCCCTGCCACACCTCCTCCGTATAGGGCAGGGCCAGGTGGGCAATGCCAAGGGCCAGAGCGCTTTCGGCCAGGGCCTGGCCGGGCACCGCGCCTGCTTCCAGCGCGTTTACGTTCTGCAGCACCGCACCGCCCAGCACCGTTTCCAGCAGGGAAGTGAGGCCCGCGTCCTGCAAAAGCACGTCGGCCTGCTGCACATCCCGCATGGGCGCGGCGGCGGCGGGGGAAACCTGGCAGAAGATCAGGCACAGGGCCAGGATAAGGGCGGCGGCGTTACGTGTTTTCATGGGGCAATTCCTCCTTGGCAGATTCTTTTGCTTTTTCGGCGTCCAGCAGGCGGCACAGGGCCAGGGCGGCGATGTTGCCTTCCCCGGCGGCCTTGGCGGCCTGATAGGGCGGGCCCGCCGCGTCCCCTGCCGCAAAGACCAGGGGCACGCTGGTCTGGCCCTGCGCGTCCGTTTTCATGCGTCCGTTTTCCTCTTCCGCTTCGGGAAGCAGCTGGGACAGGGCCATGACCGGCCGCAGGATAAACACCCCGTCAAACAGGCGGGTCTGTTTGTCCGTTTGCAGGGCGATTTTGTCTTCCTGCCGGGCAAGGGCTTTGGGCGTTTCGCTCATCTGGACAATGGAAGCGTTCAGGGCGGCGGTATCGTGGGGAATTTCGGCAAAGTACGTGACCCGGCCCAGGGTGGAAAGAAAATTGGCTTCTTCCACGGCCTCCGGAAACGCGCCGATAACGGCCATATCCTTTCCTTTGTAAAACATGCCGTCGCAGGTGGCGCAGTAGCTGACGCCCTGGCCCACCAATTCGCTTTCCCCGGGCAGCAATGCGCCCCGCGGCGCGCCGGTGGCCAGAATCACGCCCCGGCAGGAAACGATGTCGCTGCCGATCATGGCGGAAAAACTTTTGCCCATGGGCAGCACCCGCTGCACGGAGGCCTGCCGGATTTCCACGTCCGCCTCCGCCGCCTGGGCCCGCATGGCGGCGGCGAGCTGGCCGCCGCTTTGATGGGCCGCGCCGGGATAATTATCCACCCGCCGGGCCTTGGCCAGCGCGCCCGCGTCGGCGGCCGCCATCAGCACCGTCTTGCCCCGCTGCCGCAGCGTCAGCGCCGCCGAGCATCCCGCCGGGCCGCCGCCGATAATCAATACGTCATAGGTCATAAACGATCCTCGCACGGAAAAACATTCCGGAAAGCGTCCGCCTTCCAGCCTCATCCTGATTATAGCACACTTCCAACATATTTTCCACACATAATTGAAAAGAAATTGTAACATTTTTTCGTTTCTCCCTTGCCTGTTTTCCCGCATCCTGGTATAATCAGGGGGACAGGGGCGAAAAGGACGGGACACCGGGATGACGTTCCC